>NZ_JAIEME010000034.1 GCF_019752415.1 Nitrosomonas sp.
ACCAGTCCTTTACGCCGCCCGCTCATCACATCGGAATGCCGAACCGCCCACAATTTCAGAAAACAAGCCAGCGCATCCGCAACTCCTTCAATCAATCCCAGCGCAATAGGCCTGCAGACAACACAGTCGCCAGCAAAATCGGGATCAGCGGCACAAACAATATCCGAAGCAAAATCATTGAAAAAACTGGCCAATCCGAGAACAATCACAGTTCTAGGTAGTTGTCTTGAAACGACTGGTTGCGCAGGATTCGTCTGATCAGGCTTATTCATCGTGTGATATTAGCGTAAAATACCAAGTTCGCCCTGGTAGCTCAGTGGATAGAGCAACCCCCTCCTAAGGGGTAGGTCGGACGTTCGATTCGTCTTCAGGGCGCCAATAAATCAGTAACCTAGCTCCTACCTTCTATCCACTGAATACCCATTCGGTACATTTTCGGTACACTTAGAATGAGGTATAAATGGCTACTATTACAGAAACTCAATCCAATACGTTCAAAGTATTAATCAGAACTTCAATATTCCCTTGTTTCTCAAAAATGATTCATTGATCTTTGAAATTGAATATGTGATTATTTTTATTTTTCTAATCAATTATATGCTTGAGAGTTCTTTCTGTCCTTATTGTCGTATTTCCCATGCAACTAGTGACGATCATATTTTTTCAGATTTTCTTGGTGGCACCGAAACTGTGCTTTCATGTCAGCGCTGCAATAACCAATTTGGTCACGATTTCGAAGGACGTATATCTAAACAATTCGCACCCCTTTTTTTTATGCTGGAAGGCTGCGGTATGTCATTTCGAAAACCAATTTTATGGAAGAAGGCTTTTACTCACGAAACTACAGGACTATCTTATGATTTAAAAAGAGATAAAAAAACTAATAAAATTTTGGCATGTCTTTCAAAAACAACTCTAATCAAGAATGAATCTGGAATCATGAGCTTGGATATGCCTGATTTAAAAACCGCCCAACAGAAAATTAAGGAGTTAGAAGCCCATGGTAAATCAATAATCAAACTTGTTGCGACTAAAGAGAAAGTTAACATTACTAGATATAGGTTTAACCTTTCTCTTGATGAAGATTTTCGCCGTTTTATTTTAAAGATGTGTGTAGCATATTGTCGCAGAATGAATATGGATCAAGCGATCATTGAAGATAATGTACTACTTTACCTATCTGATTCTAAGAGAAATTATCACGAGGTTCGTATTGACTACAATCATTATTCTCTCCTTGATTCTGCCGTTCCTCCGTTAGCACATACGATTTATATTGAAGCTTGTCCCAAAAGCGGTAGAACTTATGCCATTGTGCGACTATTTGGGTCATTACAATTTTTCACTATACTTCATCGTAATTATCACGGTTCACAATTTGCAGGCATTGGAATATTAAATCCTATGGATTATTCTGAGAAATTCCAAGTGATCGATCCAATATTACAATTAACAGAATCACCGAGACATGTATTACGATTTCTAGCAGACTATCGTACGCGTAATATGCTTAGGCGCTTAGATGATAAAATTTTAATTTCTTTCGGAAGAAATGACTACACTTTTGCACCAAAAGAGGCGGCAATGATTTTGTCACAAATCTGTATATCCATTGGCAGTGCTGATAATTTTTTTGCTGAAATGCTGATTGGATCCTATAAAAATGAAGTTAATTAACATTTGAATATTCGTTGCGCTTGTCTTATTTTCCCCATTATGTTTTAAAAACGTAATAATCTATATTGGCAAATCCGTTACAAACACTCCTTGTCAGTGTTACTTGATCCAATCCCTTAATGCGTCATTGATGCGAGTTTGCCAGCCGCTGCCGGTAGCTCTGAATTGTTCCAGAATTTCTGTATCTATCCGAATCGTTACTTGCTCCTTCTTTCCGCTTCCTTGCGGCCTTCCTGGCGTTCGCCGGAATTGCTGAAATTCTTTCTCTGTTAAAGGCAGGTTGTCAGGATCAGCAAGGGCGGCTGCGTTAATTTGCGCTTCCTCGATATCAGTGGGTCTAATTAATTTCTTGCTCATAATAGTCAAACTCTCTTTGGTTAGCTTTGCGCAAACTGATTATTCTTCGTTCATCTTCACGATCAACATAAACCACGCAATATAATCTTTCGCAGCATCACAAGTCACTTTCATGTATAAATGCAGTTACGTTTATTATTGAAGTCAAGAATTATTTGTAGTTACGTTTATAGCCTCGTTACATGCAACCCTGCTGGCTTTGACACAAACTCAATTCCGGCCTCATGTAAAAACCATTGCTCAATTTTGGCATGCCATCAGTGCAGCAAACTACTCTACAAGCAAGTCTCAGCCAGTTGATTCAATGTCATACGCTCTTGTTTGCTATACCACAGTCTGTACTTATCCTTGATACGCTCCCATCGCTCCCCATACTCGCACCAGTAAGATTTTAATGGCGGCAGCCATTCATGCGGAGCTTTGTCTGATTTGGATCTATTGATGAAATCACTCACTACCAAAAGATTTTCAAAGTCATTTGCAAATGTTCTGCGTTGCGCCTTTGTCCATTTGCCCGCACCATGTCTATGAGCATGTGCCAGCGGTACTATGTGATCAATATCCACGTCCGAAGCTTTGGTGAATGTCTTGCCCGTATAAACTCCATACCATTCGCCATAGATAACCGTACAATGTCTTGAATCTTTGAATTGAACTGGTTTTTGGCTGGTAGCAATTAATAATTCTTGCCGGGTGTTCTGGCAATCGCCATCAGCATCTATCCAGTGCGGCCAGTCTTTTCTATTGTAGGGTATCGTCGATAAAGGGTGATCGGCATAATTAGCGGCTGATTCCTGTTGTAGCGGTATTTCTCGCTTTTCTATCGCACAACCTGAAAGCGTTGTCAGTACTGCAATAAGAAGAACTATTGGAATGACTCCCCCTGACAAAGCGAGTAAATGGCTACCATAAGAACATAGAACCATCTGGGGATTCATAGCATTTTTATTAAGCATAACCTGCGCTTTTTCTCCTATTTTTGCCTTGCATCGGCTGCCTCGAATACGTTTTTTCAATTAGCCTGTTAAACCATAAAATCAGGACATTTGTCCTAAGAGTATCATCGAATGTAGGGACAAATGATTTTCACTTCACTACCCAGCTCTTTGCTACACTGCAACCAAAGCAGAAGAACAGATAGCTTGCTTAATCTAAGAATCGCGCCTTAACAGGCCGTTGAGAAACGTTTTCGAGGCAGCCGATGCAAGGCAAAAATAGGCGAAAAAGCGCAGGTTATACATGATAAATGAGCATTTTGAGCCTGTTTTTAACACCGCAGCGGCAATGCAGATAGTTTTTCAACGGCCTGTTAAATCTTCGGAGAAATACCCATGACCCATCGCATCGTTTTTATTGATTCAAATGTAGCCGAATACCAAAGTCTGGTTTCACAACTACCCACTGATGCAGAGAGGATTGTGCTGGATGCAAACCAAGATGGCGTGATGCAAATACTTGCTGTTTTGCAAGACAGAGTAGGACTAGATTCGATAGATATTATTTCACACGGAAAACCGGGGACATTGATGCTGGGCGCTACTCCGTTAAATAGTGCCAATCTGGAAAATTATACGGAACAATTAAACGCGATTGGCAGGCATCTGAATCACTGTGGCGACCTATTGCTCTACGGTTGTGAAGTAGCACAAGGAAAAATAGGCCGAGCCTTTATTGAGCAACTGGCTGGATTAACGGGCCTGAATGTTGCAGCTTCAACAACTTTAACTGGTGCTATTGATTTGGGTGGAGACTGGTTGCTGGAAGCTCAGGTTGGCATGATTCAGTCATTCCCATTGCATTTAGCCTACCAAGGTGTGTTGGCAGATTATATCGGCACTCCCGCTGATGATGTACTCAATGGCAGTGTTGACAATGACACATTCACCGGTGGTGCGGGGAATGATACGTTACTGGGTGGGGCTGGTAACGATATAGCCATTTTCTCAGGCAATCAGATCGACTATGAATTTTCACTCAATTCAAATGGGCAGATTGTCGTGCATGATATGAATGCAGCCAATGGTGATGAAGGACTGGATACCCTATCGGGTATAGAAACATTCCGCTTTGCTGATGGTGATATTCAAAATTCAAAAGAATTTCGGGTCAATACTTATACAACCAATGAGCAAACTGACTCTTCAATTACAGCGTTGAACGATGGTGGTTTTGTAGTGACTTGGACATCTCTGGGTCAGGATGGTCGCGGATATGGTATTTATGCCCAGCGCTATGATGCCAATGGGGCAGCTCAAGGCAGTGAATTTCGGGTCAATACTTATACGACCGATTGGCAATATGAACCTTCAATTACAGCGTTGAACCATGGTGGTTTTGTGGTGACTTGGACATCTGATGGTCAGGATGGCAGCGGAGGCGGTAGTATTTATGCCCAGCGCTATGACAGCAATGGAGCAGCTCAAGGCAGTGAATTTCAGGTCAATACTTATACGACCGATTGGCAATATGAACCTTCAATTACAGCGTTGAACGATGGTGGTTTTGTGGTGACTTGGACATCTCAGGGTCAGGATGGTAGCGAACGGGGAATTTATGCCCAGCGCTATGACAGCAATGGAGCAGCTCAAGGCAGTGAGTTTCGGGTCAATACCACTACGACCGATACGCAATTCCACCCTTCAATTACAGCGGTGACCGCTGGTGGTTTTGTGGTGGCTTGGTCATCTCCGGACCAGGATGGCAGCTCATGGGGTATTTATGCCCAGCGCTATGATAGCAATGGAGTAGCTCAAGGCAGTGAGTTTCAGGTCAATACCACTATGACCGATTCGCAAGAAGATCCTTCAATTGCAGCGTTGATCGATGGTGGTTTTGTGGTGACTTGGGAATCTAATGGTCAGGATGGTAGTGGGTCTGGTATTTATGCTCAGCGCTATGACAGCAATGGAGCAGCTCAAGGCAGTGAATTTCGGGTCAATACTTATACGACCGATTGGCAATATGACCCTTCAATTACAGCGTTGAACGATGGTGGTTTTGTGGTGACTTGGACATCCAGGGGTCAGGATGGCAGCTTATCGGGTATTTATGCCCAGCGCTATGACAGCAATGGAGCAGCTCAAGGCGGTGATTTTCGGGTCAATCCCACTACGACCGATACGCAATCTTCAATTACAGCGTTGAATGATGGTGGTTTTGTAGTGACTTGGTCATCTCAGGATCAGGATGGCAGTAGCGGTGGTATTTATGCCCAGCGCTATGATGCCAATGGAGAAGCAGTTGGGGGCCTCACATTAACAGGTAGCGCCAATGACGATCATCTGAATGTCGCTGCTTCAATGGCTACGCCCGCCAAATTGTGGGGAATGGCGGGTAATGATGTGCTGCAAGGTGGGATTGGCAACGACACTTTGGTTGGTGGAGCCGATAACGATACACTCATCGGATGGTCAGGAGCCGATACCCTAATTGGGGGAATGGGTAATGACAGTTATTTTGTTGAGAATGTAGGCGATGTCGTTACTGAAAATCTCAACGAGGGCACCGATACTGTCAGCAGCAGAGTGACTTATATACTCCCCAACAACGTGGAAAATCTCTTACTGACGGGTGTATTGTCAATCAATGGGTCAGGCAACGACCAGGCTAACGTTATTACTGGAAATAATGCCGCCAACCAGCTAAGTGGCGGGGCCGGTAACGATGTACTCAATGGCGGAGCGGGGGATGACACCCTGATAGGCGGGTCTGGAGCTGATACCATGACGGGTGGATTGGGCAATGATAGTTATTTTATTGAGAATGCGGGCGATATTGTCATTGAAAACTTAAATCAGGGTAATGATAGTGTTAACAGCAATGTAACTTACTCTCTCTCCACCAACGTGGAAAATCTCATACTGACGGGCGTATTGGCAATCAATGGAACGGGCAACGACCAGGTCAATGTAATTACTGGGAATACTGCCGCCAACCAGCTCAATGGCGGAGCCGGTAACGACATACTCAATGGCGGAGCGGGTGACGACATCCTCATCGGATGGTCGGGAGCCGATACTATGAATGGTGGACTGGGTAATGACAATTATTTTGTTGAGAATGCGGGTGATGTCATTACTGAAAATCTTAATGAAGGCACCGACAATGTCAGCAGCAGAGTGACTTATATACTCCCCACTAATGTGGAAAATCTCATACTGACGGGTGTATTAGCAATCAATGGGTCAGGCAACGACCAGGCTAACGTTATTACTGGAAACGCTGCCGCCAACCAGCTAAATGGCGGAGCCGGTAACGATATACTTAATGGGGGTTCTGGAGCAGACACCCTAATTGGGGGATTGGGTAACGATAGTTATTTTGTTGAGAATGTAGGCGATGTCATCACTGAAAGTCTCAACGAGGGCACCGATACTGTCAGCAGCAGCGTGACTTACACACTATCAGCCAATGTTGAGGATCTCATACTGACGGGTACATCGACGATCAATGGTACGGGTAATGCTCAGGCTAACATTATCACTGGTAATGCAGCTGCCAATCAATTAAATGGAGACGCTGGTAACGATATACTGAATGGGGGTTCTGGAGCAGATACTTTAATAGGTGGATTGGGCAATGACAATTATGTGGTGGACAATTTGGGCGATGTCATCACTGAAAATCTCAACGAGGGCACCGATAATGTCAGCAGCAGTGTGACTTATATACTCCCCGCCAACGTAGAGAATCTCACGCTGACGGGCACATCGACGATCAATGGGTCAGGCAACAACCAGGCTAACATTATCACTGGAAACACTGCCGCCAACCAGCTCAATGGCGGAGCCGGTAACGATATACTCAATGGCGGTTCTGGGGTAGATACCCTAATTGGGGGACTGGGTAACGATAGTTATTTTGTGGAGAATGGGAGTGATGCGGTCATTGAGCTTCTGAATGAGGGCACCGATAATGTCAGCAGCAGCGTGACTTATATACTCCCCGCCAACGTGGAAAATCTCACGCTGACGGGCAGCTCAGTGATTAACGGGACGGGTAATAGTCAGGCCAACAGCATCATTGGGAATGCAGCAAACAATATACTCAATGGAGGGGCTGGTAACGATACGCTCGACGGAAAAACGGGTAACAATGTGCTCACTGGTGGAACGGGTAACGATGTCTTTAAGTTTACTACACTCGGTCACATTGACACGATTACGGACTATAACGTAGCCAATGACACCATCCAGCTTGAAAATGCGGTATTTACGGCATTAACGACGACCGGTACTTTAGCGGCTGGCCAATTCAGGATCGGCACACAAGCAGTGGATGCCAATGATTTCATCATCTATAACAATGCGACCGGTGCGTTGTTATACGATGCCAATGGCAGCGGTGCTGGCGCTGCGGTACAAATTGCTACGACTGGTGTTGGGTTGGCCATGACCAATGCGGAGTTTGTGATTATTTAAATCAGCATGGCAAGCCATGTGGAAATTGCAACCAAACAATTTGAAACTGGTTAAGGGCACTTCTAAAAATTCAAAGTTCTAAGCAAAACGAGGCGCGAGTAAAAAATGATGGCGCAGCATATAGCTGATATGTAAGGAAACATTTTTTGTGAGTAACAAAGTGTTGTGACGAAATTTGGATTTTTAGAGGTGCCCTAAAGATAAAAATGATTATGCGCCCATGTTGCTGAATCCTGATTTCTGAAGATTACCGAAATTTCGGTATGCTAAAAATAAAAAACCAGCGCTCAAAGAGCACTGGCATAAGAGGAGTTAAGACAACCATCCGACTATGCATTGCTGCACTGGTTGACGCGGTTAAATCAAACTGAAGGAGAGTCGATTTATATTTTTATAGATTCATCAAATCTATATTAGTTCCTGGAGCAATTCTGCGACACAACAAGCAATAAAAAACTCACTACAAAGATGGAATTAACCTACGAGCTGATCCAGTCGGGATATTTGAATTCTTTGGCGAAGGGTCACTTGGAACTACTCCTGAAGGAAGCTGCATCTCTTCTTCTGAAGTTTTTACTTTTGCTGCCTTCTCTTTATCAATGACAAAACCGGTTTTAAAATTTGGGCCAATACTTTCTCTATCAACAAATTGATGGTTCGGATGAAAAGATTTATCGAAAGCAGATACATTACCTGCGAAAAGAACTGTACAAAAAATAATCGCTATCGTTAAGATTTTTCTTTGAATCATGATTTTTCACCTTTTAAGTAGTTTAATGTGAATCTAATAATGATCGTAATCTTGATGTGTGTCTGTTCGGTAGCATACATATTTTTTAATTATTTCTCTTTGATAGTGCAAGAAACCATAGGCAATAAAAACCATTGCGCCGCAATAGGGTAGCGGGCACTGGAGAACAAGCTTAGCAGGCCGTTGCAAAACGTTTTCGAGGTAGCCGATGCAAGGCAAAAACAGGCGAAAAAGCATACTGATCAGACCAGCTTCCCCATGCAGATCATCTACCCATCCGAAACCCATGATAGTCTGACTCTTTAGAGAAATCATCCCAAACAAAGGTTGGACTTGGCGTTGGAAAAGTTGGCAACCAAAAAGTAACCAGATCCACCGCACCGCTTGCTGTGCGGCTAGCTGTATGAACAGCGCCCCATAGCACGCCTTCAGTAAAATCACCGAGTATGTTGTTATTTTTTTGATTCCATATACTGATGTTTTTGGGTAGCTCCATCCATCCGGTAGCCACATTGGCCACGCCACTCAGAATCTTCATGCCTGCCCTGCTAAAATAAACATCGGTGGTTATGTCTTCATTTGCTTGGGCTTGGGACGAAAAAAGGAATAGCATAAATAGTATTAAAGCTAATCTGGAAATTGATCTCATCAAAAAAACTCCTTTTAATTTTTAGGTTCTAGGAGGCTATCCGATAATAGTGATCGTAGCGAGGAAAAGCCATTTTGAGACAGATTTTTCGATTATTTGAGGCGAATAGTTGTTCTATTTAACGAAAATAATCGGGAAATATGACCAAAATTGCTTTTCCGCAGTAGATCACTCTATTCTCGGACAGCCTCCTAGCCTAGCAGATATAATCTGATAGTTTAGTGTTATAAGAATATTTTCTACTTTAATCGTAAGCACACTATTTCTAAAGACCTGGATTTTTTAGCTTATCAAAAAAATCCTCTGAACGGATAAACAAGGACATTCCTGCCGCATGGTCGACAAAAAGAGCCTTTCCGAACGTGATATCTGCACCAAATACATTACCCCTGCGCTGGTTAGAGCCGGGTGGGATTTGCACAGTCAGATTCGGGAGGAAGTGAGTTTCACGAAAGGCCGCATTATCGTGCGCGGCAAGTTGCATACGCGTGGAGAACAGAAACGCGCCGACTACATTTTGTACTTTAAATCGAATATCCCGCTGGCGGTGATTGAAGCCAAGGAAAACAATTACAGCGTGGGTTCCGGTATGCAACAGGCGTTAAATTATGCCGACACGCTTGGCGTACCCTTTGTATTCAGCTCCAATGGCGATGGTTTCCTGATGCATGACCGCACCGGACTGGCTGACCGGATCGAACAAGAACTGGCGTTGGATGCCTTTCCATCGCCCGCACAACTCTGGCAACGCTATTGCCAATGGAAAGGACTGGAATCAGCCGAAGCCCGTCATACCGTAGAAATGCCGTACTTTGACGACGGCACCGGCCGTGTTCCGCGCTATTACCAGGCCAATGCCATCAACAACACGGTGGAAGCCGTGGCGAAAAACCAGCAGCGCATTTTGCTGGTCATGGCAACCGGCACGGGCAAAACCTACACAGCATTCCAGATCATCTGGCGGTTATGGAAGTCCGGCGCCAAGAAACGCATCTTGTTTCTGGCTGACCGCAATATTCTGGTCGATCAGACCAAAAACAATGATTTCAAACCGTTTGGCGCAGCGATGACCAAGATCAGCAAACGCCAGATCGACAAAAGCTACGAAATTTACCTGTCGTTGTATCAGGCCGTTACCGGCAACGAAGAAGAACAAAACATCTACAAGCAATTCTCGCCGGATTTCTTTGATCTGATCGTGATTGACGAATGCCATCGCGGCAGCGCCGCAGAGGATTCCGCATGGCGCGAGATCCTGGCGTATTTCTCCTCCGCCACGCATATCGGTTTAACCGCCACACCGAAAGAAACCAAGGACGTTTCGAGTATTCATTACTTTGGCGATCCCATTTACAGTTATACGCTGAAGCAAGGTATTGAAGATGGCTTTCTCGCACCGTACAAAGTTGTGCGTATCGACATCGACAAAGACCTGCAAGGCTGGCGGCCGAGTAAAGGCCAGACCGACAAGCATGGCCAGTTGATTGAAGACCGTATTTATAATCTGAACGACATGGACCGCACGCTGGTGCTGGAACAGCGCACCGAGCTGGTCGCCCGGAAAATCACCGAATTCCTAACGGCCACAGACCCCTATGCCAAGACCATCGTGTTTTGTGACGACATCGACCACGCCGAGCGCATGCGCCAAGCTTTGGTGAATCAAAATCCCGAGCGGGTCAAGGAAAATCGTAAATACGTCATGCGCATTACCGGCGATGAAATCGAAGGCAAGGCTGAATTGGACAACTTTATCAACCCGGAAGAACGCTATCCGGTGATCGCCACCACCTCCAAACTGATGACCACCGGCGTCGATGCGCAAACCTGCAAACTGGTAGTGCTGGATCAGCACATCAAATCGATGACCGAATTCAAGCAAATCATCGGGCGCGGCACCCGCATCAACGAGGATTACAACAAATTCTGGTTCACCATCATGGACTTCAAAAAAGCAACCGAACTTTTCGCCGACAAGGATTTCGACGGCGATCCCGTGATGATCTACGAACCGGCAAGCAACGAATCCCCCGTACCACCGGACGAAGAACTCGAAATTAACCGGGATGAAAACGGCAACCCACTTCCCCCCTTAGAAAAAGGGGGGACCGAGGGGGGATTTGAAGAGTCCGCCCCTCAGCGCGTGAAATACACCCTGGGCGATGTCACCGTGTACATCGTTGCCGAACGCGTGCAGTATTACGGCCCGGAAGGTAAACTGATCACCGAATCACTCAAGGATTACACGCGCCAGACAGTACGCAAAGATTATGCCTCGCTTGATGAATTCTTGCGCCGCTGGAGCCAGGCCGAACGCAAAGCCTCTATTTTATTGGAACTGCAACAACACGGCGTGTTGCTCGAACCGCTGGCGGAAGAAGTGGGCAAGGATTTCGATGCGTTTGATCTGATCTGCCATGTCGCCTTTGACCAGCCGCCGCTGACCCGGCGCGAACGTGCGGAGCAAGTGAAAAAGCGCAACTACTTTGCCAAGTACAGCGAACAAGCACGCCAGGTTCTGGAAAGTCTGCTGGAAAAATACGCCGATACCGGCATTGAAAACATCGAAGACATCAAAATCCTCACGCTCGACCCATTCAAAGACATGGGGACGGCCAGCGAACTGGTCTCCGTCTTCGGCGGCAAATCCGCCTATCTGGCTGCGCTGCACGAGCTGGAAGACAATCTCTACGCCTGATTAACCTAATTAATACAAAATAATACAAAATTCCACGATGAGCATTTCCGCCACCATTAAATCCATCCAAGACATCATGCGCAAAGACGTCGGCGTCGACGGTGACGCGCAGCGCCTGAGCCAATTGGTATGGATGTTGTTCCTGAAAATCTTTGACGACCGCGAAAGAGAGTGGGAGCTGCTGCAAGACGATTACCAGTCGCCATTGCCGGAGCGATACCGCTGGCGTAACTGGGCGGCCAACGCCGAAGGCATGACCGGCGATGCCCTTAAGCAGTTTCTCGACAATGATCTGTTTCCCGGTTTGCAGCAACTCGAAGCCAAAGGCGGCGACCAGCGCGCTTATGTGATCCGCTCGGTGTTTGAAGATGCTTACAACTACATGAAATCCGGCCAGTTGGTCCGGCAAGTGATCAACAAAATTCAGGAAGGCGTTGATTTCAACAAAGCGCAGGAGCGCCACCTGTTCGGCGATATGTACGAACAATTATTGCGCGATTTGCAGGCGGCCGGCAATGCCGGCGAGTTTTACACCCCGCGCGCGGTCACCGAATTCATGGTACGCATGGTCAACCCGCGCCTCGGCGAGAAAATCATGGACCCGGCCTGCGGTACCGGTGGTTTTCTATCTTGCTCGATTGAACACATGCGCAAACACGATGTGAAAACGGTGGACGATGAAGCGCAACTCCAGGCCAGTATTTTCGGCGTCGAGAAAAAACCGCTGCCGCACTTGCTGTGCACTACCAACATGATCCTGCACGGCATCGATGTGCCGAACAACATCCGCCACGACAACTCGCTGGCACGCCCGCTCATCAGTTGGACACCGAAAGAACGTGTGGATGTGGTGATCACCAATCCACCGTTTGGCGGCATGGAAGAAGACGGCATCGAAACCAATTTCCCGGCGGCATTCCGCACGCGCGAAACCGCCGACCTGTTTCTAGTGTTGATTATGCAACTGCTCAAAACCGGCGGCCGCGCCGCGCTGGTTCTGCCCGATGGCTTCCTGTTTGGTGAAGGCATTAAAACCCGCATCAAGGAGAAGCTGCTTCAAGAATGCAACCTGCACACCATCGTGCGCCTGCCCAACGGCGTGTTCAGCCCCTACACCGGCATCAAAACCAACCTGCTGTTTTTTAGCAAAGGCACACCGACCCAACACATCTGGTTTTACGAGCATCCGTACCCACCCGGTGTGAAAAGCTACAACAAAACCAAACCGATGAAAATCGAAGAATTCGACGCCGAAGCAGCCTGGTGGGGAGTTGAAGCCAATGGCTTCAAGCACCGCGAAGCCAACCAATTTACCTGGAAAGTCAGCCTGGAAGACATCCAAGCGCGCAACTACAACCTCGACTGCAAAAACCCGCACATCAGCGAACAGGAAATCCATGACCCGAACGTGCTGCTGGCGCAATACCACGCCATGCAAAAGGACATGACTGAACTGCGCAACCAGTTAAAAAATATACTAGACGCGGCATTAATCCCTAAATCCCTCAGCCCAGACAAGCACCCACCCCCCTTAGAAAAAGGGGGGCAGGGGGGATTCAAAGAGAAGCAGGAAAAATGATACAACCCTACAAACCAATCCTAAAAACCTTTTCCCGCACCTTGCGCAGCAACCTGACCGACGCCGAACAGCTCCTCTGGTCAAAATTGCGCCGCAAGCAAATTCTGGGCGTGCAGTTTTACCGCCAGAAGCCATTGGCCAACTACATCGTCGACTTTTATTGCGCAGCAGCCAATCTCGTCATCGAACTGGACGGCTCGCAACATTTTGAACCGGATCATCAGGCCAGTGATGCGGAACGAGACCGGGCGCTGGAATCATTAGGGTTGCTGGTATTGCGTTTTGATAACCGGCAGATCATGCAGGAATTGGATGCGGTGATGCGGGTGATTTTTGAGGCGGTGGAAAAGCGAATCCCCCCTGCCCCCCTTTTTCAAAGGGGGGTGGAGCATGAGCGCTGAAACTCCGGGAGTTGCTTCTGACAAAAAGCAAAACGCTGAAGCACCCACATCAAAAACACCACCAACCACCATCCGCATCCCCCCCTTTGAAAAAGGGGGGCTAGGGGGGATTTCAGGGGGGCAAGGGGGGATTCCAGGGTTGCCAGGAGAGATTTGGAATTTAGAAGGAATTCAACTATTAACCAATCACCTAGAAATCTGGACCACCGCCGAAACAGAAAAGAAATCCGGCCGTGGCCGTAGTGGCGGCAATGGAACCAGCGTGTATGGCATCAAGAAACTGCGCGAACTGATTCTGGAACTGGCGGTGCGCGGCAAGTTGGTGCCGCAAGATCCGAATGATGAACCGGCTGGTGAATTGTTGAAGCGGATACAGGTTGAAAAGGCTAGGTTGATGGCTGAGGGAAAAATCAAGAAAGACAAACCATTGCCGCCGATTGCGGATGAGGAGAAGCCGTTTGAATTGCCGCAGGGGTGGGAGTGGGTGAAAGCAATTGAACTATTAAGCAAGATTGGAGCTGGCAGTACACCATTGGGTGGTAAGCAAGTTTATGTTAATTCAGGTATTCCTTTTTTACGGTCTCAAAATGTCTGGGATAATGGGTTGAAACTAGATGATGTAGCCTTTATTACATCAGAAACACATCAAAAAATGTCAGGCACACAAGTATGTGCAGGTGATCTTCTTTTTAATATCACAGGTGCATCAATTGGACGCTGTGCGATCGTTCCTGATAACTTTGAAACAGGAAATGTAAGTCAACATGTAACAATTGTACGTCCAGTATCTAAAGAAATTTTGTTGTTTCTTCATTTGGTTTTAATTTCAAAACATGTTCAACAAACAGTTATGGATGTTCAGGTCGGTGTATCTCGTGAAGGATTGAGCATTGGAAAATTAAGTCAATTCATAATTCCAATACCTCCTCTCCCCGAACAACACCGCATCGTCGCCAAAGTCGATGAACTGATGGCGCTGTGCGATCAACTGGAAACGCAGCACAACAATGCAGCCGAAGCACACGAAAAACTGGTAAGCCACCTGCTCGGCACACTGACCCAATCGCACAGCGCGGATGATTTCAACGCCAACTGGCAGCGCATCGCTGCGCATTTCGACACGCTGTTCACCACCGAAGCCAGTATCGACGCACTCAAACAAACCTTGCTGCAGCTGGCTGTGATGGGCAAACTCGTTCCGCAAAACTCGAACGATGAACCGGCTAGCGAATTGTTGAAGCGCATACAGGCGGAAAAGGCCAAGTTGGTTGCTGAGGGAAAAATCAAGAAAGATAAACCATTGCCACCGATTTCAGAGGAGGAAAAGCCATTTGAATTGCCGCGCGGATGGGAGTGGGTAAGGCTATGTGAGATTACATCAAAGATAACTGACGGTGATCACAAAACACCACCGAGAATTTTAGATGGCTTCAGGCTACTTTCCGCTAAAAATGTTCGTGATGGTCATCTGGATTTAGATAATTGCGATTTCATTTCTAAACAGGATTACCTGAAATCTAGGGAACGCTGCTGCCCGGACACTGGCGACTTGCTCATTGTTTCTGTGGGTGGAACAATCGGACGAACTTCTCTCGTACCTGATTATTCGGATTTTGCGTTAGTTAGAAGCGTAGCACTGATAAAACCACTGCTGCTTAACAGTTTCTATTTAAAGCAAGCAATGGATTCAAATCTTCTTCAGGAGTCAATTCACGCAAGGAAACGTGGAGGTGCACAGCCTTGTCTTTATTTATCAGAAATTGAACAATTTGTTTTCTCACTCCCACCCCTCGCCGAACAACACCGCATCGTAACCAAAGTCAATGAACTCATGACCCTCTGCGACCAACTCAAATCCCGCATCACGCAGGCCAGCCAATTGCAGAAAAAGCTGGCGGATGGGGTGGTTGAGCAGGCGATAGCTTCCTGAAAGGGTGTATGCGCAACACTCCGCTTGTACTATTCACCCTTGCCAGCGGCCGTTCCGGCACCAGCTATCTCGCTGACTTCTTCACCCAAAACATCACACAGTGTTACAGCACGCACGAGCCTTATTTCACGTTTGGCAATCCCACGCTGTTTGGCAAGCCGATTGCATGGAATACGCTGCATAACGACCGTGCATTATTGCCGGTGCTGGAGCGCAAATGCCGTTTTATCGCGAGCCGCAGAGAACCGTTTTATTTTGAGTCGAATCATGCTTTCCTGAAGGCGTTTAACCGCCACGCCGGAGCCTTGTTAGACAATCCCGGCTTTATCCATCTGGTGCGCAATCCACTGCTGGTGGCAAAAAGCGAATTGGTGCGCGAACAGATGATACGCAAAGTGCATATTCCGTTTGCCGATTATACGAACGATACTGGTGAGCGCTTGTTTCGCTGGGCGTTAACCGGACAGGAAGATTTGTTTCAGCACTTTCCGCCGACACTTAACAGGCCTGTTAGCCGTTTTCAGTTTTATGTGCTGCAATGGCTGGAAATCGAATACCGGGCGATACAATTGATTCGGAACAATCACTGGCAAGATCGGGTGTTTTTTATTGATGTTGACGTGGATCTAAAACGAGAAGCGGTGTTAAAAAATATGGTCGACTTTTTTGGCTTGCCGCACATGCCGGTGTTCAATTTGGATTTGCGCCGCAATAAGACTCCGTTTATTGGCCCCACTATCATCACCGAGCAGGATAAACTCGAATTTCAGGCGGTTGTGCGTAATTTGCCGGACGGTTATAAGAAGCTGTTGCAGGACAAGCCTTATCGCGATTGCAGTTGGTTCGCTGAAGTGAATCGATTGATGACGGATGAGCAGCAATAACCGCTTACTTCCAGCGATTGTACCGAGATTCCGCAGCGGAGCTGTTTGCAACCTATGCCCGCATCAGCTGTCTCATCGGCTAATGCTTTACAGTGCCTGTTTGAAAGACAATACCCGGATAAAACATACGAGATAGCGCTCATGAAAACAGATACAAAACCCGCGAACGATAATATTGGCTGGCGATTTGATAACAGTTATGCGCGTTTGCCCCAATCGCTGTATGCGCAGCTTCATCCCGTGCCAGTGCGTGCACCGCGTGTGGTGATAGTCAATCATGCACTCGCAGAATCGTTAGGATTGGATTTCCGCACTTTACCCGAAGTGGAAGCCGCTTTGCTGTTTTCCGGTAATGCTTTGCCTGACTCGATGCAGCCGATTGCGCAAGCCTATGCCGGTCATCAGTTTGGCCACTTATCGATGCTGGGAGATGGACGGGCGATATTGCTTGGCGAGCATGTTACTCCGGCGGGCGAACGGTATGATATTCAGCTCAAAGGCTCTGGCCAGACGCCGTTCTCACGGAGCGGCGACGGTCGTGCAGCGCTTGCGCCGATGTTGCGCGAATATATCATCAGCGAAGCGATGCATGCGCTTCACATACCCACCACACGCAGTCTTGCGGTAGTTGCCACCGGTGAGTCTGTGATGCGGGAAACCATGCTTCCCGGCGCGATTCTCACCCGTGTGGCGGCGAGTCATATCCGTGTGGGCACGTTTGAATATGTCGCGGGAACTGGGGATAAAGCGGGGATTAAAACCTTGGCTGATTACGTTATCCAGCGTCATTACCCGGATCTTGCCGAAGCGGAGAATCCCTATCTTTCGCTGTTAAATAGCGTGATTGAACGCCAGGCGTCGCTCGTCGCCCAGTGGTTGCTGGTGGGTTTCATTCACGGCGTGATGAATACGGATAATATGACCATTAGCGGCGAGACGATTGATTATGGTCCTTGTGCATTTATGGATGCGTACGATCCGGATACGGTATTCAGCTCGATTGACCAGCGTGGCCGCTACAGCTACCGTAACCAGCCGCATATGGCGCAATGGAACCTTGCGCGCTTCGCCGAAACATTGCTGCCGCTCATCCACCCCGAGCAGGAAAAAGCAGTGGCGTTAGCGGAACAAGCTATTCACGCTTTCCCGGAGATATACCAAGCCCATTGGCTGGCGGGAATGCGGAAAAAACTGGGATTGTTCACTGAAGAGGCCGAAGATAGCGAGCTGATTGCAAGCCTGCTTACCTGGATGCACACACACCAAGCCGATTACACCAATAGCTTTCGTGCGCTGGCTGATGAGACTTTTCCTGAAGATACGGTGTTTCAAGATGCTGATTTTGTTGCCTGGCATGCACGCTGGCAGGCGAGACTATCGCGCCAACCGGAATCGATAGCATCTGCTTTGGGCTTAATGCGGGCGAATAATCCTGCGATCATACCGCGCAACCACCGCGTTGAAGAAGCGCTGGCAGCCGCCTCTGAACGGGGTGATTATGCGCTGATGCAACGGTTGCTTGCGGCAGTGACAGCGCCATACGCCGATGCGCCGGAATATACTGATTACCGCGTCCCACCGGCACCTTCAGAGCGCGTGTATCAAACTTTCTGCGGAACATAAGTCTGTTACGCAACAATTCTGAATCAGCACTAGATAACACAAAGGCGCAATTATTTTTCAATAATTGCGCCTTTGTTGTTTGAATAAAAACCTTTCAGTGCGTCACAGTGCCTTGACCAAATGCTCAACAACTTTCTTGGCATCTCCAAATATCATCATGGTTTTATCCATATAGAACAGGTCGTTATCAAGACCGGCATAACCCACAGCCATACTGCGTTTAACTACCATCACAGTACGCGCTTTATGCGCATCCAAGATCGGCATGCCATAAATCGGACTACCGGGAACATTCGCTGCCGGATTCACCACATCATTCGCACCCAACACCAGCACAACATCTGTGTTTGAGAAATCGCTGTTGATTTCATCCATCTCCAGGACTTGCTCATAAGGAATCTCGGCTTCTGCCAGCAACACATTCATGTGTCCCGGCATACGTCCGGCTACCGGATGAATCGCAAAGCGGACATTAACGCCTTTTTCATGTAATTTTTCAGCCAATTCCTTGACGGCATGTTGCGCCCTTGCAACGGCCAAACCATAGCCAGGCACAATTATGACACTGTCGGCATTACCCATTAAGAAAGCGGCATCTTCCGCACTGCCGCTGCGGTATGTCTTCTGCACCCCATCATCTGCCGCCGCTGCGGTTCCACCGTCACTGCCAAAACCACCCAATATGACCGATAGAAATGGCCGGTTCATGGCTTTACACATAATATACGAGAGAATCGCACCCGAGCTGCCTACCAGTGATCCTGCGATGATCAACATCGGATTACCCAGAGAGAAACCAATACCTGCCGCAGCCCAGCCCGAATAGGAGTTCAGCATGGATATCACTACCGGCATATCAGCGCCGCCAATAGGAACAATAATCAAGAATCCCAAAATGAATGCGATGGCGGTCATTGCAATAAATGCGTTCCAGTTGGTCGTTTCACTAAAGAAAAACCACAAACCAAATCCGATCATCGCGATTGCCAGCAATAAATTAATCATATGCTGGCCGCTGAAAACAATTGGGGTACCGCTCATGCGGCCGGATAATTTCAGGAACGCAATCACTGAACCGGACCATGTCATGGCACCAATAAAGGTGCCCAAAAACAATTCCAGTTTACTGCCACCCGGTAAAATTTCCGGCAAACCGAATGAAACCGGATTATTCACCGCTGCAATCGCAATAAACACGGCGGCCAAACCAACCAGTGAGTGCATAAACGCAACCAATTCCGGCATTGCCGTCATCTGCACACGCTGCGCAACAAGCGCGCCAATAATACCGCCCACTGCAATACACCCTAAAATCAGGGGCCAATTCTGGGTAAGCGTTAAGGTTGTGGCAACCGCAATCGCCATACCAACCATACCGAATAAATTGCCACGGCGTGCAGATTCAGGCGAGCTTAGCCCTTTTAGGGCCAGTATAAAAAATACTGAAGCCACTAAATATGCAAGTGCTACCATATTTGCTGACATTTATGCGCTTCCTTTTTTGTCTTTTTTCTTGAACATTTCCAGCATCCGCTGACTCACCAGAAATCCACCAAAAACATTAATTGCAGCCAGTGTTACCGCAACGGCACCGAGCCACACTCCCCAATCCGTCTCAGCCGGGCCAGCCGCTAACATCGCGCCCACAAGAATAATGCCAGAAATAGCGTTCGTCACTGACATCAAAGGGGTATGCAACGCTGGAGTCACATTCCATACAACATGATAGCCAACAAAAACCGCCAGCACAAAAACTGTTAGATTGATAATAAATGGATCAATTTCACCAATCATGATTACTCCTTTAAATTCGTTAACCGTACGTTCTAAATGTAGCAATTAATATTGCGTGCTTTTTGAGTCCGTTGCCGATTATGCTTTACTGGCGATTTCTCCGCCCGAGCAAAGCAATGTCCCTGCAATAACCTCATCCGAACGATCTATTTTAAGTTCACCGCTTTCTGGATCCAGCATCAAATTCAGAAAATTCATTAGGTTTCGTGCATACAAGGTACTGGAATCCGCTGCCACTAAGCCCGGAAGATTTGCAATACCAATCAAATGCACGCCGTGTTTAACGACCGTTTTATCCAATTCGGATAACGGGCAATTGCCCCCTGCTTCAACCGCCATATCCACAATTACCGAACCTGGTTTCATCGCTTGCACGGTTTCTTCCTTGATCAAAACAGGTGCCGGACGACCGGGAATTAACGCGGTTGTAATGATGATATCCGCAGCGCTCGCGCGTTCATGCACCAACTCACCCTGACGCCGTTTATAGTCTTCCGACATCTCGGTCGCATAGCCGCCCGCGGTTTCAGCTTTGGCTTTTTCTTCCTCACTGAGTGGCACTTCTACAAATTTGGCACCCAAGCTTTCCACTTGCTCTTTGACTGCCGGCCGCACATCAAAAGCTTCAACCACGGCGCCCAGCCTTTTCGCTGTTGCAATCGCTTGCAAACCAGCCACACCCGCGCCCAAAATCAGAACGCGCGCTGCTTTCACCGTACCCGCTGCCGTCATCAGCATGGGGAAGAACCGTTGATAAACGTTTGCCGCCATGATCACTGCTTTATAGCCCGCAATATTTGCCTGTGAGGATAAAACGTCCATATTCTGCGCACGCGAAATACGGGGCAACTTCTCCATCGCGAATGCAGTCAATCCATGTTGAACCAATGCGTCAACGCCCTCTTTATGATGCGGCGACAAAAGACCCAGCAATACAGCATCCTTACGCACCATCGCTAATTCGCTGGATTCCGGGCCACGTACCTTGAGTACAATCTGTGATTGCGCATACAACTCTGCCACATCAGTGACTATCGTTGCCCCCGCCTCTTGATAGGCGGAGTCCGGTATACTGGCACCTGCGCCAGCACCTGACTGCACTAAAACTTTATGAACACCCTTGGCAGTATATTTTTTCACGGTCTCCGGTGTCGCTGCTACACGCGTTTCTCCGCCGCGAATCTCTGCTGGTATGCCTATATGCATTGATGATCTCCCTTTTCTTGCCAACCTGCTTACAAACAAAAACCAAAATTTGTGCTCAAGGGCAGCTCTAAAAAATCCAAATTACATCTCAACACTTTGTTGCTCGTGCCTCGTGTTGTTTAGAACTTTGAATTTTTAGAGACGCCCTGAATTCTTTTAACGAACTGCGAATTATAAATCAATTTGCACGTAATGCATTACATGGATTAGGAAAAACTTGATATTGCTTGATTTTCTGATCACTCACTTCCCTTCGGGGGATCTTAATCACTCATTTCACTGAATTCGTTTTCTAATTGTTGCGTAATCTTTTCCAGTAAAGACGGGATCTTTTCCAGCAATGACTCCGCATCGGACCAATTACTGTCGGTATTGGCTTTCTCAAGCCCTTCACATAAATCAGCGAAACTTGAGGCACCGATTGTTCTGGCAGAAGATTTTAGTTTATGCCCTAAACGACCGAGTGTTGGCAAGTCTTTTTTAGACTGCGCCTCTTTCATTTCCGCTAACGTGTCATTGGCAACTTCAATGAATTTAAGCCCGAATTTTCGCACCAACGCATTATTGTTATGAAACATCTGACGCAATGCTGCCATATCAACTGCTACGGGCTCCTCCCGCAATGGCGCTTTCTCTGCTCGCTCAGTCACTTTATTTTACCCTCCGAGATCGTTGCAAAATCCTGTGTAAAAATCCAAGCCCAAACAAAATATTTTATCCCAAGCCGTTTACACAACGTCCGATCCATTGATTTGTCAACTTCTCCTGCACCGTATTCTGACGTAAGCGCATTGCCAGTCCGGGGAAATCCACCTGATCCAACGGTTGATCCTGATTAAAACAAGAAAATACGTAAGTAATTTTTCCAGTTTCAGGATCCTGATGCGGTTGCAGGCACTGCGCACAAATTTCCTTCATCATGCACTGCATCGGAGAGTTAATTGAGCCAATGGCAAAATGATCTGCTTTTAAGTAAGGCTTCAATTGGTTATGACGCGCCAGGCCTACTGCAGCCATCATGCGGTCTGAACCAATCGCAATAATATGGTCGGCTTCAGCCAATGCCACCGGTTGCACGCCTAATTCACCGCTGCCATAAGCAACCATGGATTGTACGATATTACCCACATAGCTTTTATCCTGCGGACGCGTTGCTTCAAAGCCTGGAGATTCGTCACAGCACCATACGACGATATCCGCTGCCGCTTCAATTTCGGCCACCTTATAGCGATCAATGAGCTTTTTATAACCTGCAAAATATAAAACCTTCGATCCGGCAGCACGTGCCGCTGCGCCAATAGAAAATAGCACCGCGTTACCCAAACCGCCACCCACTAGCACCACGGTTTTACCCGCTGGAATTTCTGTCGGCGTGCCGGTGGGGCCCATCAGCACAACTGGTTCGCCCGGTTTCAACAACGTGCACAGATTAGAAGATCCGCCCATTTCCAAAACAATGAGTGAAACCAAACCGCGTTCAATATCTACGGATGCCCCCGTCAATGCAAGGCCTTCCATTGCTAATCGAGTATCGCCAGCAACGGTTGCCAGCGTGGCATAGTTCTGGAACCGATAAAACTGGCCCGGTTGAAAATGTTCTGCCGCCATCGGCGCATGCACTACCACTTCGATAATATTGGGAGTCAGTCTTTCCACTTTATAAATTGTTGCCCGCAACTGACTATTCAGTTGCGCAAAGAAATGTTCTGCTGGCTGATCCGATTTTGGCTTAACGCGTTCCAGCACTCGGCTCACCACCGGGTAACCTTGCTTGGCACTGGACATCGCTTTCACTACGTTACCAGAATAAGATGGATGCAAATCACCGAAGAAACTGATGAAACGTCCATCTTGGCTATCTCCGTAGCGACTGAGTAGCACCATCGGTGTCTCCGGTTTGGGATTGGCATACGCCGGTTGCACCGGATTGCCTTCTTCGTCGCAAGCCGCAAAATAACGACCATTGAGCTTAAATTGTTTGTCATCCTCCCGCGCCAACACCGTATTAGGCTGAGTTCCCGCAGCAACCAGCAAGGCACGCGCCGGTAATTCCACTTCGCCAGCATCATGCCACTGTCCAGTTTCATCCCGCTTCTGCACCGAAAACCTTACCGATTGCGTATGCCCCCAAGCATCCACATTGACCCGCACCGGTATCATACCTTCGGCAAACCAGATACCTTCTTCCAGAGCCTTCTCAACTTCTTCATGATTCAACGTATAGGAAGGACTGTCTGCGAGGCGTTTCCGGTAGGCTAGGGTTGCGCCACCCCAGGATTGCAGTAATTTGATAACACCCGGCGTCCTTCCTTCCTGTTGTGCAGCTTGGCGTTCCGCCCGTATGGCTCGTCCATGACTCAGAAATTCTTCTGCAATCTCTTTTTCTTCAGCATCCCAAGCCTCACGAACATTAGCCTCTCCCTTCGCAGCCGACAAAATTTCATAGCGTTGCAAAAATTTTTCTACTTGTAATGGATAATAGGCCAGCGCCTCAGTCGCCGTATCGATAGCCGTCAAACCACCGCCGATCACCACCACCGGCAAGCGTAATTGCATATTGGCAATGGAATCACTCTGTGCAGCACCCGTTAATTGCAGCCCCATCAGAAAATCCGATGCCGCGCGGACACCGCGTGCCAATCCATTCGGCAAATCCAACACGGTAGGGCGTCCTGCGCCCGCTGCTAGTGCAACATGATCAAAACCCATGGCAAACGCGTCTTCGGTCGTCAAGGTGCCGCCAAAACGCACCCCTCCGAACAAGGCAAATTCTTCCCGGCGCTCCAATAACAGACGAATTAATTTCAGAAAATTTTTGTTCCAGCGCACGGTAATTCCGTACTCAGCCACGCCGCCGAAACCAGCCGGCATGCGCTGATCCAAATTCTCCTCCAGAATGCTGGCAATACGAATCGCTTTAAATGGTACACGTTCACCCTGTTGATTCACACCCGAGATTTCTTCTGGCAGAGGTTCGATCTTAAGTCCATCAATTCCTACGACGGTATGACCCTCATTCATTAAATGATGCGCCAGCGTATAACCGGCAGGTCCCATTCCAACCACCAAAACCTTGCGGCCAGATGCCGGTTTCGGTACCGGCCGGCGCAGATTCAAGGGATTCCAGCGTGTCAATAAGCTATAGATCTCAAATCCCCAGGGTAGCGCCAACACATCTTTCAACGTCCGTGTTTCGGCTTGCGGGATATCAACCGGCTCCTGCTTTTGATAAATGCAGGATTTCATACAATCATTACAAATACGATGACCGGTTCCGGCACACATCGGATTATCCAGCGCAATCATCGCCAGACTACCTACCGCGACACCTTGCGTCTTGAGTTTATGAAATTCGGAAATGCGTTCCTCCAAGGGACAACCTGCCAACAAGGCGCCCAATTCACTTCTCTTGAAGGTAGGCGGTTCATCCGGCGATTTGGATTTTTGTATCAAACCTTTGGAACACGAATCTTTACCTTGCTCGTGGCACCAGATGCAGTAATTGGCTTCATCCAGCGCACCCATGAGATCAGTACCCGCATCGGTCAGCGCAAAGCCGTTACGCTCACGTAAATGCCCAAGCCGATGCACCCGGTATCCGGCTGATTCATCCGTATCCAGGGACAATAAATGTTGAAAATCTAATTTCGCTGGCGACTTGAATAAAATACCCTGCTGCGTATGTTGTTGTCCGGCAGGTGTCCTCAGTGCCCAGGCCGCATAGTGCAACGCCTTGTTTAACCGCAACTCATTCTCTGCTTCTGCATCCATCCATTGCGTCACATGGGTGGCAAAAACCAATTCTGAAAAGGTTCCACCAAACTCTGCCGCCAATTCTTTTTCTAGTGCCAACCCATCGATACCAGCCAATTCTTCATCGCTGACTTTTCCTTTGGCCCGGCGCTGAACAAATTGCCGTTTACAGAAATATAACGGGGCCAGCTCATGATGCTTTGCAGCCAGTTGTTGCACTTCCGTCTCTATATTAAACAACCGGGCAATAAAATCTTCCACCCAAGGCGCAATCTCTATCAATAATGCAGAATCATCTTTCGGTAGCAATTCATCGGGATGCACGCGCGCATATTCCAGCTTTTTACACAGTGATTCATCGCCGGTACGAAGAAAATCCAGAAATATCTGATCCAGTTTGACCAAACCACTGCGACGGTAGAGATCGGTAATTGTGAAGCCAAAGTTAAAATTCGATGAAGTTATCGTTGTTTCTTGTTGCATGTGCAGCGTGGCATCTATTTTTGTCATAATCAATCGTTCAAAATTTTATTATTTATTTCTAACACCAGTACAGGTCGTTATTATTTCTGATAATACTTGTAGTTATTGTGAGCAATTTGTGCAAGGCACTGAATCTTTATCAATGCCTGTGATTTATTTTTTCATACTCAGATAGCCACTTGATAAATTCATCGGGCGGCATCGGTTTTGCAATGAAATAACCTTGAATCTCATCACAGCCAAGCGCTGCGGCCAGTTCGTAGTCTGCTTTAATTTCAATTCCTTCCACCACCACATTCAAGCCAAAAACCCTGCCTAATTTTATACTCGACTCAAGCATTGCGCGAGTGGCTGGATCTGCCGCAGCACCATGCGCAAAAATTCGGTCTACTTTGAGTTCCGTAAAGGGCATATGCTTTAGCGTTTCCATAGACGAATAACCTGTGCCAAAATCATCAATGGCCAATCCAAAACCTTTAAGTCTTATCCGTGTCAGAATATCCAGAGTTTGCGCAAAGTCTTTTCCCAATTTGCTTTCAGTGATTTCCAGAATCATGCGGTCAATCGGCACATTACAATCACGCACCGCTTTTTCATAAACCTCAGGTAAATTAAATCGATCCAGATTTTCCATTGAAACATTGACGGAAACCTTTAAGTCCAGCCCTTGCTGTAACCACACATCCAATTGCTGAGCGGCTTTTGTTAAAACATTGCGAGTCAATTCATTAATCAACCCACACTGCTCGATAACTGGAATAAAACTGTCCGGTGAAACGTAACCGTATTCTGCATGGCGCCAGCGTGCCAGGCATTCAACGCTTGTCACATGACCGCTGGAAACAGCAACTTTTGGTTGGTAAAATAAGTCAATATGATCAGCAATCAGTGCTTGTTTAATCTCTTCTACATCAAAGATCTGTCTCATCCGGAATGAATCAATGCTTTTCAAGGCTGGCGAAGCGAGCTGTTCCAGTATCGCTGCCAAAGAACCCACTGTAACCGGTTTAGCCAATGTACCAATGATATTCAATCCACGTGCAGTGGCCAAACGTTCTGTTGCTTTGAGCAAATCAGGGTTTATCCCTGAAAATAATACAATCCTGCCCCTATAATTTTGATCAGCTATGTTGCGCAGAAACTCAATGCCATCCATCCCCGGCATTTCTATGTCACAAATTAGCAGATCAATCGCAGCGACTTGTGCAGACAGTACAAATAGGCCTGCTTTGCCATCTTCCGCAACCAACACTTCATTGACACCCAGCTCTCTCAATAAATGACTAACAAACTCCAGCATGAATTTATCGTCATCGAGCACCAACACACGTGTCTGCTTCACTTTATTCATTCGAATCGTTGTTAAAGCCCACTATAATGCCACTGATTCATCGTACAAGAACCATTCAATCATCAATCTCTGTGTCTAATACAATCCTATTACTAATTACTGCCATCTATACGCGCCTTACTATCCTGTTTCGGAACCAGCCATTTTAATAGCGTATTGACTAGTAATTCAGGATTGATTGGCTTAGTTAGAAAATCATTCATGCCAACACTCCGGCACAAATCCTTATACTGATGGTCTGCATTGGCTGTTACCGCTATAATCAATAAATCTGCCCATTGCGCATTGGCACGAATCATTTGCGTAGCTTCCAGACCATCCATGACGGGCATTTGAATGTCCATCAACACACAATCCATTTTTTCGTTACGCAATATCTCCAATGCTTCTTTTCCATGATTCGCAATAGCTACAGACGCGCCATTGTATTCCAGCAATCCTTTCGCAACCATTTGGTTCAGTTCATTATCTTCGACTACCAGGATAGTAAATCCTTTTAGTTCCTGATGTGTATCTTGAATTAAGTTCATTCTGTTAGTTTCTTTTAATCAGGAAGCGGACATCAACATGACAGTTTGTCCTTTTTTCGATTTGCGCTTCTCTTTCAAGCAGGAGAAATCATTCCGGCTGCCACCGTATTATTACTGCTTTCATCAATGACAATAAAACACCCGGTCGCACGATTGCGTGCGTACTCGTCGCAGACAATCGGCGACTGTACTTTCAGTCCAACATGGGCAATATCATTCATATTTAAAGTACTCACCGTTTGGTGATCCAGAGTATTCACATCGACACGATAATCAATCCGGCTTATAACTGCCTTAACTGTACGAGTCGTATGCTTGACCAGATACTTTCGGCTTGGATCGAGCGGTTGCTCGGAAAGCCAGCATAACATCGCATCAAACGCTTTGCTAACCTGCGGTGCATCACCTGTTTTCACCAGCATATCGCCACGTGAAATATCTAAATGATCTTCTATGGTCAACGTGATGGATTGGGGAGCATTCGCCTGACTAATAGGACCCTCGTACCTAAGAATTTCTTTGATGCGCGAGGTTAAACCGGATGGAAGCAAGGTGACATTATCGCCTACGCGTATGGAACCCGATTCAATTCGTCCCATATAACCACGGAAATCATGTAGTTCTTTAGTTTGTGGCCGGCACACCCATTGCACAGGAAAACGAAAATCTTCACGATTGATATCATCCTCGATCGATACATTTTCGAGCAAATCCATCAGCGTTGAATTTTGATACCAATTGAGATGATCACCGCGTTCAACCACCATATCCCCATTGAGTGCTGACATTGGAATATAGGTTATATTATGCAGGTTAAGGTTTTCAGCAAAAGCGGCAAAGTCCTTACAAATACGCTCAAATACCGATTGAGAATAATCCACCAGATCCATCTTGTTAATGGCTACAACCAGATGTGGAATCCCAACCAGACTTGCCAGATACGCATGGCGGCGCGATTGCGTGAGCACGCCCTTGCGTGCATCAATCAGAATAATGGCCAGATTGGCAGTTGATGCGCCTGTTACCATATTGCGCGTATATTGCTCATGGCCTGGCGTATCGGCAATGATAAATTTGCGTTTGGGTGTCGCAAAGTAACGATAAGCGACATCGATGGTTATCCCTTGTTCACGTTCGGCCTGCAATCCGTCAGTCAGCAAAGACAAGTCGACACCTTCCGACCCACGCTTACGTGTCGTGTTGGTAATGGAGGTTAACTGATCTTCAAAAATAGACTTTGAATCATGCAGTAAGCGGCCAATCAAAGTACTTTTACCGTCATCCACACTACCGGCTGTAATAAAGCGTAATAACCCGGTTTGATCAAACGAAATTTTTTCAATTGCCGACATTTAGAAGCCTTCTGGAAATTCGTATCACCGCAAAAAATAAAAACAAGTGGTCTGGAATAGTAGAAAACGGTTTATTCAATTGACTGAATGCGGTGTTCTTTCAGCCAATCACCACCACTACTGTATCAATATTAGAAATAACCTTCTTTTTTGCGCAATTCCATGGATGCATCCGACGTCTGGTCGTCCATTCGGGTGGCACCACGTTCAGTAATTCTCGTCATCGCTGTCTCCGCAATGATTTCATCCACATTAGCAGCATCAGATTCTACCGGACAAGTGCAGCTCATATCACCCACGGTACGAAAGCGCACCGTCATTTGCTCAATTTTCTCACCCGCTTGCGGCTGCACCAGATGAGAAACCGGCAACAAACCCGCAGCACGCCGGATCACTTCGCGCGTATGGGCAAAATAAATCTCGGGCACTTCCAGATTCTCGCGCGAGATATATTCCCACACATCCAGTTCAGTCCAATTGCTGATTGGGAACACTCGGATATTCTCGCCGGAATGTGTCCGGGTATTATAAAGATCCCATAACTCCGGACGCTGATTTTTGGGATCCCATTGACCAAATTCATCGCGGAATGAAAAGATTCGTTCTTTGGCGCGCGCTTTTTCTTCATCCCGGCGTGCGCCACCGATACACGCATCAAATTTAAACTCTGCAATGGCATCCAGCAACGTCACCGATTGAAAAGCATTGCGGCTCTGAGTCTCAGAGCGCAACACTACTCTACCCTTTTTAATCGAGTCTTCCATACTGCGCACAATCAATCGCTCACCCAGCTCTTTGACGCGACGATCACGAAATTCGATGACCTCAGGAAAGTTATGTTCCGTATCAATATGCATCAGAGGAAACGGGAAGCGCCCGGGACGAAATGCTTTCTCAGCCAAGCGCAACAAAACAATGGAATCCTTACCACCGGAGAACAGCAGAACGGGATTGGCGCATTCTGCCGCCACTTCGCGCATAATATGGATCGCTTCGCTTTCCAGCGCATCAAGATGGGTAAAGGGATGGTTGTTCATTTTCTTTCTCTTAATACTCAGTTTAAGGCAAATCCTAGTCACGCAGTTTGCAAAAAAGGATTCATGACATTACTAGCAATCGTATCTATTTTAACGGAATAACCTTGCCGGTATGCAATCCACATTCTTTCGTTTCCGGCGTTTCCCACCACCAACGTCCGGAACGGATATCTTCACCCGGTGTAATCGCACGCGTACAAGGTGCGCAACCGATACTGGGATAAAACTTATCGTGCAGCTTGTTATAAGGCACTTCATAGTGCTTCAGATATTCCCAGACTTCCGCGTTAGACCATTCCAGCAACGGGTTCACTTTTTGCATACGATTGCCCATATCATAGGCAGATACCTTCAAACTCAATCGGCTGGTTGCCTGCTCGTGCCGTATCCCAGTCACCCAGGCACGCTTACCTTGTAAAGCGCGGCGTAATGGCTCTACTTTACGGATATGGCAGCAGGCTTTACGCAGCTCGATGCTTTGATAGAAACCATTGACACCATTCTCGGCCACATAGGCTTCCACTTGTTTTACATTGGGGAAATAGATGCGCAGTGTCGTTTTGTACCGTTCGCGCACTGTTTGCATTAAATCATAGGTTTCTTGCGGCAACCGCCCGGTATCCAGACTGAACATATCAATAGCAAGCTGATACCGGTCAATGATATCAGTCAACACCATATCCTCAGCGCCCAGGCTGTTCGCAAAGGTAACCGGTGCGAAGTCGCGCACTGTTTCGGTCAGGATTGCAACAACCTGCTCAATCCTGTGCTGCAACTCACTCATTGACCATATCCGCCGCCGGATTTCCCTTGCGCTGAACTCGCCGGAATAATGGCAGTTTCTGATCAAAAGAAGTTTGATAAACTTCAGAAAAATCAGTCAATCCTTTTAATACGTCTTCAATGTTACGATCCGGGCGTGTTGCAAAAGCATCAAAACCCACGCGCTGCATATAAAATAATTGATCACGCAAGACATCACCGATCGCCCGCAATTCCCCTGTATACCCGAGGCGCGCACGCAAGTTATAGGCTATTGAATAACCACGGCCATCCGAGAATTTCGGAAAATCAACTGCAATCACAGAAAATTTGTGTATATCGCCTTTCAAATCCTCCGGCCGCTCGGCGCTCGCCAGCCAAACACCAATTTCAGCACGGTGTTGCAATGCATCACGTTGCTGCAGCCACACTGGCAGCGGAACAATCACCTTACCTTCCACAACCGTTACATTTTCAGCTGACTGCTGTTCATTTAAACGCAGAACAATCCAATCATCTGCAACGATTGTTTTATTTTTTATAATCATATTGATTAAAACCTTGGGGAAAAATAAGGCACTGAATATTGCGCTGGAACCACAACATGTTTGTCTGCAATTTCTTCTTCCGTGACCGTTAAATCGGTTGCATACACATGCTCTTTAAAGGGCGCATGACCAATGCGGCGCACCGTATCAATAAAACTTTCAGCCTCTAACCGTTCTCGCAGATAAACCTGAAGCAGACGATCGATCACTTCAGGCACCTGGTTAAATGTAAAGGATGGGCCGATAATCTTTCCGATCGAACTCAGGTTACCTTCAGCACCGCCCAGTGATACCTGATACCACTCATCATGATCTTTCTTTTCCACTCCGGTAATGCCGATATTGCCGATATGATGCTGTCCACAGGCATTGACACAACCTGAGATGTTCAGTGATATCTCACCAATATCATGCTGAAAATCCAAATCTTCAAAACGCTCGGCAATCAACTGTGCCAGCGGTATGGAACGTGCATTGGCCAACGTGCAGAACTCCGCGCCGGGACAGCTAATCATATCAGTCAGCAAACCAATATTGGGCGCGGTCAGTTCTTGCGCAGTCGCTTCTTGCCATAAACGGATCAAATCCTTCTGCCGGACATCCGCCAAGACCAGATTTTGTTTATGCGTGATGCGTAATTCACCAAAACTATAGCGCTCCGCCAAGTCTGCGATGGCTTCCATCTGTTCCGCCGTAGCATCGCCGGGTACAGTGCCCGGCTTCTTCAACGACAAGACGACAATCGCATAACCGGGAACACGATGCGCCTTCACATTGCGTAACATCCAGTTAGAAAATGAGCGGCTATCTGCTCTGAATTCATTCAGTTGCGAATCATGATCGGTTAATTTTTCATAAGCCGGATCAGTGAAGAACGTGGCAACGCGATTGACTTCCTCACTGGTTAAAGTGCCGGGGCCGTCCTTGAGATCCGCCCAATCGGCTTCGACTTGACGTTTAAATTCATCAATCCCCAGCGCCTTTACCAGTATCTTGATACGCGCTTTGTATTTATTATCCCGGCGCCCATATTGGTTATAGATTCGCAAAATGGATTCTACATATGTCAAGATATGTTGCCAGGGCACAAATTCACAAATCTCACTGCCGATGATCGGCGTACGCCCCAATCCTCCACCCACCAGCACCCGGAAACCGATTTCGCCTTGCGCATTTTTTGTGACGGATAAGCCAATGTCATGCGCATAAACAGCAGCACGATCTTCTTTTCCACCACTGATGGCAATCTTAAATTTTCGCGGCAAATAAGCAAATTCCGGATGAAAAGTGCTCCACTGGCGCAAAATCTCTGCATAGGGGCGTGGATCTACCACTTCATCCTGAGCCACACCGGCGAATTCATCCGATGTAATATTGCGCACGCAGTTACCGGATGTCTGAATGGCATGCATTTCGACCGAAGCCAGATCAGCCAAGATATCGGGGGTATCTTCCAGTTTTAGCCAATTAAACTGAATATTCTGGCGTGTCGTGAAATGCCCGTAATTACGATCATATTTGCGGGCAATATGGGCAAACATGCGCATCTGCTTCGACGAGATCAAACCATAAGGCACCGCAATACGTAACATGTAGGCATGTATTTGCATATACAAACCATTTTGTAGCCGTAAAGGCAAGAATTCTTCCTCAGTTAACTCACCGGAAAGACGCCGCAGTACCTGATCACGGTACTGCTTGACACGCTCATCCACAATTCGTTGATCATACTCATCATAGCGATACATTTTTAGTTTCTCCGCATATTCATTTATGCTGCTCAGTAGGTATGCAACAAAATATTTTTATAGTCAGAAATTAAACTGATATCTAGGATTCTGATTGCGTGTAACGCTTGGATACGGGCAACAATAATGCTGCATCCAAGGGGAATTTAGCACCATACTTCATAATATGGTTTACATCATCATCCTCGTCATGCCTTAATGCCATACCAATATAAGCATGTTCACCACTCTCACCCACCACCACACCAATGCGCCCGCCACAACCATTAAACCATGAGACCTGTTTAGGTTTATTCTCAATATTTGTACTCATCAATCAATCCTTTGTTTCATTAACGGGAAGCCGCTGAAGCTTGTCAATGAATCAGCAACTCACCATCACAGCCACTTATCATTCTGACACACAAAACAACTTCTTATTTGTCGCCTTAAATTTATTGCACATTGATCACACTGCCTGGTTTTAATTCCAACTTTCAAGGGCCAGTTTGATACCTACCACTACTGCTGGGGGCAAAATATAGCAATATTGCTATTCTATCAAAAAACGAACCGGGAATCGTCTTATGCCGTTTAATCACAGACAAAATGCAATACACGCATTTCACATAAAAATTGATGTGAAATGGTACAGTTAGCTAAACTGTACCAAATATCAAAACACGAACAATAAGAACATCACAAAGAATATTTACTTACTTTGACTGTGCTGGAGTCAATCAGGAAATCTAACACGATGCATCTAATAGGTAATTTCATTAGCTATCTTTCTACTTATTTTTAAAAAAATAGCATCATAACAATACAATTTTATAATTCAAAATAATGTTATGTTAGATCGATATAACCACTTATTATTAACAGGCACGACTTATGAAACTCCAGCAACTTCGCTATTTATGTGAAACCGCCAATCAGAATATGAATTTATCCAGAGCGGCAAAAAAATTACATACCTCTCAACCCGCCATCAGCAAGCAAATACAAATGCTTGAGGAGGAGCTTGGCGTAGATATTTTTTTGCGCAATGGTAAACGTATTGTGCAAATAACGCCACCCGGGCAATTGATCATAAAAACGGCCACCCGGATGCTTCGCGATGCCGATAATCTAAGAAAAATCGCGGAGGAATTTACTAATGAAGCCGGTGGCACACTGACTATCGCGACAACACACACACAAGCACGCTATGTTTTACCCCCGGTGATCAAGCGCTTTACAGAACGTTACCCAAAAGTCAAATTAATCCTGCGGCAAGGAAGTCCGATGCAAATTTCTGCTTTAGTGACCTCGGGCGAAGCGGATATTGCGATTGCTACGGAAGCCATTGAACAATTTCAAGAATTGACATTGCTACCGTGTTATCAGTGGAACCGATGTGTCGTTGTGCCACCCAAGCACCCGCTTCTGAAGCTAAAAAAACTCACATTGGAAGCAATTACTCAATATCCGATCATTACTTATGATTTTGCTTTTACCGGGCGCTCAAAAATCAATCAGGCGTTTGCAAACCAGGGATTGGAGCCCAATGTGGTGCTGACCGCTATAGACTCGGATGTGATCAAAACTTATGTAGAACTGGGGTTAGGTGTTGGTATACTGGCAAACATGGCGTTTGATCCTAAACGAGACAAAAACCTCAGATCTGTCGATGCCAGTCATCTGTTTGAACCCAGTACGACACGCATTGGTATAAGCCGCAACAGCTATATACGTGGTTATGTCTTCGATTTTATCGAAATGTTTGCGCCGCACCTTGATCACGCCAGTATTCAAACCAAACTGGAAATTAGTAAATCTGATGACTCAGAGATTGCAAATTCATTCCCATTGAAAGCAAACACCCAATCATTTGTTGAGGTCAAAAAATGAAAACGATTCTTAGTCTGATATTGGCATCACTCATACTGGCATTCATTACCCTTGGATCCGGCGCTTACAATATGGCCGCCACAGAAAAACACTGGGGCATCACGGAAAAGATTATCGAATGGGTACGTGAGAGCTCCATCGAAGCGCGTGCCAAGCACTTGGAAGTACCTCCCCTTGATGATGCAGAGGTACTGCTGAAAGGTGCCGTACACTACAATGCCATGTGTACAACTTGCCATCTGGCCCCCGGTTTGAAGCCGACAGAACTGTCGATAGGTTTGTATCCACAAGCCCCCATCTTCCATCAACGAGAATCAGTCAATGACCCAGTCAAAAAATTAGAACACATCAGAGAATATTTCTGGGTAATAAAAAATGGCTTAAAAATGACCGCCATGCCAGCCTGGGGTCTTAGTCACGATGATGATTCGATCTGGGCGATGGCGGCTTTTGTTGTCAAAATGAGCCATATGACACCTGAGCAATATGAGAATCTCATCAGCTCAGCCAAAGTCCACTCGCATGATCATGAGCACAGTAGCCATTAACTTGAATAGCAAAAAAACAAGATTCAGTTCAGCCTGATTACCTGATCTGTTGCTCATCCAAGTACATAATTTTGATTCAATCGGTTATCGCCAAGAATCTTATTGCAGGCTACCTTTGCGCAAATTATCAGATTGGTGCTGGCTCTGACTCTGACTCAATTTCCCTACGAATTGATCGATACTCAAAACCACTCGCAAAACTCCTGATTTCCTCGGGACAGTCTTGCGCGGCTATTATCAGCGCCTATAATCCATACAGTCGGCGGTTAAGCAATGAAAAAAACTGTGCTGCGCACGAATCACTCAGGAATTTATTGCATCGCCATTCTTATCCGATCATTGACTGCTTAAATACTGATCCGGCTGACAGTTGGCCTGCAGAAAAAAGTTTTTTTGTGCCCGGACTGGATCTGAATACCGCTCAAACATTGGGACAGCAATTTGATCAGAATGCGATTGTATGGATCGGCAGTGATGCAATACCCCGCTTGATCCTGCTGCGCTAGAAACAATCGATTAAGCATTTGTTTCAATAGGAAATTACCCAACGCCAGACAAGATACTAGGGCATCAAAAAATTCAGTATAGCTGCCAACGCAAACCCGGTGCTATACTGATTACTTTAATAACAGTTTGGGAGATACAACTATGAAGCAAACACTCACCTTTCTGACCTTGGCTATATTCAGTTTCGGGTTGCTTGCTTTTGATGCGGAAGCAAAGCGTATGGGCGGCGGGAAAAATATAGGCACACAACGTCAATCGGTTAACCAGCAGCAAGCTGCACCTAATTCCCAGAAATCCCCGGCAGCCGCACCTGCGGCAGCAGCTGCAGGCGGTGGAAGTAAATGGGGGGGCGCACTGGCAGGTCTTGCAGCCGGTGGTTTACTGGCCGCGCTCTTTATGGGTGGCGCGTTTGAGAACATCAACATGATGGATATGGTCATGCTGGCGTTACTAATCGGCGCTGCGTTCTTTGTTATCCGCATGCTGCGTAAACCCAAAACTGCGGAATCCACGCCTTCGATGCAATATTCAGGCACCAATACAAACACGCAAGATCGCTTTAACACGCCGCCATTTACCACACCAGCAGGAACCGCAACAGCGGATAGCAGCGAAACTACTTACCGTCAGCCGAATATTCCGGCAGACTTTAAAGTGGAACCATTCATACGCAATGCAAAGGCTTCGTTCATGCGCTTACAAACTGCGCATGACCATGGCGATGTCAATGAAATCCGTGACTACACAACCCCCGAAATGTTTGCGGAAATCAGTGCGCAAATAAATGAACGAGGTGATACGCAGCAGAAAACGGAAGTACTGTTTATTGATGCCAATCTGCTGGAAGTTGAAACCACCAATGATTTGGCAATCGCCAGTGTCCGCTTCACCGGTCAGCTACGCGATGCACCCAATGGCGAACCAGAAGCATTTGATGAAATCTGGCATGTACAGAAAGATCTGAGGAATTCTGATGCCACCTGGTTATTGGCAGGTATCCAGCAAGCATCCTAAGTTTCTTGCAATCTAGCGTTATTAAATTAATCCGGCCGGAACGCGCCTGTTCCGGGTTCAGCGATCAGGCTGGGTTAATTTTTATCGCTTATACTAACCCGCACAACTTCCTCCGATAATATTAAGCAATAATTTATTAGTCGCATCCAATCTTTAACGCCATGTATACGAGATTATCAAAAACAGTGATGGTCTTGGCTTTTGCACTGTATGCCTCGCTGGTAGCATTCAACAATCTGACTGATTACAACTCTAATTTTTCCCTCGTGACTCACGTCCTTACGATGGATACAACCTTTCCTGATAACCAGGGAATGTGGCGGGCTATGCATTCCCCACTCATTCATCATACGGTTTATGGTCTTATCATTGGAATGGAAGTCGTCATTGCGGGACTTGGCTGGCTGGGCGGTTTGCGTTTATCTCAAAACCTTAAAGATCCCGCTTCCTTTAATCAGGCAAAAGGTCTGGCAATCCTGGGATTAACACTCGGTTTTATTCTGTGGTTTACGGGATTGATGACGATTGGCGGAGAATGGTTCCTGATGTGGCAATCAGAAACGGCCAATGGACAACAAGCTGCATTCCGCTTAGTTGCGATAATTGGTATCACCCTCATCTATTTAACCCAAACCGATGAAGAGACGCACCCGTAGAAACCATACCGAACTTCGAATACTCCCGTTCTATAATAACAGTGCATCAATCCCGGCTTGCGCAATCTGCGCATCCTCGAATGATCGTACACCACTGACACCGATCGCGCCGACAAATTGATTGTTGACAGTAATCGGCAATCCGCCTTCAATGGGCAATGTGCCGGGTAAATTCAGATACCTCAGGCGTCCTTCCGCAATATTTTCTTCCCAGATTTTAGTTGGGCGGCGAAATGCAATGGCGGCACGCGCTTTTTCAATGGCCACGTTAATACTGCCGAATTGGGTATGATCAAGGCGTTGCAAGTAGAGCAAATGACCGCCGTCATCCACGATAACAATGACAACTGGCCATTCATTCCGCTTGGCTTCCGCTTCTGCACCTGCGGCTATTTTCTTGGCGTCGTCCAGCGTGAGAATTATTTTGTTCGTAGTCATACTCACCTCTCAAAGCAGCAGATCGGTAATCCCACCGATACCCAATTTTGATTCAACAGGATATGAACCTGCAACTTATTATTATGTTGCGATAAAATAAAAATGACCCATTTGGTTTCGGGCAATGCTATTTAAATCCCGGCACCGCCCTCGAACACTTCTTGCCGCATCTGGGCTTGTGAAATATTACTGCCCGGCGGCACACTGCGCGTCAACCACACATTACCGCCAATCGTCGAGCCTCGTCCTATGGTAATACGCCCCAATATTGTTGCACCTGCGTAAATGACCACATCATCTTCAACAATAGGGTGGCGCAAATTTCCCTTCACCAAAGCCCCATTCTCATCCACCGGAAAACGTTTAGCTCCCAGGGTGACAGCCTGATACAAGCGCACATTTTGACCAATGATCGCAGTTTCACCAATCACCACACCGGTACCATGATCAATAAAGAACCTGCCACCAATCTGCGCACCCGGATGTATTTCTATACCGGATACTGAATGCGCAATTTCTGAAAACATGCGCGCGATCAATGGCGCCCCTAGACCATGCAAAACATGCGCCAGCCGGTAATGCGTAATAGCCATTATCCCAGGATAACAAACCAGCACCTCATCCACATTACGCGCCGCCGGATCGCCTTCATAAGCTGCAATAATATCGCTTTCCAGCAGACTCCGGACCTCCGGTAGCCGTTTGGCAAATGCCTGCGTTATAGCGATAGATTGTTCACGATCTTCATTACTGAGAACTTCCAAGCCAGCGTTATAGTGCAGTTCATGTTGAATTTGCACCATTAGTTCGCGCAATGTCATGTTCAGCGTATGCCCGACATAATAATCGATGCCTTCATCCGCAAATTCCGACGACCCCAGTCGATTAGGAAACAAGGCCGCACTCAAACCCTCAGCGACACCCATCAGAATCTTGCGCGACGGCAACTTGGGTGGCTTGTCATGCCCCCGGTTACGGCTCTGCAGCGAGGCCATACGCAAAGCGCGCAACTCAGCAACAATATTCTCCACATCCAAATAAGCGCTCCGCAAAAGGGGATCTTGCGTTTTCTTGATATCGTTCACGATGTCGTCAAACCCCGCTCATCAAACATACCTTCAAAAAGAATACTGCTTAGATAACGTTCAGCAGAATCCGGCAAAATAACCACAATGGTTTTTCCTGCATTCTGCGGACGTTTGGCATGACGCACCGCGGCCGCTACGGCTGCGCCACAGGAAATACCGGCCAGAATGCCTTCTTCCCGTGCCAAGCGCTGGGCATACACGATCGCCTCTTCATTACTGACTTGTTCTATTTCATCGACTAATGAAAGATCCAGGTTATCGGGCACAAAACCTGCACCAATTCCCTGAATTTTATGCGGCCCAGGCGCTAATGACACACCCGCGCGTTTCTGTGACAGCACCGCGCTCGCCGCGGGTTCAACCGCCACCGACGTGATGGCTTTGCCTTTGGTTTGCTTGATATAACGGGAAACACCGGTAATCGTGCCACCGGTTCCCACGCCCGCTACAAAAATATCGACGGCGCCATCGGTATCATCCCATATTTCCGGACCAGTCGTTTTTTCATGGATAGCCGGATTGGCTGGATTTCTGAACTGTTGCAACAACACATAACGGCCCGGATCAGAAGCAACAATCTCTTCCGCTTTCGCCAAAGCGCCGTTCATCCCGCGCGCTCCTTCGGTTAATTCCAATTTGGCGCCCAACGCAACCAGTAATTTACGACGCTCCACACTCATCGTTTCCGGCATTGTCAAGGTTAGCGGAATCGCCCGCGCGGCCGCAACGAAAGCCAGCGCAATGCCGGTATTTCCGCTGGTCGGCTCGACAATTTCTTTCCCAGGACCGAGTAATCCCCGGCGTTCCGCATCGTCAATCATTGCAGCGCCAATGCGGCATTTCACCGAATACGCCGGATTACGTCCTTCAATTTTTGCCAATACCAATGCCGGTGCGCCGTCAGTCACCCGGTTAAGACGCACCAGGGGCGTACGCCCAATGGACAATGAATTATTTTCAAACCAATTTGCCATAAATTTTCCTTTTCTGTGTAATGCCTATCCAGACGACCCATCAGTCTTTCTTTAATCAAAGACAAGAATCGTCCATTTCGACACGACTAAACCCAACGGATTAGCCAAAATCATAAGCATTTTACTATAACGCATTCGTTCTCAGGCTGAAAGTACATACGCTGCTATTTCATCAATTTATAAGGAGCGTAGGCATTGGTAGTATTATCAGAATAAGTCATCTAGCACGCGATCTCTGTCTTTAAACAGATTCTCTATCCATACCTGAAGAAGACTGGATTTCGTTTTAATCATTGTCGTGATAATCTCCATGATGTAATTGTAAAATTATTATGTTTAAAGCCTGTTCTGGCTGATTCAGAAATTCTAATAAAGGAGAAAATCATGTCATTACGCATCAACGACATCACGCCAAATTTCACTGCAAAAACCACTCAGGGCACAATCGATTTCCATCAATGGATCGGTGATAGTTGGGCTATCCTGTTTTCTCACCCCAAAGATTTTACGCCGGTATGCACCACCGAATTGGGCTATATGGCCGGTCTGGAAAAAGAATTTGCACAACGTAATTGCAAGGTAATTGGCTTAAGTATTGATCCCATTGATAACCATGAGCAATGGGCGAAAGACATCGAAGAAACGCAAGGTCACGCGGTTAAATTCCCGATCATCGGTGATACCGATCTCGCTGTCGCCAAGTTGTATAACATGCTGCCTGCGGATGAATCAGGCACCTCGGAAGGGCGTACCGCCGCAACCAATGCGACCGTTCGTTCTGTATTTATCATTGGGCCGGATAAAAAGATCAAATTAATGATGACCTACCCGATGACCACCGGCCGCAATTTTAATGAAATTCTGCGCGTGCTTGATTCGATGCAGTTGACTGCGCAATACAAAGTGGCCACACCAGTCAATTGGAAAAAAGGGGAAGACGTGATCATTGTACCCAGTGTCTCCAATGAAGAAGCAGAAAAACTCTTTCCACAAGGGTTTAAAACCATCAAGCCTTACTTGCGCACGACAAAACAGCCCGGCTAGTTTAGGTTTACTCTGCCCAAGTACAGAATAAATCCGAATAGCGATGAAAAGACGTTAACTGAATGGCTGCTCACGGATTATTTGCTGCAATTCTTGCAGTTCAGGCAAGCGCCGTTTGTAGCCGGTTTCTTCGATCAGTTTCGCCGCTTGCGCTACATGCTCTTGCACTGAAATCTCCCCTGGCCCCCTTTGAAAAAGGGGGATCGAGGGGGATTCCCTCGCTCCGCAATCAGCAGCCGCGCCATTTCCAGATGGTAATCGGTCAAATGCAGCCGCATGCCGCTCGGTTCAGCGATGTCGTACACTTCTTGCAAGTCTTGGCGGGCGCGGGTGAAATCATGTTTGGGATTGCGGGTGTCACGATACGACGCGGCACGAGCAAGCAGGCCGCGAGGTAGCATGTCCTGATATCCTGCTGTGCGCAAGCCGACTACGGCTTGATCTAGCCAACGGACGGCTTGCTGAAAATCCCGCTGCTACAAATACACGCACCCGAAGTTAAGCTTTGGCAATGCAAAAGCCATCAAATTACCATTCGTGAAATGGTCAGTCCAACAATCCAGATCATATTCCGCCCGCACCAGCGTCACCCTACCGTGCGCCAGCAATCGCTTAATTTCACGGATAGCCGGTTTATCGCTGCTGTTGTGGGAAAGAAAGATGTCGAATTCTTGGACCACACCTATCTCCCGTTGGCATTATTGGCTTGAAATTAAAAAATAATTAGAATAATAATGCTTGCCACCTGATTTGTCAGGATTACTGCAATCCAACTGTTGGTGTATGACTGCAAATAACTCAACCAGGAGATTACCGTCATGTCGTGGAGTCTAAAGAATTGGCACCGGAACCACATTCTTCAGCAAGAAGGTATATCCGATTCCATCTGGCAAAAGATGATTCATCTGCGTTGCCTGAAGGGGCTTAGCCCTGAAGAATTGCTGCGCTTGCGCGAGTGCGTCACTTTATTTCTGCATGACAAGCAGATTTACGGCGCGCACGAATTGGAAATCACCGATGAAATGCGTGTGACGATTGCGCTGCAGGCTTGTGTTCTGATTTTGAATCTTGATCTGGAGTACTATCAGAACTGGAGTCAGATTATTGTGTACCCCGGAGAATTTATTCTGGATTACGATTATGCGGATGAATTTGGCGTTGTGCACCATGTGCATCGCGTCGCATCGGGCGAAGCATGGTCTGCCGGACCGGTGGTTCTTTCTTGGCAAGATGCGGCAGATACCGATACCCATCCCGGGCATAACGTGGTCATCCATGAATTCGCGCACAAGATTGACATGCTGTACGAAGGCGCCAATGGTTGCCCGGAGTTGCACGCCAACATGAGCGCGTATACCTGGCATGAAGTTTTCAGCAGCGCTTATGCCAAATTCTGCCATCAGGTGGAAAAGCGGCATGAAACCATCATCGATCCATACGCGGCGGAGAGTCCGGCGGAATTTTTCGCGGTGTTGAGTGAAGTATTTTTTGAGTTGCCACTCATCACGCAGCAGCACTTTTCCTCTGTTTATGAGCAGTTAGCGCTGTTTTACCGCCAGGATCCGGCGCAGCGCTGGCGTTGATCGAAAGCTAGTTAGCTGATTTTATTAATGCGTACTTATTCACAGCGTCAAGATCAATTTCTGTGTACGCGCTGACGACAAAATCCGCTTTTTCTAATTTCCCGGGATCATAGGTTGTAGTGATCGCAATGCACCACATCCCGGCGCTTTTTGCGGCGTCAATTCCATGCGGCGCATCTTCAATGACGACGCAGTTTTCCGGTAATGATTGGAGTTGCTGTGCTGCATACAGGAAAATGTCCGGATTGGGCTTTGAGCGATAGCCTACTTTATCCAGCGTGTAGATTTTGTTCTCAAACAGCGCCGACAGGTTAAGGCGCTGATCGACGCGTTTCAGCAGAGCTTGGTCCATCGACGTGGCGATACAGGTTTTGTAGCGATTGTGCACGGATTCGTAGAATTCAAGAAATCCGGGGATGAAGCTGGTTTCATGAATAAAAAGATCCTGCATGATATCTGCACGCTCTTGCGCTAACGTTTCGGTATCCCCTGCAAACTGATACGCTTGCTTCATCACCTCAACGCCTTCAGCAAGCGTGCGCCCGGTGAGCAATGGTTTGATCCGTTCCCGGTCATAGACAAAGCCTCTGCGCTGTAAAAAAATTTCCTGCCCCCTGTCCCAGACCGCTTCCGTATCAATCACAATGCCTTCCGCATCAAAGATAATCGTATCAATCATGACATGGTGCTCAAATTGAAATCATTTAGGTGAAAACAGCATTTTATTTTTTAAGCACATGATTCCCCGTGGTTTTGCTACGGGATTGTTTATTGATGCTAAAAAATTAATTTTCAGTATGGCAAGATGTGCCGAAGCTGGGAAGTGCCCAGTCAAAGGATGATTTCTTTACAGGGAATAAAGCAATCAATCCGGCGTATCGAGTAGCAATGACTTAATTAGCAATGGGCTTTTCAGCTTTAGCGATGATGATTTCCTCACCGGCTGCAGCTCTCTCAGCAAATCGATAAAAATGGATTTTAGCTTTATGGATGTTGATGGTAAGCATATGAGTATTTTTGTATCACAGGGATTAACTGGACTAAGTTTAGTCAAGTCAGTTCATTAGGTCAAAATCTCTACACATCACATAAATCTACTGCTGCATATTCAATATCAGAAACGATACAATGCTTTCTTACTCTCGTTAACCAGCGAATAAGAAAGGGGAATATCCATGAGAATTGATATTGATCAATTGAATGAATCAGAACTCATTGATCTTAACAGACGAATCGTTGAACGACTTCGCTTTCTCCGCCAAATGCGCACTCACACAAGCATGCTTGCATTCTCAATTGGTGACAAAGTTTGTTTCGAGCCTGACAATGAACCTCCGGTATTCGGAATCATTACGCGTTACAACAAAAAAACTGTCTCCATCCTGGCCGAAGATGGTAATAAATGGACCGTATCGCCACAACTTCTGCGTAGAATCACTGACATCTCTTAATCTGAGCAAGCTGAAATGATTACAACCAACGATCTAAAAACCAAAGAGATTGCGTGCCTGCAAGAAATTTTGGCGGATAAGACGAAAGACATCATCACCGTGCGCAGTCAAAATCGGCGCAATGTGCTTCGCTTATTAGCGCCCTTCATCTCTGCGCCGTACAAGGTATTCCTCGTGAAGATTCGAAGCCATTCTATTGCGACGGTGGAGGTCGCTGAGGCGAGCGAACAAAGGCGTTACTTCGGGGTGGCCGAGGAGTTCCGTGTATCCAGAGAGAGTCTCCGCGATCAATCCGGTGAGCGCGTATATGGGCTGTGGCCGCGGTCGAGTAAACTCGAGGTTTGCCTTGAACTGCTCGGGCGCCACGCACTCGAGATGATGCTGAAGCAAGTCGTGCCAACCCCCGTGGACGTTGCGAGACGGTCCCCCAAAGATAGCGAGGTATGCTTCGCCAAGAAGGACGTCCTTTGCCTTTTCGTAGAGATTCTTGTCGCCCCAGTTGTGTACCTTTTTCTTCGGCAATTCGCTTTCAGGGATGCCAGAGTTCAAGAATGTCTTCTCTATCGACTTCAGCATGCGGCGTTCGATAGGCAATTCTTCTCCGCCATTCTCACGAATGTTTTCTCTGATTCTCTTCGCCAGATCGCGCTCGTGCTGGAGGGAGTAAGCCACAAAGGAGTCAATGAGGTCAGGATTGTCATTCCGGATTAAGTACCGCAGATTGATAACGCACTCCGCCAGCAACCGAACCAAGATGGCTAGCATCTCCGCTCGCTTCTCAATGGATTCTTCGAGGACGAATCTCATGAGCTTGAACATGCGAACAAGATGTCCGCCGAGCACAGCCTGCCTTACATCCCAAACTGGGCTTGGGCCGACTGACGTACTGGCGAGTATGCAAACGTACGCAGCGGCCTCTTTGAACAGATTGAACGCCTCCGAGTAGTGTGGACCCTCGTGCTCGTACGCGCGAACGGTTTGCTCGTCAACTTCGTGAACTTGGACTTCGGGAAGAGTAGAGGCCAGTGACATAGTTGCCTTATGGGACCTAACTAGAATTAGGAGTTCGAAATGACGCAATATTGCGTCAAAAATACTTCTATCATTGCTAAATTCATAATTTATCCTTGTTTTTTAAAATGATATGATGAGTTAGATTGCATCCTATCAAACTTTTTAGATCCACAGGTTAGTCTATAGCTTATCCCGGCTTCCCATCGACCCTTTGCCGCCAGTAAATCGGCGCATACTTAGCTGCCCAAAACGCGAAGCAGCCCAGCCAAGCAAGTCCTGCAGCCACATACAACATCGGCGCGATCATCGGCAAGATATCCGCCAATATTCTCAGTACTGCGGCCGCCTGAAAACTTAAGAACAGAATCCAGGTAATGTGATCCAGTTCCAGCGGGCGGCCTGAGTGCCCGAGCGTGACGCGTGACGCCATCGCCAGTATCATGCTGGCAAAATAGCCAATCGCCAGTGCGTGCAAGGGTGCCAGGCCGAGCAGCATGCTGCCGGATAGCATATACACCAGGCTTTGCACTGCGTACAGCGTCATGGCTACACCCAGCCAAGCGAATGAAACATGCAATACTGCCAGCAAACTCACGCGGAAGCTGCGCAGGAATCCCCAGCGGTACGATAAATAGAATGCACAACCCGCCAGCGGAAAATCAACAATCCATAGATAGGCTGGCATATCCAGCGATTGCAGGCAGCCATGCGCACCAATACAAGCCAGCATTACCCAGAGCATCCAGTAGGGTCTGACCAATACGTAGTTATCCAATACCCGGCTGGAGAAAAATGGAATCATGCGGTGCGAAACGGTCAACACGATCGGCAACAGAAAAAACCAGATGCCCGCATGGCGCGCAAAATCCAGTGCAGCCGGGCTTTCGGTAACTAGCCAGATCAAATATGCAGCCATACCCAGCCAACCCATGAGTAGCGCGGCACTGATTACGCGCGCATGGCGTTTGTCCTGAGCAGGCGCGGTGCCCAACAGGATGCGGAATAACACATAAACCGCAACGCCCCAACCGGCGAGCATAAGCTCGATGCCCATGATGAGGATCACTTTGTGCGTCAATAGCCCGATATAAAACAACACAACACCGAGCGCCATTAAGCAACAGGTGGCCATGTACTCACTCGGCTTTACTTTGTCACCGTTCATCCAATTCGGATACGTGGTAAACAAAAAACCAAAAATAAAGAACGGGAAAAACCCATAGACCATCAGGAAAGCATGCGCCCAGGTCGGGGCGATGCTCCAAACCGTGGCGGATCCCGCAATGGCATAGCGCCCGGTCAGATCAAACACCCACCAAAGCAGTGTCAGCACGCCTTGCAGCGCGCCAGCCAGAAACAGACTGCGATGCGGCGCAGCCGAAATATGATCGCGAACGGTCGGCGGTATGGTCATTCGAGCTCCTTATGAAATATGCATTTCTTCATAGTTCTAACTATCTCTTTAATTATCCAGCTCAATTATTTCTCTTAAACGGGGTTATTTGCTATGATGCATGTCCTGCTTTGCGCAACGTATCTTCATGCTCAATATTGATCTGCATTGTCATTCCACAATTTCTGATGGTTTATTAACACCCGTTCAACTGGTCGAACGCGCCGCGCTACGCGGTGTTGAAACGCTGGCTTTGACCGATCATGACGACATCGCAGGGTTGGCAGAAGCGCGCCAGACAGCCGCTGCGAAAAATATCACATTTATAAACGGCGTGGAAATATCCGTCAGTTGGCGCGGTCGTACCTTGCACATTGTCGGACTGGACATCGATCCAGAGTATACGCCACTCATCGAAGGTCTGACCGCTATCCGCGCAGGCCGTTCGCAACGTGCCGCAAATATCGCTGCGGAACTCGAAAAAATCGGTATCCACGGCAGCCTGGAAGGCGCTTATGCCCATGTGGGCGAACGGCGTTTGATCGGACGCACACACTTTGCCCGTTTTCTGGTTGAGCAAGGCTATGCCAAAGACGTAAAATCCGTATTTAAAAAATATCTGGTGAAAGGCAAGCCGGGATATACTCCGCACGAATGGGCGGCGCTCAGTGATGCGGTAAGCTGGATCTGCGGCAGCGGGGGGTGTGCAATCATTGCGCATCCGGGACGCTACGATCTAGGCAAAAATGTACTCAATGATTTACTTGATGAATTTTGTGTGCTGGGTGGATCGGCCATTGAGGTGGTCACGTCGAGTCACACGCCCGAGCAGGTTCGTCACTTTGCGCAACATGCGCAAAACAAGAATCTGATGGCCTCATGCGGCTCTGATTTTCATGGTCCGGGAGAAAGCTTTCACGATCTGGGACAATTAGCCGAATTTCCGCAGGGATGCACACCCGTCTGGCATCACTGGAAAAACACAATAGCAACCGAACTTGTATAACAATTGTTGATAAACTGATAACACTCATTTAATCCAGATACAGTCCTTACTGTGGCCCAATTTTTTTCTATTCACACCGACACACCGCATTTACGCCTGATCAAACAGGCCGTCGCAATCGTTCGCAGTGGCGGAATCATCGTTTACCCCACGGATTCCTGCTATGCCCTGGGTTGCCATCTCGGCGATAAAAATGCGATGGCGCGTATCCGCACTATCCGGCAAATGGATGAGCGTCATCATTTCACGCTGGTATGCCGGGATTTGGCGGAAATTTCAACTTACGCCAAAGTCGACAACAGCCAGTACCGGTTACTCAAAGCCACGACACCCGGCAGCTACACGTTTATTTTACAGGCAACGCGGGAAGTTCCGCGCCGCATGCAACACCCGAAACGCAACACCATCGGCCTGCGCATTCCCGATCATCCGGTTGTTCTGGCGCTGCTGGAAGAACTCGGCGAACCATTACTCAGTTCTACCTTGATATTACCGGAAGATGAGTTTCCGCTGAATGATGCGGAAGAAATCCGCGAACGCCTGGAGCATCAGGTTGAACTGGTCATGGATGCCGGTTCCTGCGGAATAGAAATGACCACCGTGATTGATTTGACGACCGATGTACCCGAATTGATCCGCCCAGGTAAAGGCAGTCTCGAACCCTTTGGATTCAGTCATGGATGAAATTATTCAAGGCATCGCCATTTATGCCTTACCGGTTATTTTTGCCATCACCATGCACGAAGCGGCGCATGGGTATATTGCCAAACATTTTGGCGACTTTACTGCCTTTAACGAGGGGCGCATCAGCCTCAACCCGATCCGGCATATTGACCTCATCGGCACGATTCTGGTACCGCTGACGTTATTCGTTCTCAGCAAGATGACGGTCGGTGCGGGATTCTTATTTGGCTGGGCCAAACCGGTGCCGGTTAATTTTTCCAACTTACGCCAACCGAAACGCGACATGCTCTGGGTAGCCGCAGCCGGCCCCGGTGCCAATCTGCTGATGGCGTTTTTTTGGGCTTTGATGATTAAACTGGCCATTACCATGCCCGAAAGCAGTTTCGCAAAACCGTTGGCGCTGATGGGAATCGCAGGGATCGAAATCAACGTCATCCTGATGGTACTCAACCTGCTGCCATTACCGCCTTTAGACGGTGGCCGCATGGCCATCAGTTTGCTGCCACACCGCTTAGCTTACCTGTTCTCCCGTATCGAACCTTACGGCTTTATCATATTATTGGGATTGTTGTTCAGCGGTGTTCTGGGTGCTGTGATCGGGCCTGTTATTACTTGGGCTAAAATAATTATCGTATCAATTTTTGGGTTATATATCTAACAACATTTTACATTTAGGATATCAAAATGTTTGCTGATCGCGTTTTATCAGGCATGCGCCCCACTGGCAGCCTGCATTTAGGACATTATCATGGCGTATTAAAAAATTGGGTGAAGTTGCAGCAGCAATATGAGTGCCTGTTTTTTGTCGCGGATTGGCATGCTTTGACCACCCATTACGATACGCCGGAAATTATCGAACAGAATGTCTGGGATATGGTGATTGATTGGCTGGCTGCGGGCGTCGATCCTTCGCAGGCGATTTTGTTCATTCAGTCCAAAGTCCCTGCGCACGCCGAACTGTATTTATTGCTGTCGATGATGACACCGCTCGGCTGGCTGGAACGCGTGCCTACCTATAAAGACCAGCAGGAAAAATTGTCCGAGAAAGATCTCAGCACCTATGGTTTTCTTGGCTATCCGCTGCTGCAAAGCGCGGATATCCTGATTTACCGCGCCAATCGGGTTCCCGTCGGGGAAGATCAAGCGCCGCATCTGGAATTTACCCGCGAAATTTCACGCCGCTTCAATCATATTTATGGCAAAGAGCTCGGATTTGAAGAAAAAGCCGAATTAGCCATCAAGAAGCTGGGCTCAAAGAAATCAAAATTGTATGCCGAGCTACGTAATCTGTATCAAGAGCAGGGCGATGAACATGCGTTGGAAGAGGCCAGATCATTACTGAATGAGCAACAGAATCTCAGTCTGGGCGACCGGGAACGCTTATTTGGTTATCTGGAAGGCGGCGGCAAAATGATTCTGACCGAACCCGAAACGCTGCTCACCGACGCCTCCAGAATGCCCGGCCTGGATGGTCAGAAAATGTCCAAATCCTATAACAACACCATCAGCCTGCGTGAAGACCCGGAAAGCATCCGGAAAAAAGTCCGCACCATGCCGACGGATCCAGCACGGGTTCGTCGTAGCGATCCCGGTGATCCTGCCAAGTGCCCGGTATGGCAATTCCATTTGGTTTATTCCGACGACAATACCCGCGAATGGGTACAGCGCGGTTGCAAGAATGCGGAAATTGGCTGCCTGGATTGCAAATCACCCATCATCGACAAGATTCTGGCTGAACAGGCGCCGATGTATGAGCGCATTATGAAGTACGAAGAAGATCCCACCCTGGTGCGCAATATCATCGCCGACGGCTGCGAGAAAGCCAACAAGCTGGCGGAAGAAACCATGCGTGACATCCGCGAAGCCATGGGACTCAGTTATTCCTGATAAACCTCTCAGCCGGGCAATTGATTCGATCAGCCAATGAGCAACAGGGGCAGCAGTGAATTCCGTTATTGATTCTGTTGAACCCCAGCCGTTCGCTAAAATCTGCGGCGAACCGTTGCTGGAGATTCCGCAGGATTTGTATATCCCGCCTGACGCACTCGAAATTTTCCTGGATACTTTCCAAGGCCCGCTGGACTTGCTGTTATATCTGATCCGCAAACATAATCTGGAAATTCTTGATATTCCGATGGCCGAGCTCACTTTGCAATATATGGCCTACGTTGAAATGATGCGCGTTGATCAACTGGAACTGGCAGCGGAATATCTGCTCATGACCGCGTTGCTGATTGAAATCAAATCACGCATGCTTTTGCCCAATCCAAAGACTGAAACGGAACAAGAGCACGATCCGCGCGCCGAGCTGGTAAGACGTTTGCTCGAATACGAACAAATGAAAAAAGCCGCAGTACGCCTCAATGAATTGCCGCAAGTTGAGCGTGACTTTAGCACCATACAGGTGTGGATCGAACAAAATACCGTCGCACAATTACCCAATATCCATAGGGATGATTTGCACCATGCCTGGGTCGCCATTCTGACACGCGCCAAAGTCAATCGCCATCATCAGATTAAGCGTGAAACCCTTTCCGTGCGAGCCTATATGAGTCAGGTTCTGCGCGATCTGCGCGGGCACAAACAAGTTGAATTCTATGATTTGTTCAGCCCTTCAGCGACAGTTGCCGAAGTTGTCGTCACTTTTCTGGCAATCCTGGAACTGGCCAAGGAATTGTTGCTGGAAATTTCTCAGGTAAAAGATTCTGGAATGATTTATGTCTGCGCCATTGATGCCGCTTCATCAGCCTGATCCATTGGACTCGCTGAGTCTCGCGAAAACCAGGCAGATTCTGGAAGCAGCATTGCTGGCGGCACAGGATCCTTTGCCCATTAGTGAGTTAAGAAAGCTATTCCATAATGAAATAAGCGCTGCCGTGCTTTCCAAATTACTGGAAGAAATACGCGAAAAATGGAGTGATAGCGGCGTTGAACTGGTCACGGTAGCTAGCGGCTGGCGGTTCCAGACCAAAGCGGCCATGCAACCGTATCTGGATCGGTTGACCCCGCAAAAAGTACCGCGTTACCCACGCGCGGTTCTGGAAACCCTCGCCATTATTGCCTATCGCCAGCCCGTGACACGCGGTGATATTGAAGAAATCCGTGGCGTGGGTGTTTCCAGTTCGGTGCTCAGAACACTCATTGCGCGCGGCTGGATTGAAGCTGTCGGACATCGTAACGTCCCCGGAAAACCGGGATTGTTTGCCACGACACAACATTTTCTGGATGATCTAAATCTGCGCTCGCTAGAAGAACTTCCACCACTGGAAGAAATGAAATCCTTGATTGATTCCAGCGACAAGAATCAAGACTTGCCTTTGGAAGAACCGGAAGAATCCGGTCACTGAGATCTTGCCGACTGCTGCACTTCGATTAACGCGGGCGTGAGGTGGGGCGCAATCACCTGCAGCAATTGACCGAATATTTTGGGATTGCCTGCAATAATTTGTCCGCTTTCCAATTGTGTCTCATTGCCTTCCAGGTCACCGACCAACCCACCCGCTTCGGTAATCAGCAAACAACCGGCGGCCATATCCCATGGCGCCAAACCAATTTCCCAAAAACCATCATAACGTCCGTTCGCCACATAGGCCAGATCCAGTGCAGCAGAACCCGGCCTGCGAATCCCCGCAGTGCGCGGAATAATATCCTTGAGCATGGCAATATAAGCATCCAGATGCGTCAAATCACGAAACGGAATACCCGTACCGATCAAGCAATCTTCAAGCCGGGTGCGTTTACTGACGCGAATCCTCCGATCATTCAGAAAGGCGCCGCCACCCCGGCTAGCCGTAAATAATTCATTATTGGTTGGATCGTAAACCACTGCATGACTGAGCACACCTTTGTGCTTGACTGCGATGGACACCGAATACTTGGGAAAGCCATGCAGGAAATTGGTCGTGCCATCGAGTGGATCAATAATCCATTGATATTCTGAATTCTTTTCATCACCCCGGTGACCGCTTTCTTCCGCCAAAATCGCGTGATCGGGATAAGCCGCTAGCAAAACCTTGATAACAGCGTCTTCAGCCGCACCATCCACTTCACTGACATAATCACTGTGTGATTTTTTCGACACATTAAGCAAATCCAGATTCTGTGAAGCCTGATTAATAATACTACCGGCACGGCGCGCGGCTTTCACCGCGATGGTTAGCATTGGATGCATGTTTTTGATTCAGAATTTAACAGAAAGAAGCGCGATTCTAATATGAATCGACCTTGCACGCTTGATTTTATGGTTTTTCAGATAATATGGAGCGATCAAGGAATCTGTCTGCTCCCTTGCAATTTTTTGGATCGATCGTTTGTTCAGGCACTTACAAAAAAAACGATGACGCCAATAAAAGCACCTCTCCGCAAGCAACAGGGTATTACCTGCGCTCTTCAATCTGCTGGTTTTTCAACCAGCTTGCGTTCCAAGGAGCGGGGAATTGAGCCCGGATGGATAAACAAGAATACCTACTATCACAGCAGCAGGCTTTACAATTATTTGATCTGATACTACCTCAGTATCTCCGGTTAAGTCTCGCGGTGTTACTCGAGTAGCATCCTACCAGGAACATTTCCATTGATACCGCAACGCACTGCTGAATGGGAACATACAGAGCCCGGCCATAACCAAAAAAAACACCTCACTAAACAATTAGCGAGGTGCCAAGGCTTCGTTACGCATACATACTCTTCTGGCTGCGAACGGAACTAAAAGCAACGATGAAAAACTAAAAAAATTCGATTTCTGTTTATTCAACTACCTGTTAAACCATCACTCTCAATTTCTTGAATGCAGTATTTAAATTTTTTAGAACCCAATACCCACATAACCGCCAGCAGTCATGCCGCTCAAATTAACGTTATCTGTCCTGCCGGCTGTCAAGTGATAGCGACCCTCGATACCGATAAAAAAGTCCTTCCAGATGTTGTAATCAACACCCGCGCCAAATTGAACGCCAGGCGCCAAAACCGTAATAGACTCGGATGGTGGGCTCATGACGTGAACTGCCAAACCTGCAGGAATAACCCAAGGTCTAATTTTTGAGCCTTCGAAAAATTTGATTTTAGGTGATGCGGATACCGTAAATTGGCTAACCGTTACATTAATCGGATTTACTGCGCCGCCTGCTAGCACACTCGGCGCATTACCTACCGCACCGTTACCCAGAACATGCGCGCCGAATTGCTTATACTCAAACATCAGTTCTGCAAAAACGGTTGTTTTTGGCATAAGCCCCCACATGTCTCTGGTCAGGCCCCAATCAATACCTGCTCCCACATACCAACCCTGTTTATCAGGTTGATCCTGCGCACCAACCGGTGATACTTGACTTTGTATGGATACGCCGTTGCGATGATTCATCATATGTGCAAAACCACCACGGAAATGCAGCATACGGGTTTTTTCTGTTATATCCGAACCGATGCGTTCCGTTTTAATGTCTGTCCTTTCTACGAATGCAGCCTTTCTCTCTTCAAGACTATTTATTTTCTGTTCTGTCTGACTCGTAGTTTGTTCTATACTTTTAACCTTCTGTGCTGCTTGAGCGGATTCAGATTTCATTCTTTGCAATTCAACTTGAATGGCCTGCAGGCTTTGTTCTAATTGCTTGATACGCTCAGCAGCGACATCATGCGCTGAAGCTTGCGGTGCCGCCATCACAGCAACCATAAAAAACGAACCTGCAGCGATGCGCGAAGCCAGCTGCACTTTGTTTAAAAGATTTTTCACTTACGTCTCTCCTGTTATATTTTAATTATTCTGGTTATTGATTTGTAATCGGAAACCGATGGTAATTAAACGTTAAAATAGCAACCTTGATCTATATCAAGTTAATATCAATCAATATCTATTCTTTGAAAATTTATGATTTCCGGCAGTAGAACCTGTTCATCGTTCCCACCCGTAGAGAACGCGCTCAGCGAACCCAACGGATTATTAGCAGTTGGCGGAGATCTTTCGCCACAGCGTCTGCTTGAGGCCTATAGCAGAGGCATTTTTCCCTGGTTTAATGAAGATGATCCGATACTTTGGTGGAGTCCGGATCCGCGAATGGTGTTGTTTCCCAATGAATTAAAGATTTCTCGTTCTTTACGCAAGACACTTAAAAAAGACCACTATCAGATTCGTACCGATTGTAGTTTTACTCAGGTTATGCATGCCTGCGCTGCACCGCGCAAAGGACAAGCAGGGACATGGATCCACCCGCAAATGGTTGCTGCTTATACAGTACTGCACGAGAAGGGGCTGGCACACTCTATAGAAACCTGGATAGACGGCGTACTGGTCGGCGGGCTATACGGCGTATCATTAGGTAAGGTATTTTTTGGTGAATCGATGTTTTCGCTTGTTCCGGATGCCTCAAAAATTGCCTTCGCCCATCTGGTAAAGCAATTACAATGCTGGGAGTACGGCTTGATTGATTGTCAGGTTAAAACCGGCCATCTGGCATCTTTGGGTGCACGGGAAATTTCAAGAGTGGAATTCGGTCAAAAGCTGGATACCTTGATCAACGGATCCAATCCCGGCAGCAAATGGCACTTTGATCGTGTTCAAATTGAATAATGGGCATACCGTGATTAAATTTCACACCACCAGTACCTATCCTTGTAGTTATTTACCCGGTGAACTGGCATGTTCTGAAGTAGCCGCGCCAGAGTATCTCATTGATAATCAGACTTATGGAAATTTGATACAGGCTGGTTTCCGCCGCAGCGGCCTTTACACCTATCGTCCCAGTTGTGGGCATTGTCGTGCGTGTCTCTCTGTACGTGTTAACGTGAATAGCTTTACGCCCAATCGCACACAGCGCCGCACTTGGAAACAGCATCAGCATTTGACAGCCATTCAGCTCCCATTGCATTACAAACCGGTGCATTATGCGCTTTATCAACAGTACCAGATAAAACGCCATGCGGGTGGCGGTATGGATCATGATTGCCGCGAGCAATACCACAGTTTTTTATTACAAAGCCATGTAAATTCCAGGCTGATTGAGTTCCATGAAGGAGACCAGCTGCGCATGGTCAGTATTGTCGATGTCCTGCCGGATGGGCTTTCATCGGTTTATACTTTCTTCGATGCGGATGTCGCCAATGCAAGTTTTGGCACCTATAACATCTTATGGCAGATCGAACAATGCCGGAAACTTGGCTTGACTTATCTGTATCTGGGTTATTGGATCAAAGGAAATCGAAAGATGTGCTATAAAGCCAATTTCCAACCGCTGGAAGTCTTGACGAACGGTCAGTGGCAATTGCTGGACAACAGCAGTTTCTCGTGAAAATTTCTCAAGTTGCAATCGTTCAGGATAAAATCCCCTATGCTCTACACATTCCTTCGCCCGCTACTTTTTAAACTGGACCCTGAATCCGCTCATCGCATTACTTTCAGTGCTATCGAACAAGCCAGAAAGCTTGGATTACTAAAAAACACAGCTATTGCCTGTCAGCCGCGTAACGTCATGGGATTGGATTTTCCCAATCCAGTCGGACTTGCTGCGGGGTTGGATAAGAATGGCGAACATTTGGATGCGCTTGCTGCGTTGGGATTTGGCTTTCTTGAAATCGGCACAGTGACGCCACGGCCTCAACCAGGTAATCCGCCCCCAAGAATTTTCCGGGTTCCCGAAGCAAATGCTGTGATCAATCGGTTGGGTTTTAATAATCATGGCGTCGATCAATTAATAGAAAACATACAAAATTCTGATTATAAAGGTATATTGGGAATTAACATCGGCAAGAATTTCGATACCCCGCTTGAGCAGGCAGTGAATGATTACCGGATTGGTCTACAAAAAGTATATCGCTATGCCAGTTATGTCACCGTCAATATTTCATCGCCGAACACACAGAATTTGCGGCAATTACAAGCTGCCAATGCACTGGATCATTTGTTAAGCGAACTAAAATACGAGCAAATGAAACTCGCACAAAGTCATGGCAAATACGCGCCGATGGTGGTAAAAATTGCTCCTGATCTTGAGGTGACAGAAATTGAATCAATTGCTGCGCTACTGATGAAGCATCAAATAGATGGTGTGATTGCAACCAATACGACGATATCACGGACTAGTATTGAGCACTTGCCGGTGGCACAGGAAAGCGGCGGTTTGAGCGGTGCTCCGCTGACGCAACGTGCCACCGCGATTGTTCATCAACTGCATCACCTGCTGCAAGGCAGCATACCGATTATCGGTGTCGGCGGGATTATGTCGGCAGACGATGCACAGGATAAGCTGGAAGCCGGCGCAAGCTTGATACAATTGTATACCGGTCTGATTTATCAGGGCCCTGATTTGGTCAAAGAAATTGCACGGGCTGTTTGCGCTGATAAAGCTAAACAGAGTGATTCATTAGCGTAAGAATGAATCAGCAACTCATAGAAAAAATTGATGCCATTTTGCCGCAAACTCAATGTGGAAAATGTGGCTTCCCAGGATGCAAACCCTATGCAGAAGCCATCGTGGCAGGCCGCGCCGATATCAATCAATGTCCGCCCGGAGATCAGGAAGGGATTCACAAATTGGCGGAATTATTGGGCGTACCCCCCAAGCCGCTGAACACCTCTTATGGTTTTCCCAAACCCAATGTAGTCGCCTGGATTGATGAGCGTATTTGTATCGGTTGTACGTTTTGCATCCAATCCTGTCCTGTCGATGCTATCGCCGGTGCCGCCAAACAAATGCACACAGTGATCGCCGCAGAATGTACCGGGTGTGAATTATGTATCGCGCCCTGCCCGATGGATTGTATTAGTCTGATTCCGGTAACCGAGAAAAGGAATGATGCATTCAGTTTGTCCGCCGATGCAGTTAGAAAACAGGCTGCGGATGCTGCACGCTCACGGTATCAATTCAGGTTGCAAAGACTAGCGCGAGAAAAACAAGCGAAGAAAAAACCACTCCAACACAAAAATACCGTGCAGCCGGAAATAATCAGTGCAGCCGCGGAAGCGCGCAAACAGGCAATTGTTCAAGCTGCAATAAAGCGGGCAATAGCCGCACGATCCGAGGCTGTCCAAAATAATCTGGCCAATAAAATCACATGAACTCAGCTAAACGTCATGAAATTTTTGCTTGCCTGAAATCAGCAAACCCGCATCCGACTACCGAACTGGAGTACTGCTCACCGTTTGAGCTGCTGATTGCTGTCATTCTTTCGGCGCAGGCCACCGACAAAAGCGTCAATCTGGCAACTCGGAAATTGTTCCCCAGGGCCAACACACCGGAAAAAATTCTTGCGTTGGGCGAAACAGGTTTGACCGAATTTATTAAAAGTATTGGATTATATAAAACTAAGGCAAAAAATATTCTGGCAACCTGCCAGTTACTCATGCAGCAACATCGTAGCGAAGTACCTCGCACGCGCGAGCAACTGGAGAAATTACCCGGTGTCGGGCGTAAAACTGCAAATGTAATTTTGAATACCGCTTTTGGTGAGCCGACTATCGCCGTGGATACTCATATTTTCCGGGTTGCTAATCGCACGGCTATTGCGCCCGGAAAAAATGTGCTGGAGGTAGAATTAAAACTACTTAAAGCAGTGCCCAAAGAATTCCGTCTGGATGCACACCATTGGCTGATTCTGCACGGCCGGTACGTTTGTAAAGCCAGAAAGCCGGAATGTACCGTATGCACAATTAATCATTTATGCGAATTTAAAGACAAGAAAATTTAACCCCAAATCACGCTATGTTTAAACCATCCAGAGAGCAGGCACGCCAATTATTTTTTGATACATGGCGCAAATACCGTCAGCGCGAAATATTATCCGGTATTGAAACGATTGTATTGGAAGTAATATTGCTACATCCGGAATACCAAAACATCCTGGATGATGCGGACCGGTATCTGGATAAGGATTATTCACCCGAGATGGGCGATACCAATCCATTCCTGCATATGATCATGCACGTAGCGATTAAAGAACAATTGTCTATTAATCAGCCGATTGGGATTTGCGAGCGATTTTCACACTTACAGAATATTACGGGAAGTGAGCACGTCGCCGCACACCAAGTAATGGAATGTTTAGCAGAAATGATGTGGCAAGCGCAACGCAATCAAACTGCGCCCGACGCTACCATCTACTTTGATTGTATTGACAAACAATTAAGTTCAAAAAACTAATAAGAGCGGGATAAAACCGACTTTCAGTCAGTGTCTATCCCGCTCTTAATTTTGGTACAAATAAATTAATCTTTTTATTTGTTTGAATTCAGGCTGCCGGTTTGGCTTGAATAATAAAAAGCCAGATTCTCAATATCCGCTGCACTCAAACTTGCTGCCATTCCAGCCATAATTGGATCTTTCCGGCTGCCGGATTTGTAATCTTGCAATGCTTTTGCCAAATAGGTTCTATACTGTCCACCAATCTTGGGGAAATTTGGAACAGGGCTATTTCCATCTGCACCATGGCATGAAGCACAAACTTCTGCTGCTTTACTTTTACCTGCTTCAATATCAGCAGCCACTACTTGACTGGAGAGTATCAAGGCCGCACCGCTTATTGCGGCAATTACATAGTTCTTCATAATTGATTCCTTGCGTTAATGACTTAATTAATTTTTAGAGTAATATGCAGCAAAATCTTCTATATCTTGTTGAGATAGTGTGTTAACCAAAGCTGTCATAGTAGGATGGCTACGTGTACCATTTTTGTATCCTTCCAGTGCTTTAACGATATAGTCTGCGTGCTGTCCGCCCAGTTTTGGAACATGATAAGCAGTAGGGAAAGCTGTCTTATAGCCCGGAATCCCGTGACAGCCTTCACACATTGAAAGCTTTTCCTTTGCTGCTACAGCATCTCCAGCCGATTGCGCTACCCCAGAAAATGCTAAAAGCATACTCAAGGCAAGTAATAAATTCATAACTGATTTTTGTTTCATATAAGCCTCCCTCTCTCAAAAGTTGAACTTTAAACGATGCGTTCGATTTGGTCAATGAATAGTGTAAGCATGTCCATGTTGTTTATAAGGAAATGCTGTCATAAGTACTACGTTTTTGCGGCAGATTTTGATTCTAATTCTTCCCATTTAGCAAGGCAGTCTGCCAGTTCTTTTTCAATCGTAGCAAAGCGTGCTTGCAGTGCTGTTGCTTCGTCCGGATTATCACGATAAATAATTGGTTCATTCAAACGCAAAGTAATATTTGCTTGTTCTTGTTCCAAGCTATCAATTTTACCAGGTAATGCTTCAAGCTCACGCATTTCCTGATAACTAAGTTTTTTAGCGCGTGAAAACCCGGATGATTTAGGAATACTGGTTGGTGTAGTCTCTGACTGCTTCGATAATATTTTCTGCTGACCGATATTATCTTCAAAATTTTTTGCACGTATCCAATCTTCATAGCCACCAATATATTCACACAATTTTCCATTTCCTTCAAATGCAATTACTTGTGTGACGACATTATCTAGAAACTCACGATCGTGACTGACCAGAAATAACGTGCCGGTATAGTCCTGCAGCAAGGCTTCCAGCAGTTCAAGCGTTTCAATATCCAGATCATTTGTGGGTTCATCTAATACTAAAACATTGGCAGGGCGTGTAAATAAACGAGCCAGCAACAACCGATTACGCTCGCCACCCGAAAGTGATTTGACCGGAGAACGAGCGCGCTGTGGCGCGAACAGGAAATCTTCCAAATAGCTGATGACATGTTTGCGTTTCCCGTTAATCTCCACAAACTCGGAGCCCTGGCTGATGGTATCTGTCAGAATCATTTCTTCATCCAACTGTTCACGCATCTGGTCAAAATAAGCGACCGCTAGCTTGGTACCCTGTTGAATTTCACCGGCATCCGGTTGTAACTCACCGAGAATTAATTTTAATAAGGTAGATTTTCCAGCGCCATTGGGCCCTAATAGTCCTACACGATCCCCCCGCATAATGCGACAGGAAAAATCATTGATAATAATTTTATCGCCGTAACTTTTACTCACATGCTCCAGTTCGGCAACCAATTTACCTGAGCGTTC
>NZ_JAIEME010000066.1 GCF_019752415.1 Nitrosomonas sp.
GGCATGGTAGCCAGACGGCACAATCCAGTACTAAAAATATTTGGTGACAGATTGAGTGATGCCGGATTGGCTCCAAAGGCCGTAATAGGAGCTGTCATGCGTAAACTGGCACATTTGATTTATGGGGTCATTAAATCAGAGCGGCCATTTGATGCAAACTTTAATCATTCAGCACTTGCAATTCAAGACGGTATCTGACCCCCTTCATGGTGTGCTTCAGTTTTGCTCTGGCAACCGCAGTACCGGCTTTTGATCCTTCCGGTTCAGCATACGACAAATAAGTGTGATGAGGAACAGCTGAATTAGGTGATGATATCCATGGCTCGGCAAGCGGCTTCACACATGTCATCAGAGGATTGCCGATAGGGTACGCAATACGTATTCTGCAGTAGGGCGGGGTGCAAGCTGGTTATCAAACATGACCGCATTGAGAGCGCCCAATTCGCGTGCTTTCTCTGGATGTGTTGCAAGATGGATTGCATGCTCCACTATTTCATCCGGATTTGTAAAAGAGAATTGTTCTTTCAGATGGGGGTAAGTGACTAGTAATTCCGGATTATTCATCAATGGTTCGCCAATGACTGCGACACCGAGCGCCATGGCTAAGCCAAACTTGGATGAAATACATCCGCAAATGCCTTGTGTGTAAATAACGACTTTAGTACGTGCTAATTTTTCGAGATATTCTGCTTGACTAAGGTACGGATGAAATACTGCTGCATATTTTTCTGGCAGTGACTCATGATTTGTGAAACCGACTACTTTATTGAGTTTGGTTATGCATGCAAGTTTTTTTATGATTTTGTAGCGATGCTCCATGACTGCTTCATTCGGGGGGACCTTGCGAAAACTGGTTACAAAGAAAATATCGATATCCTTATGAACCGTGCGATGCGCAAGGATTCTTTCGAGTGGCTGGAATTTTTTATGATCACGCAGACGCCATTTTGCATCAGCTAAATGGCTATCATAAGGCTGATTGTAGCCTAAACCTGGCTTAAATCCGAACCAAACGGAAGGAAGTATTAATTTTCGGCTAAGAGTCAAAAATGATTTTAACCGTAGCGGGAAGAATTGAGATATGTTGCGAATTTTCTCATGAAATACTTTCAGTGCAGGGTTACGCGCGATTTCATCTGGATTATAGTTAACCTTAAAATAGACATCTACGCATTGCAGCAGTGGCAGGTGATATCCGCCGGAATAGCTTTCGGCATTTGCAGAGTTTTCGTCGTGCGTATCGATACAAAAGTACCATTCGTTATCACCCTGCTGAAGCTTAAAAAGGGCCATTGTAAATAATAAGTGCTGCCAACTGGTATTCTGAATAGCCGGTTTTAAACGCATTGGGAGTATGTGAGTAACATTGACTTGCAGTTTGTCGTCGCTTTCCAGTTCCTTAAAGCCATGCAGATAATAGCCGGCATAATAATCTCTTGAGGTGTCGTAGAAAGTAAGGTTAGGCTTGGTCATGTCGGGAAATTCATCTGAAGTAAAGCAGGGAATGGGGAAGTATCGTTCATACAGTCCATTCGGTTACTTTTTCCCGTAGAGACAACAGGGCGGCAGCCTGCTTGTCAGAGCCAGCTTGATACCACTGGTCTAGTGCTGCACGTGCAACAGTGATTTCATGGGTAAGATTGAGTGCGCGAAAATCCGGAGTATAAAATACCCGTGCGACCAATGCTCGTGTTGCACCTAGACGGGGATATTGCGCGTATATCAAGTCTCCCGGTATCGGCAAACGACTATCGTTAACCCGGCCGATACCCGCAAAACCAAATGGTATTTCTTTGCTTAGTACGATATCTGCAAGCATGTCCAGAAGGCCGGAGGTAAGCACTTCGAAATGATTGGATAGTTTCATGTCCAGATAAAGGTCATTCAGCCCGAAGTGAATTTCATCAATACCCGGAAGTTTGGTGATTTCCTGCAATCGCATTGCAGCAGCTGCTGTTTCGACCAGTAGGGAAACAAGTGCACGGCCTTGCACAAGCTCAATAAAGGTAGCGGCTTCTTTCACAGTGCGAAACATGGGCAACATGAGAACACGGACGCCTTGATCGATCAAATAATTGATTTCATCACGAGAACCAGCGTGTATTGGATTGGCGCGCGTGAATAATGCAGCATGCGTTAATTTGTCTCGGATAGCTGGGAGTTCTTGCAGCTGATGATTTGAAATCCATGCTTTGCTGGAATCTTGGCGATTTTCTTTACCAATTCTCTCCAGATCGAGGCCAATCCGATTGATGCCTGCAGCATCTCCAGCTTGCGCTAGATCTGGATCATTGGTAAATAATGTCAGAATAAAATCATTGCCATAGTTCATCAGACTTGCCCCAATTTGAAAATTATCAGAATTATCGGCAAGCTATGACCAGAGCTTTAAATATTAGAACCGGTAAGGAATCTTGTCGGTATTTAATGGCAATCTCCACTCATCTGGATCTTCATAAGCATAGGGGCGATCAAAGTAATTAATGAAGCTACTTTCGAAGCTTTCCATATTTTGCAAGCCATGCCAGATTCCCGGTGGAATAGTAATTAATGTAGGTCGCAGACGACTTAAATGAAAAACATTGACATCACCGCGCGTAGTCGATTCAGGACGGTCATCATACAACACAAGTTTGATCGATCCGTTGGTTACGAAAATAGTATCCGTCTGATATTCATGCACGTGCCACGCACTGATAGCGTTCGCGCGCAGAGTGGCATGAATGATATGGCGTATCTGATCAGGGCCAATCGGCCACTCCGGCCGGTAGATCTCGGTTGTGATGCCATTACTTGTAATGATGTTGGATGTCTCTTTGGGTGCTATACCGTTAAGAAGAGTCCGCGTGAGCTTGCCATCTGCGGTGGCTGTTTGTTTGTCTTTTTTCGCATCTTTCAGCATTATTATTAATTCTCTTTAATAGGTTAGGTAACAGCAATAATTAGAGAAATGAACATCATAGTTTAGTTCGCATTTTCTGGCTATCGCTATGTATCAGGTATCTCAAAACGCCACAATGCGAAAACGTATTCCACCAAATACGTTAAGCGGTGGACCGGGTTCATAGTAGCGACCTAGAGCCGCATTGATACGAGTATTCGCATTATATTGTGCATCAAATAAGTTGTTAATGCCAACAAATACAGAGCCTTCGATTCCATTGCGTTTCAATTCCCAACCCGCCAATAACTGCCCCAGGTTATAAGCCGGATTGGTGGCGGTATTGACGTCATTGACGTAAAACGCGCCGACACGATGTACATGAACTTGCCCGAAGAAACCGAACGGGTGCGAATAGCGCACTAGTCCTTCCCAACGGTGCGTGGGGATGCCAGGGAAAATGTTGCCTTTCAGGCTGACATCGTTGACCACGTATTTCTCGAACTCAAAATCCGAATACGTGTAACTGATTTCCCCACGTAGCCCTTTCCATTCCGGTGTGGCGAGACGTGTTTCCACACCGATCCGGCGCGATTGTCCGGCATTGCGGAAAAACGCCCGGCCTGGCGAAGAAGGCAGTTCAAACGGCGTAATCTCATCCCAGGTTCGGATGAAAAAAACTGCTGTATCGTATTGGAATCCAGCCGTGTTACCGCGAAAACCCAGTTCGTTGCTAAGCGAGGTTTGCGCATTCAGATTGGGGTTGAATCCGCCTCTTCCAGCGGGGTTGTTGAGCAGTTCGGTGGTGGTTGGTGCTTCAAACACGGAAGCGACATGCGTATAAATCTGCTGCTGATCGGTCAGGTGATACACCAGCCCGGCCGAGCCGCTGGCCTGCGAAACTGTGCGTGAACCGGATTGGTTACCATCGGTTTTAAATTGGTCTTTGACTTGATAATTTAGCCAATCCCAACGGCCACCGATGACAAAATCGAGCTTGTCTCGCATATTCCATTCATTGCGGAAAAACGGCCCAGTGCTTTGCACGCGCTCGATTTGACTCAAATTCAACGCACTGCGCACACCGAAATTGTTATTGAAACGCTGGCGGTCATCGTTTTGTATGCCGTAATCCACCCCCGCCAGAAAACGGTTAGGCCGGTTAAACAACATATGATCGTTGACAAACTGCATCATCAATCCGCCCACCCAGCGATCAAACTGCACCTGCCCGCCGTCAAAAAACGCCTGACGGCTTTGAAAATCACGATGCAGTAAATGTGTGGTTACGCTGAATTCTTTGCCAGCAGATAGCCTGTGACGGAAACGCGCTCCCATTTCCTCCTGCCGGATCTCCTCACCGGCGTTGTACTGCACATTGCGCGCGGAAGCTTGCCGGGGATTAGCCTGTACTTCTGCGTTGGTCAAAGCGCCTGGATCTTTCGACAGCGGTGAATAAAATTCGCGGAACACCAGCATCAAGTCCGAATCGTCGCTCGTTTTGAAATTTAGCTTGGCTTGTGAAAATGTATTTTGCATCGCACTGTGATCGCGCCAGCCATCTTGCAGCAAGTGTGAACCATACAAGCTGTAACCGAAATTCCCTTGCCGCCCGCCCACGAACAACTCGGATTTCAGGTAACCATACTGACCAAACACCTGGCGCGGCATGATGACAAATTTCTCCGGCGGCGCTTCGCGCGTGGTGATGTCGATCATGCCGCCCGATGCGTTGCCATACAGCGCAGCGGAAGGGCCGCGCACAATATCCATGCGCTCGATCAACGAAGGATCGATCGAATCCAGTTGCGTTTGCCCATCGGGCAACGTGGCGGGAATACCATCCACGCGCATCTGAATGCCACGCACGCCGAACGGCGACCGCGCGCCAAACCCGCGAATCGCGATGCGCAAATCCTGCGTGAAATTAAACTGATTCTGAAAGAAAACCCCCGGCGTGCTGCGTGCAAATTCATCCAATGTCGCACCGGGCTGGTAATTATGCTGCGGAGTGCGCGTGATTTGCGTGATGCTGTTGGGAATCTGTTCCGGTGAGCGTTCGCTACGGGTGGCGGTGATGTTGATCGGGTTCAGAATGACGGATTGTGGAGTTTCCGGTTTTTGCGCCCAGGCGGAGAATGCAATGATCATGCAACCGGTCAGGACAATTAAATAGTAAATGACTCGGCGTAACCGGGAAAAACGACCCAAACAAAAATGTGCAACAGGAATAAAAAACATGCGGGCAAGTGTACCATTCCGCTCATCAACGTTAAATTACTGCATCACACCGCTTGAATTTTGCTGTGGTGAAAGCTATCGTGCGGATGATAAATACTGATACAGCTAATCAATCTGACTTTTGGTGGTTGCAATAAATAAGAAATTTGTTGCACAATTAGCAGATAGCATGATGGACCTAGTTCAATTCTATAACTAGTCTTAGTGTCAAAATACAAATCATGAATAATAAAAAATTTGCTTCTTTACGATCAGGTTTATTTTTCCTTTTTTTATTTTTTCCAATTTCTGTTTTTGCGGAAAGTTTAGTTCTAGAGTATAAATTTACTTCGGATAATGGATTGATCGTATCCGATACCAGCGGAAATGACCTCAATGGCGATATTGAAGGTAGCGGTGCCTGGCATTTTGCAGCGGGCGTTGGTGGTGGAAGAGGCCTTAAACTGAATGGGATTGATAATTTTATTCTGGTTTCAGACAATCCTATTTTCGATTTTAATCAATACACTGTGATGGCTTGGATAAAATTCAAACCCAGTACATGGGATAGGCAAGAGGTGATGGAGAAAGCGGGTTCTTTCTGGATTAACATCAGGAAAGATACTCGCAAGGTAAGGGCCGGTGGTTTCTTTGGAGGATGTCGTAATGATGCTTCCTACTTCATACTTGATAGTAGTAGAGCTGTGCTTGCAGATACATGGACGCATGTAGCGGCGACTTATGATGGCGCCATCTTGAGGATATATATCAATGGCGTATTATCTGGAAAATCTTCTGTGCTTGTTCCCGGTGGCCCTGTTTGCGTTAATACTGAACCTCTGGCGATAGGTGCTAAGCATAGGACGATTCCTCCTCCTGAAGATGCGGCCTTTTTAAATGGCGGTATGGATACTATGCGTATATTTGATGCAGTCCTACCAGGTTGGAGGATCAAGCAAGAAATGTTGAAAAATTAAGGTCATGTTACTGCTATCTTTCTAGGGACAACTTCATTTACAGGAAGCACACGCAAACGAGGCGGCAAAACTGCCAAGCGAGGCACAGCAAAAGAACAGAACCTGTGCTAGTAATACGCGATCGTCATGGTGAAACTGATGATCGTATACTACGTGGCACAAGCGCAGAACAAGTCGCAACAGTGCTTACCCCTTTGTTAAGCAAGATGGAGTGCCCGTCTACAGACATATCACCAGAAATGTAAAAATGTTCATCGCCCAGTCAACATTGCCGCAGGGCGGCGAATTATCAATGATTTTTATCACATTCAGAATGTATCTAAAAATTCAGCATTTCTAATGGTTCTACAACTATCTACAAAACCCGCCAATCGCATCATCCTGCTCGGTGCCAGCAATCTGACGTTATCCCTGCGCCTGGCTATCCATCTGATGCAGCAGCAGTTTGGCGGACCGAGCGAGGTTCTGGCGGCGGTGGGGCATGGGCGTGCGTATGGATTGGCTAATCAAGTGCTGCTGCGCGGGTTGCCGGGAATTGCTGCGAGTGGGTTATGGCCGCAACTGAATTCGATCGGAGTGCTTCCAACCTATGCGCTGTTGACGGATATTGGTAATGATATTTTGTTTGGATCGAATCCTGAAAAAATTTTGCAGCAAGTGGAATGGTGCATTGAACAGTTGCAGAATCATTCTGCGCGGATTGTAGTGACTAATCTGCCGATGGCTTCGATTGAGGATTTGTCCGAACGGCGTTATACGTTCTATCGCAATATTTTTTATCCGTTCTGCCGATTGCCCCGAAGTGAAACCGTGAGCCGGGGTCGAGCTGTATATCAAGGATTGATCGATATGGCATCGCGGCGGAATTTTACGTTGTATGAACAGGAGCCGGTTTGGTTTGGGCCGGATGGCATTCATGTACATTACTGGAAACGGCGAGCATTTTATCGGGATGTTTTAGAGCAGTTTCCATTGCGTAGTGATAGGCAAGGTGGTGTTGAGGAAGCTACGGATCAGGCGCCGTCCATGATTCGACAGGCTCACTGTGAGCGGAATCCGCATCTTGTTGTTCGCCCTGAGCTTGTCGAAGGGTTGAGTCAAAACTTTCATTCGGACAAAAAAGAATGGTTGCTAATCTGGCAACAGCGTCCGAAATTTGCTTATAAGACGTTATTGGGACGAGAAATACATTGCCAGCAGCCAAGTGGCCGGTTAACGGATGGCACAACGATTTGCAAATACTGATAGGTATTGATCGCAATCAGAGTGTTTGACAGCCCATTCGCTTATATCAGCAAGCATCCGCAGGTTAGTTCGTAGTGTGACGTGGAGGCTGAGTAAGTATGGTTTAATGCAATTTCTCTTGTTAAAATTAACTCTGTACGCTCCTTCCTATAGCATAACAGCTTTTGTACTTCCAACGCGGCTTACCGGTGTCTGGTTTAACCCAAACGTGGGGCGGCATTGCATGATCTGAAACACTTGGAATCGGTAACCAAAGGGAGAACAATATGAGCAATCATCCAGATATGCAAGAAATCTCGCCTGATGTAGCAGCCAAAACAGCTCTTCACGCGATGCTTTCTTCAAATTCATATCACAAAGATGATCGAGTCAGATTTCCGGTTGAAAAACTGGGATGGATACAGGTCGATCTGGAAGGGAAGCCGACCACTGAACCCACAAGACTTCATTCCTTATCGGGATTGGCATTTGATATATTTGGGAAAAGAGAAACGGATGATGTTGTTTTTGCCTTTCGGGGTACAGATGGCGGATCAGATTTTTTGTTTGCCAATTTTGCGGTACCGCCTTTAAACTTACAATATACTCAAGCGCGGAAAGAGTTCCAGAAGTATTGGACGGCGAACAAGAATAAGAACATCGCTGTTACAGGGCATTCATTAGGCGGTGGACTCGCGCTAAGTATCTCTGTTCATTTTGGGATTGCCGCAATCACCTTCGATTCCTCGCCACGCATCTTTGATGGATTCGGAGACCGTCACGCGCCAGCGGAGAGAGTGGTTATCTATGAGGATGGGGAAGTTCTAGAACCAGTTCGTCGACATTGGAAGAAGATTGCTAAAGTGGTTCCGAGGGGCAATTTCTATCGCTGCTCCTTTGATTTTTCCGGAAGTCAGCATCGTATAGGCCTCCTAGCTCAAGGACTCTTAGTCCTTGGCGCACAAGTAAATCCAGAGTTGGATCCGGTTCGTAATGCATTTGCCGCCTAACATCGCTAAAGCGGGACGCGCCTTCCTCTGGTCTTTTAGTAGATTACTTTGTATTCCGTTCGGGGATTTTACGCAACTTCCTTTAGGGCGCGCCCCTTAGCTCAGTAGGGCGCAATCAATATTGCGCCGAATGAAGTTCGCAGGTGATGCGCAAGTTACTTAGAAAAATTCAGTGCAACGCGCTTTGCTTATTACTTCAAATTTTCTCGTAACCGCAAGCAGATGCTTGATTGAGTAAAGTATGCTGGTGTTGGGGTAATTGACAGCAGTTCTGGGTGTTGGTATAACTGCCAACATGAAATCTATCGAACTACTTCGACAACGCATAGTATTGGCTGAGAACAAATTTGCCGAACTCGTGCTTTGGCGGCTTGCCCAGCCGTTGACAGATTCTAGACATGCTTTTAAGTATCGTCTTGCCTATGTGGTTAATGGGGAATGTGTTCTTCGGTATGATAACGAGGCAGGGAAAGGTGATCATCGGCATTGGGGGGTGAAGGAAACCGAATACACGTTCTCCACCCCGGAAAAGCTATTGACAGATTTCCAACATGATATCGAGAGGTGGAACTATGAAAACAGTGATTCTTGACGTTCGAGATCCAAAGGAAGCGATGACTGACTTTGCCCAAGTCTGGAATTCGAATAAGCAACAAAAATCGGATCGAATCAGTTTTGCGTCACCAGAATTACTGTGGAAAGTGTTGACCGCAAAACGGTGGGAGCTTTTGAAAGCGCTTTGCGGTGCGGGTCCAATTTCAATTCGAGAGGCTGCGCGGCGAGTAGAGCGTGACGTGAAAGGTGTGCACGGAGATGTCGTCGCGCTTCTCGAAGCGGGTCTACTCGATCGCACTGAAGAGGGTGCGATCGTGTTTCCTTATGAAGCCGTGAAGGTTGAATTTTTATTGCGAGCAGCTTAGTTTTTGCGCAGGGAAGTAGCCGAACCATGCACTTAATTAGAATTCATCTCGTTGTAATGATGATTCTGGCGTTCTATCAAAAATTCTTTTTAAATGAGCAGTTGCCGTTTGTACCGCGAAGGCAGTACGCTCGGCTCCTAAATGGTGTTTGCTTATTTGGTAGGGTGAGAATTCTGATGAGCATGTTTCTGATGCTGTTGACGTTATCGGGTTGTGTGCATCAGAAGTTTGTCACTGAACCCTATCCTCGCTGGGGGGAGGAAAGCAGTATTAGCCAATCTGGTGGCAATGTGCTGCTGATTTTGCGAACCCTTGTTCCGTCAGAACCCGCTAAAGCGCCAGCCTGCATATTGCTGGTTCACGGCATGAACGAACATATCGGGCGCTATGGCGAAGTGGCGCATTATTTTGCCCGGCAGTTTTTTGTAGCAGGGTTCGATTTCCACGCGCACGGCCTGTCCAATCCGGTACTGCAACAGGCGGATCAAGCACTTGCGGCGGGTGCAGCCAAACAGGAAGTTGGCGACGCTTTCCTGGCGCAATCATTGTTGCATGATCTGGAGCCGCTGCGCAGGACTCTGGATCTGGCACTCAGGCAGACGATTGCGCTTTGCGATGCGCAGAGTGATTCGAAACGACCTGTGTTTATTGTTTCGCACAGCCTGGGTGCTTTGGTTGCTGCTTCTTATTTGCTGCAGGTTCGGAATGAGGATAATCCGGCCAAGCGCGTGCGGGGTATTGTTTTTCTGGCACCGGCTTTTGCTGTCAGCGAACCACCCGATTGGCGTGGGTGGGTGGCAAATCCATTGATCAAGCTGTCTTTTCATGCTGAAACGCATTTTCTGCATCCGCAGAATGAGCCTTTTCCACTGTTATTATTCAATCAATTGTTTTCATTGATAACGGTGCCACTATTAGATGGCCTATTCGAAGTGTTTTCCTGGCCGGGTTTGCGTAGTTTCGTGACGCCAGTTTCTCCGGCTTGGGTGACGGATTATCTGACCGATAGTGAAGCAGAGAAAGCGCGCCTACGCGCCGATAATTGGATCGTCCGCCGCAGCCTGTTGCGCTACGTGAAAGGTATTGAAGAAGAGGTTGTGCGCTTTCGCCGTAAAATGGATCAATTCAAAATACCTTATTATTTGGTTTATTCGGCGCATGATCCAATTACACCAGCCTGGGGCAATAAGGATTTCGCTCACGCTACATTGAAGAATCATGCTGATAATGCAGTCTTGGCGCTGCCCAATCTGCCTTACCACCAGCATCTGTTTTTAAAAGAACCTGCACGCACTGAGCTTCTGATGAAGATTGAAAAATGGATGGGTTTCCGACTACGCTCGCTAGAATACTGATTCCATTTGCTCCTTATAGCATGGTTATAATTTAAATCACCTGCCTGGTTTTGCAGTGTTTGATAGCGGATGCTGCGCTCAGCCACTTCTTTATCGTGTTTCGTGACAGACTTGTACGTCGCTGAATTTCATTAATCGACAGATGTTCACGATAATACATCCGCCGTATCTTTGCATACATAACCATAGTAATCACCTCTACTGTCTCCTGCCTAAAATTTAAGCAGGATACGTGAGATTACCCGGTTAATTTTCAACCGGTACAATCAGGCTTTCTGGTCAATTTTCGACTGGCGTCAACACTCATTAGAATTGGTGCGCATCGATGAAATCATCTGTTCCAGTCTTGGTTTTCCAGGTTGTCCACCCCAAGTCCGAGCTGCCATAGTCAAGGCGTCTGTGGCGAAAATGATTTTTTATTGTTCTAAGCTATTTTTTTGTCAGAAGCATCATTGCTGAGATGAAAGAAACTAGAAGACCTAATAATACCAGCGCTAATACTGTCTCATCGCCAGTTACAACAAAATATATGGAGAGGATCAAGGAAAAGACTAGAGATCCAATCATGCTAAATTTTTTCATATCAGGACATCCTTTTTGGTAATTAATTAGAGACAATAGAAATTCTCGCATCAAGCAATCTTAGCTGATTGATTCTGAATTACTCTATCCGCAATCTAATGAACTTAGATTATCTGGAGCTATCCAGCAAGTAGTACTATTAGCATATCGAGCACTAGCACATTCTTAACTTCATGGCCTCGCATTAGATTAATAATCCATTCCAGAAAAGCGCTGCGGTTTGGTAGATCAGGTAGATCAAACTCATCGCTTATAAATGTCGTGATGTCCGGCATATAACTGATGGATTCAACGAATATTGCATTGATGCGCATTCTAATTCATCCGGAAAGTGCGTACTTTCGTTCTCAACCGACAAGAGCGTAATTGGTTTCATGCAGCGCTATAATTTTTAATGGCAAGTAATCTAACTGGCTGTGAGTGGAGTCAAATGATTAATTTCCAGATTATGTATTAAAATTCCACTGACTTTCCAGACTCGTTGATATTATTGGTCGTTCCCAATCAATTTTTTTGTAAAATGCTTGTGTGTTGCGCATTATTATTTTGAGCTATTGTCTTATTTAGCATGGTGTATTTCTTATTATCCACAGTTTCTGTGGATAACTTTGTGGAAAAGATCTATATTCAACAATTAACTATCGAAAAAGTAACGCTTAATTCTACATCTGATTAATAATTTTACACTTTAATTTTGTAATATTTATCATATTGTTAAATATATTTTCCGTTTCTGTGTGAAGTATAGGAATGGATTTTATATGACTTGTTGATACTGTGGATAAACAATATGCTATAGCTATTAATCTGGGCAATATCCTTAACTTTATTGAGAAAAACTTTGATGTGTATAGTGTGAGGCTGGGAAATTAGATTTTTTGTCATTACATTTTTTATATGAATAACTGGGTTGTGTGACAAGGTTTTTTTGTGTATGAAGAATAAGATTTATTTTGATTGTTCTATAGTTATTAGGGTGTTATGCTCAATATTCAGCGGTTGACTTATTTACAAGGCGGGATTCCGCTACTCGAAAATTGTGATCTACAGATTTTTTCTAATCAACGTGTCGGCCTGGTCGGTAAAAACGGTTGTGGTAAGTCTACTTTGTTCCGTTTGGTCCGGGGAGTGATCAAACCGGATAGTGGAGAAGTCAGTCTGCAGCCTGGGAAAACGGTCGCTTTTGTTGAACAGGAAATCATCAATTCAAATCAGTCTGCGATTGAGTTTGTGCTTGATGGTGATGTTGAATTACGTCAATTGGAGAAGATCCTGACCCAAGCCGAACATGATGCGGCTTGGTTTGAGGCGCAGCATCGTTATGAAGCGATAGATGGTTATACGGCGCAGGCGCGGGCATCGCAACTATTGAATGGATTAGGTTTTGCGAATCATACGCTGGAGAATCCGGTCAGTCATTTCTCAGGGGGCTGGCGTATGCGTCTAAACCTGGCTCGTGCCTTGATGCATCGTGCTGATTTATTATTGCTGGATGAACCAACTAATCACCTGGATCTGGAAGCTATTCTCTGGCTGGAACAATATCTGTCGCGTTATCCGGGTAGTCTGATGGTGGTGTCACACGACCGTGAGTTTCTCAATGCCTGTGTTAATCGTATTGCGCATATCACTGAACGGAAAATTGAAGTATACAGCGGTGATTATGATGATTTTGAGCGTGCTCGCGCTGAACGCCTAACTCAACATGCTCAGGCTTTTCAGCAACAGCAAAGAAAGATCGCGCACATGGAAGATTTTGTGCGGCGTTTTCGTGCCAAGGCGACCAAAGCCAAACAAGCGCAAAGTCGTATCAAAGCGCTGGAACGTTTGACGCGCATTGCGCCGGCGCATGTTGAAGATGGGTATTTTGAATTGCAGATTGAAGCGCCTGAGCGTAGTCCTGATGTTCTACTGCGCGTAAAAGATATGAGCTTTGGTTATGACGATCACTTGTTGTTTCAACATGTTCATCTTATTTTACAAGCGGGTGCCCGAATTGCCTTGCTGGGTCCGAATGGCGCAGGGAAATCCACATTAATAAAGCTTTTGGTCGGGGAAATTACTCCTACCTCTGGTACATTGGAATGGACGCCCAATATCCGTATGGGCTACTTTGCACAACATCAGCTGGAGAATCTTGATGGTGATGCGACCCCTTTGCAGCATATGCGGCAATTGGCACCAAAGCAGACTGAATTGGACTTGCGAAAATTCCTGGGGCGATTTGGCTTGGGGGGGGATAGTGAGGATCGTCCGGTAGCCAGTTTCTCCGGAGGAGAAAAAAGTCGCCTGGCACTTGCCCTACTAGCATGGCAGAAGCCACACTTACTATTGCTCGATGAACCAACCAATCATTTGGATTTGGAAATGCGCGATGCGTTAACTTTGGCGTTGGAAGCCTATACCGGCACGGTGATTCTGGTATCGCATGATCGTAGTCTGGTACGTGCAGTGGCTGATGAATTGTGGTTGGTGGCTGATGGTAAAGCACAATTTCTGGATGGTGATCTGGATGATTATAAAAACTGGATAGAAGCGCGTCGTTCTAGTGAAGTTGTAGAGTCACGATCTATTTCACAAAAAGTGCAATCCAGAACATCTGCAAAACCGAACAAAAAAGTACTGCTTTCCAAGCAATCAAAGCTTGAGGTTGCCCTAACGGTCGCGCAGAAGGAATTGGATGAAGTAAGCCGCCAGTTAGCTGATCCGGCTATTTATGCGAGCCGTTCTCGGGATGAAATTGATCGACTCAGTGCAGTTCATTCGACACTCGAAAATAAAGTGGCTGAATTGGAAGAAAGCTGGCTGGATCTGGAGATGGCGATGGAGGAGTAAAACAGATGGTTCCGATCTGGGCTAGTTCAGATTAGAGTGCATACCAATTAAACCTGCATGTTCATGATTTCTTGATAAGCTGTTACCAGCTTGTTGCGAACTTGTATCATCGATTGAAAGGATACATTGGCTTTTTGCAGTGAAATCATTACTTCATGTAAATCAACATTGGATTGGTCACTCACAAATTGGGCACTCAGTTTATCGGCAGTTATCTGGGAGCTATTGACCTGATCTACAGCCGATTTAAGTTTTTCGCTAAAATCAACACTCGCTATTTCATCCGTTTCGGATTGCTTTTTTGTACCGGAAGCAAATGCCGAGGCCGCTTGCAATTGCTGCAAAATATTATCAATTCCGGGTTTATCCATGATTTACTCCAACACAATTGGTTTCAAGTATCTCGCAAAACTTAAAAAACTTCAAATAATTTTATTAAATCAGATTCCTAGCGACAGAATCGATACTTGCTAACTCATCAAACGATATTGCTGTAACTTATAACGCAACGTCCTTTCCGAGATTCCTAGCTTTTTAACGGCCAGTTTCCGGGAACCATTAACAGCTGCCAGTGTTTCCAAAATATGATTACGTTCGAGTGTCTTGATATCTTGTGAAGTCGAATCAGCGTTTATAGTATTTATTTCATGATCATGATCAGCTTCTTTAGGCAAATTGATATGCTCAGCTTCGATAGTATTTGTAGCCAGAATCATGGCGCGTTGCATTACATTTTCCAGTTCTCTGACATTGCCCGGCCAAGCGTGCTGAGTCAATTTTTCTATTGCAGCTTCGGTCATTCTGCGGAGTGATTGGCTTGTGCCGGCTACTGCTGCTTCCAGGATTCGCTGCGCCAGCGGCTCAATATCCAATCGCCGTTCACGAAGCGAAGGAATTTCGATTGGGAACACATTGAGCCGGTAATACAGATCTTCACGGAATTGACCACTTTTAACCATGGCCATCATGTCACGGTTAGAAGTTGCCAGAACGCGGATATCGAGTTTTATGATCTTATGCCCGCCTACTCTTTCAACTTCTCTTTCTTGTAAAACACGTAACAATTTTGCTTGTAGCTCCAGAGGCATTTCTGAAATTTCATCGAGTAGTAATGTGCCGCCTTCAGCTTGTTCGAATTTTCCAGGCTGAGATTGGGCTGCGCCGGTAAAAGCGCCTTTCTCGTAACCAAATAAGGTTGCCTCCAGTAAATTTTCTGGAATAGCTGCGCAATTGATGGCGACGAATGGTTTGGATGCGCGTAATGAATGCTGGTGAATAAAGCGCGCGATTACTTCTTTGCCACAGCCGCTTTCACCCGTCAGCATGACTGTTGCCGGAGATTGCGCAACCCGCTTGGCGAGAGAGAGTAGTGCTCGCGTACGCGGATCTTTTGCAACAATTTTGTCTTCTTGCTCAAGCTCGGATAATACGTAGCGTTTAATGTGTGCCAGCAAACTGTCTGGGTCAAACGGTTTCAGCAGATAATCGCAGGCACCTGTCTGCATTGCGGCAACTGCTTTTTCGACATCTCCATAAGCTGTCATAAGCAACACCGGCAATTCTGGATTGAACGCCTTGATTTTCTTTAACAAAGTGAATCCGTCCATGGGTCTCATCTGCACGTCGCTTACAACCATTCCCGCCTGAGATTCCTGTAGCGCAGCCATGGCGTCATTGCCATTGGATGCCGCTAATGTTTGATAACCTGCTAGTTTCATGGTGGCACAAATCGCCTCCAGTAAATCCTTGTCATCCTCTACAACCAAAATGGGTAGCGTATGCATCGTATTAATCTCCTTTGTTTCTTGGTAGCCGTATCACAAATTCAGTTCCTGTGTCTTGCGATGAATTAATCTGCACACTACCTCCCATGGACTGTATAACACCTCGAACAATGGCCAAACCTAAACCGGTACCTTCTGAGCGTGTCGTAAAAAAGGGTTCGAATAATCTTTCTTGCAGCGCCGCATCAATGCCTGGTCCATCATCATGGACACTTAAAACGATTTTTTCTTCTTCCATGCCGCTTGTCAGAATAATTTTATCTCCCGGGGATGACGCTTGCATGGCATTCTCAAGAAGATTGACCATCGCTCCGCATAGTGCCTGACGGTCAGTCATTAGACTTCCAGTTTCACTCAGATCATGCACAATTAACTGCAAACCATGTTGGATCATCTGAGGCTCTATGACTTGTTGTAGTTCTGCTAACAAATGACTGATTCTGACATCCTCGAGTTGCGTTATTTCACCTTTAACAAAACGTAGCATATCGTTAACTAGGTGCTCCAGGTGATGCATGCGTTCAATAGTTTTGGTTGCAAACTTTTGTCTTTCAACTGGAGTTAATGCATCACTTCCTAGATGATTGGCGTAGAGTAGTGCGGTTGAAAGCGGGGTACGCAACTGATGGGCAAGATTCGCTGCCATTTCACCCATTGAAGTGAGTCGCTGATTTCGTCTTATTTGATCCTGCAGGGCATAGGCTTCAGTAATATCGTTTACCAGCAGGATTCGTCTAGCGGTTGAATCTGTTTCGCTGCTTTCAATGCGGATACGGCGTTGTTTTGCCGATTCTTGTTGTTTTGTAAGCCACTCGTTGATGATTACAGTTGGTGATAAACGTTCTTGAATAATCTGATGCCATGCCAACCCAAGTAATGGTTCTCCAAGGATCGAAATTGCAGCTGGATTTACTTGTTCGATACATTCTTGCCCATTCAGCGCTATTACGCCACCAGGCAACGCATTCAGTAAGAGACTTAACTGCTGCGATAAATTTTCCTTTGCAATTAATTGTTTGTGCAGCTCGCCATTTGCAACTGCCAGTTCTCCGGTTAATTGCGCTACCTGGTGTTGTAATTCCTGATATACACCGGATAGCTGTTCGGAGGCTTCATTAAAAGCTGCAAAAGCTAGTTGCAGCTGTTCCTGATCAACCGGTACTGGTTTAATTTCAATAACTTTGTTAGTTTGCACTGGATTGGATGGCAGTAATTAGGAATGCTAGTAGCTTAGCATTTATACCAGCATCAACAATGATGCGAATAGGGTGGGCAAACCTATTCTATTTGAGCATTCAGACTCGATAAAACTATCGATAATCATCACTTCAATAGAACTCTTTTCGTGGATTTAACATGAAAGATGTTTTTTCTTACGGAATGCATATTGATAAATTGAACAATGACTTGGTTTAGCTATTACAGGGGATATCTCTTGTGATCTTTGTAATATAACAATTGGTTAGTTAATCTGAGTGATGGAAATTACTATTTATTTTTTTAATAAGTGGTCCAGAATCTAGGCAGGAGAATAGTGCGTGGCAACAGTACCCAGTGAATCCAATGCAGCAGCACCACCGACAACGATCCGGTTGGCGCAATTCAATCAATTGTCTAATCAAAAGAAACTGGGATTGATTCTCTCGGCAGCTGCTGTCATTGCTTTGCTGGTTGGCGCTTTGATGTGGAGTCAGGCGCCGGATTATCGTGTCCTTTATAACAATGTGTCGGATCAGGATGGTGCAGCCATTATTACTGCGCTACAACAAATGAACGTGCCGTATAAATTCTCCGAAAGCGGTGGTGCCATCTTGATTCCAGAGAGACAAGTGCATGAAATTCGTTTGAGGTTGGCGGGACAGGGTTTGCCCAAAGGCAGTTTGCCAGGATTTGAGTTAATGGAAAATCAGAAATTTGGCTCCAGTCAATTCCTCGAACAAGTTAATTATCAACGAGCGCTTGAAGGTGAATTAGCACGTTCGGTTCAGTCATTATCAGCAGTGCAAAGTGCGCGAGTGCATTTAGCAATTGCAAAACCATCCGTTTTCTCAAGAGAAAAACAGCAGCCAAGTGTTTCGGTACTACTAAACTTATATCCAGGCAGAGTTTTGGGTGTTGAGCAGGTTAGTGCGATCGTGCACTTGATGTCGAGCAGCGTACCCAGTTTGTCAGTGAAGAATGTTACTGTCGTGGATCAAAATGGTAATCTGCTTAGTACCCAAAATGATGGTAAACAGGATTCAAGATTTGATGCCAAACAGTTAGAGTATATACAGGAACTTGAAGAAAATTATATTCGTCGTATCGAAGCTATTCTGACGCCTATTACTGGTGCTGCGAATGTGCGTGCTCAGGTTACTGCTGATATGGATTTTTCTCGTATTGAACGTGCCGAGGAAATTTATCGACCTAATAATACTGAATCAGAAGCTGCCGCTATTCGTAGCCAACAAACGCTCGAAGCGACCTCCATCGGCGCCAAACTTGATGGGGGAATCCCAGGAGCGCTGACAAATCGTCCGCCTGAACCTGCCGCAGCCCCAATTGAAGCGGGAGGAGAAAACAATGAAGAGGGTGATAAGACGCCTCCTATACCGACAGATCAGAAAAAAGAGTCTACGATTAATTATGAAGTAGATAAAACCGTACAGCATACTCAGCATTCAACTGGCAACATCAAACGATTATCTGCCGCTGTTGTGGTGAATTATCGCAAAAAAGTAGATGAGAACGGAGAAGTGATTTATGAGCCGTTAACTGCTGATGAGATTAAGGAAATCAATAGTCTCGTCAGGGAAGCTATGGGTTATAGCGAGAAACGGGGCGATTCGCTGACCGTAACTAATGGTTTATTTACTGCTGATACTGCAACAATATTGGATATCCCACTTTGGAAAGACCCTGATGTCATCATGTTGGCGAAGGAAATTGGGAAGCAGCTATTAATTGCAGCCGTTGTTTTATTTTTCTTATTAAAAATTCTACGCCCATTTCTAAAAAGCTTAACCCCACCCCCACCCCCGGTAGAGTCTGAGAATCTATCTGGTGAGGCTGAGCTGGATCAATTGTCAGAGCGCGGGGATGGGGCGGCGCTGCAAGCCATTCAGAAATCAATATTTGATGAGAATCTTAAGAAAGCTAAGCAATTGGCTGTGGATGAGCCTGCTATCGTCGCCAATGTAGTGAAAGAGTGGATATCTAAAAATGGATGATGAAGGAATTAAGAAAAGCGCAATTTTGCTGATGACTTTGGGTGAGCAAGAAGCAGCATCAGTGATCAAACTGTTGGGGCCAAAGGAAGTGCAAAGATTGGGTGAAATGATGTCTATGCTGCAGAATATAACGCGTAATGAGATTGAAGACGTTGTGTCAGAATTTTGCAATCAGGCTGAAGGAAAAACCACTTTGGGTCAGGATTCGGCTGATTATATCCGGAAGGTTTTGACCAGTGCTTTGGGCGATGAAAAAGCCGCCAATCTCATTGATCGGATCTTGCACGGTGGCGATACCAGCGGTATCGAAGGATTGAAGTGGATGGATGCGCCGTCAGTGGCTGAGCTGATCAAGAATGAGCATCCGCAGATTATTGCTACCATACTGGTTCATCTGGAGCGTGATCAGGCAAGTGAAGTTTTAAGTTTGTTTACCGAACGGTTGCGTAACGATACGTTATTACGTATCGCTACACTGGATAGTATCCAACCAGATGCGTTGCGTGAATTAAACGATGTTCTAACCAAGTTGTTATCGGGCAGTAATACTATTCGTAAATCTGCCATGGGCGGAGTACGCGCCGCAGCCGAGATTCTTAATTTTGTTCCAACCGCCCAAGAAACCAGTGTCATTGATAATATTAAACAGTACGATGAAGATTTGGCACAAAAAATCATGGATGAAATGTTTGTATTTGATAATCTGATTGATATTGATGATCATGGTATTCAATTGCTCCTCAGAGAAGTGCAGTCGGAATCTTTGATTATCGCCTTGAAGGGCGCACAAGAAGAATTGCGTAAGAAAATTTTCAAGAATATGTCACAACGTGCCGCTGAGGCTCTGCGGGAAGATCTTGAAAGCAAAGGTCCGGTAAGACTCTCCGAAGTGGAAGCGGAACAAAAAGAAATTCTTAAGGTTGTGCGTCAGTTGGCTGACGATGGGCAGATTGTGTTGGGTGGGAAAGGTGATGATGGTTTCATTTAGTTGATAGATTCTTCGTTAGTTGAACTAAATTAATAGTTAATTGCGTGCCTGTTTATTACTCAAATTAAGGTTAGTCAATGATCGCAAGTAATTCTTTCTCAAAAGAAAAACTCAGTGCCTATCAGCGATGGGAGATGAATTCTTTTGAGACACCCGATTTAGCCAGAGAAGCGCAGGCTGAAGCCAGTTTGCAAGTCGATGAACAGCCCCAGATTTCTTTACCGGCTGAAGAGGAAGTTGCTGCAATTTTTCAGCGCGCTAAAGAAGAAGGGTATGCAGCAGGATTGCAAGAAGGAAACGCAGTAGGCTACGCAGAGGGCAGACAAATTGCTGAAATTGAAGTTAAAGCCGAAGTGGCGCGCGTTCAAGCATTGCTATCCAAACTAGACCAAGAGTTGCACGAAATGGATCAACAAGTGGCTGATAGTCTTCTAGAACTGGCGGTTACACTTGCCCAAAAGGTGGTTGCTCAGGCATTAAAACTAAAACCTGAGTTGATCATACCTATCGTGCAAGAAGCTATCCGTAATTTGCCTAATGCGATGCAACATCCTCGTCTTTTTTTGCATCCTGAGGATGCAAAATTGGTACTTGTGCATCTGAATGATCAGTTAGAACAGGATCACTTGTGTATTCGTGAAGATGAGCAAATCTCCAGAGGAGGGTGCCGTATTGAAGCCAGTGGTAGTGAGATTAACGGAAGCTTGGAAGTGCGCTGGCAGAGAGTACTATCAACCATTGGTCAGAATGACGGATGGTTTGAGAAGAAAGATTAATTATGGCTTTTTTTGAGCAATGGGACGGCTTCTTAAGAAACTGCACTCAGCTGATTGCCCCGGCAAACCCTTTCTTATTAAGCGGAACAATTACCCGGGTAGCAGGGCTGGTCATAGAAGCAGTGGGACTCAGATTGGCTGTTGGTAGCAGTTGTACCATTTTTCTATCGAATGGTCATCACGTCTCGGCTGAAGTGGTCGGGTTTTCTGGAGAGCGCTTATTTCTAATGCCATCCAGTGATGTTTATGGATTGTCGCCGGGTGCGAAAGTCGTTTCTACAGAACTTATTGGTGAATCTCCCCGAATTGGTAATTTTCAACATCCACGAAGACGTGCAGCAGATCGGGCTAAGCATGTTTCTGTCGGACCTGAGCTGCTTGGTCGTGTTTTAAATGGTGTTGGGGAACCGCTCGATCGTCTTGGCCCCACTCATGCAGAGCAGAGTGTGCCGCTATACAGCCGTCCTTATAATCCATTAGAACGAATTCCTGTCAGTGAGCCACTCGACGTTGGGGTGCGTGCGATTAACATGTTACTGACTGTTGGGCGTGGTCAACGCATGGGATTATTTGCGGGCAGCGGTGTGGGTAAAAGCGTACTGCTTGGCATGATGGCACGCTATACCACCGCTGATGTGATTGTTGTCGGCTTAATCGGAGAACGGGGACGCGAAGTTAAGGAATTTATAGAAAATATTCTTGGTAAGGAAGGGCTTGCGCGCTCAGTTGTGGTTGCAGCACCTGCTGACACTTCACCGTTGTTACGTTTGCAAGGCGCAGCCTACGCGACAGCCATTGCCGAATATTTTCGAGATACTGGTAAGCATGTTTTGCTCATAATGGATTCATTAACTCGCTATGCCATGGCGCAAAGGGAAATTTCTCTCGCTATCGGCGAGCCGCCTGCTACCAAAGGTTATCCCCCATCAGTATTTGCTAAATTACCGCAACTAGTGGAGCGTGCCGGTAATGGTAATCATAACAGTGGTTCAATTACGGCCTTTTATACTGTATTGACTGAAGGCGATGATCAGAATGATCCTATCGCTGATAGTGCACGCGCCATTCTCGATGGCCATATTGTTTTATCACGAAGATTAGCAGAAGCAGGACATTACCCTGCGATCGATATTGAAGCATCAATTAGTCGCATCATGACCAGTGTGGTTCCACAGAAACAGGTGGATATGGCGCGGCGATTTAAAAGTTTATGTTCAAGGTATCAACGTAGCCATGATTTGATCAGTGTTGGTGCCTATGTTGCGGGGACAGATCCGGAACTGGATCGAGCTATCAGGCTGTATCCCGAATTTGAAAAATTTTTACAGCAGAATATGTCTCAGCATGAGAACTTTTCCGATAGCCTTGAAAAACTAACAAAATTGTTTGAAAGTGAAGAAATACGGTAATCGAAGACGAAAATCATTATGCCAACCACATCATCACTAAAACTGCTTTTGGACCTGGCGCAACAGCGGACTGATTCTGCAGCGAAGAAACTTGGAAAGTTGAATTTGCAACAGCAAGAAGCAGAAAAAAAATTAAATTTACTTATGCAGTACCGTCATAGTTATCAATCACACTTTCAGAATTCTTCAGCGAAAGGAATTGACCACATTGAATGGCTAAATTTTATTGCTTTTATCAATAAACTTGACGCCGCTATCACTGAGCAACAACAAACGGTTTTATATGCGCAAAACAAAAAGATAGAAGGAGGGAATGAATTTTTGTCTTGCCAGCGCAAATTAAAATCCTACGATACGCTATCGCAGCGTCAACATAGTGAAGAAAATCAGAAACAATCAAAATTGGAGCAAAAAGTGCAAGATGAATTTGCATCGAATTCTCTCCATCGGGATTCATTTCTGCGTAAAGGTGATTAGCAACATATCCGGGGATAGTCAAACTGGTATAGAGATTGCTTATTTGCTGGTGGCATTATTAATTGTATGAGACCCAAAGCTTATGTTAAACATATCAGTTGCACCTCAAATCAAATCTTCAGCTGAAAATCCTGTAGCAATGATCAATTCCGGTTCAATCGGCTCAAAAGAACCTGCTGCAGAAGAGTTTGGTAAAGTTCTGGAGCGTGAAGTATCTGAAGCAACGGAAAAACAGGAGAAGAACAATGCTTCTAACACAAAAGAACATTCCGATAGTGCGACGTCTTTAGAAGATACAGTTAAAGACGCGGATCAAGGTAAAGACACCGATACAGCTTCAATTGCAGCCTCGACTGTGGCAACGACAACGAATGATACAAACAGCTTCATTCAAAATCTGCTTAGCAATACGAGCAGTGCGTACAAAACCGATCAATCATTAAGCGCAATGGATTCCGTGTTAAATCCAGATGCGATGACTGCAACCCCGATTTTACCGCTGGCTTGGCTCCAATCAGCTCAGAATGCATTAGCCTCCCAAGACGGTGAACAGACTGCAGGTTCAACGATTCCAATTAGCAATCAATTGTTGCAACAAAAGCTTGCACAGTCAAACTTGGTTGCAAGTAGCTCGACTTTTTTATCCAATATTGCATGGCAAACATTAGATGCGGCAGATTCTGCCGCTTACGGCAAATTTCTTCCATTTTCTTCAGAGATGAATGAAGCCATCCAGGTTAATATAGGGGAATCGATATTTTCAACACATAGCGAAACAATTTCCTCCCAACCATTCAGCCTAAGCAACTCCGCTTCCGGCGTTCCCCTGAATACGACACTACAAGATATCCATGTTGATCTTCCTGTAGGTCAGCCAAAGTGGGGTGGGGAATTTGCGCAAAAAGTTGTCTGGTTGTCATCTCAGCAAAACCAGGTGGCTGAAATTCGTTTAAACCCGGCGCATCTTGGACCTGTTGAAGTGACGCTGAGTATTACGCAGGATCAGGCGACAGCGCAGTTTTCGTCTCCTCATTTGGCGGTACGTGAAGCGATTGAACAAGCATTACCCAGATTAAGAGAAATGATGGCTGAGAATGGTATTACATTGGGGAATGTAATGGTTGGCTCTGATTCATTTCAGCAGGATAATAGACAACAGCAAGCCTATCATTCCGCAAAAGATTCTAACAATATGACAGATGCAAGACCAGGGACTGTGGCTCAAATTGAAACAACTGTCGTGCCAAGTCGGCATCTCGGTATGGTTAATACGTATGCCTGATGCTCCATAAGATCAGGTTTATTCGATTTTTTGTGAATCTACCTCCTATGCATAATCTGTCACGCTATCCGATCTGATGGTGTGGCAGAAAATAGCTTCTCCAGATAACCATATAAACCATTTGTTTTTTTCTGTATTTTTGATTTGGACTGAAACCAAATTAACCGGCTAGATCATACGAATATTCTTTTAAGAAGAAATTAGCATGCCTACCTGACGAATTCTCTATTAATCTCTGTATCTGGAAATAGTGACATTATTTCATTGTTATTTGTGATATCAGTTTGCTGCTTCGTCGAAGATAATTGATTTCATCAAATAAGGAGTTGAGAAAAATGTCGAAGACTATTGAAGCACCAGCTGCTACAGAAGGCAAGAAAGGCAAGAAGGGATTGATCATTATCATCTTGATAGCAGTCATCGCTATTGGCGCAGGTGGCGGTGGCACTTGGTATTTTATGAAAATGTCAGGTGATGAAGATTCTGAGCCTGTAAAACCAAAGGAAAAACCAACCACATTTGTAGATCTTGAAATCTTTACAGTTAATCTTCAGCCGGAAGAAAACAGTCAATACTTGCAGGTCGGATTAACCGTGAAAACCAAAGAAACTCCTGTTGTAGCGGAGATTAAAAAGCAAATGCCGGCGATTCGCAATCGTATCCTCATGTTGCTTTCCAGTAAGAAATCGGCAGATATCACAGGTATTGTTGGAAAACAACAGCTGAGTCAGCAGATTGTGGATGAAATCAAACAATCATTGGATACATCAGAACTGCAAGAGGATGTGCTGGAAGTATTATTTACATCATTTGTAATCCAGTAAACGTCAGATGGCTGAAGATTTTCTCTCACAAGACGAAGTTGATGCATTACTCAAAGGCGCCACTGGCGAAGTCGATGAGGTGCAGCAGGAAGAAGAGAAAGGGGGGGTTCGATCCTATAACATTGCTACTCAGGAGCGCATTGTTCGTGGGCGGATGCCTACGTATGAAATCATCAATGAACGATTTGCACGTTTACTGCGTATCGGGTTATTTAATTTCATGCGCCGTACGGTGGATATTGCAGTTGGTCCCGTTAAAGTTATCAAGTTTAGTGAATTTGTACGTAATCTGGTGGTTCCGACCAATCTCAACTTGGTTCAAATGAGACCCTTACGAGGGACAGCATTGCTCGTTTTTGATCCTAACCTGATTTTCCTGATTGTGGATAATTTGTTTGGCGGTGATGGCCGATACCATACGAGAGTTGAGGGAAGGGACTTTACTCAGACTGAGCAACGTATCATTCGGCGTTTGCTTGATGTGGTATTTGAAGAATATGAAAAATCCTGGAAGTCGGTATACCCGGTTAAATTTGAGTATGTCAGGTCTGAGATGAACCCTCAATTTGCCACGATTGCGACACCCAATGAGGTGGTTGTTACGGTTACTTTCGATATCGATATGGGTAACCAAGGCGGCGAATTGCATGTCTGTATTCCCTATTCAATGATTGAGCCTATTCGAGATACTTTATATAGCGCATTGCAAGGCGATCACCTGGAAGTTGACAAGCGCTGGATCAAATTGATGTCAAAACAAGTACAACTTGCTGAAGTTGAATTGATTGCAAATTTAGGGCATACGAAAGTTACGTTTGAACAGATTCTGAGTATGCAAGCGGGAGATATCATTCCGCTGGAAATTCCTAAAACTATTACCGTAAATGTTGACGGTATACCTGTTATGGATTGTCACTATGGCATCATGAATGGACAGTATGCACTTAGGGTCAATGCAATGATTTCCCCATCGGAAACCGAATAACTAATTGGAGATTTGAAATGTCAGAGCCTACAGAAAACGATCAAGCTGAGGCAGATGACTGGGCAGCAGCTATGGCGGAACAGGCGGCGGTTTCTCAAAATGACTCTGCAGAAAAAGAAACAGAAGTTGATGACTGGGCTGCTGCGATGGCAGAGCAAGAAGCATCCGCTCCAAGTCAGTCAGAGAAAGATACATCACATGCGGCAGAGAAAAATAACAATACGATAACTAGTTCGCAAGCTGCAACAACATCGGTTTTCCAGGAACTCGGAAAAAATGGCGCTGCGAATAATACCCGTCATGATATTGACATGATTCTAGACATCCCCGTGCAGATGACGGTTGAGATGGGTCGCACCAAGATTGCAATCAAGAACTTGCTGCAACTCGCGCAAGGTTCAGTTGTCGAGCTTGACGGTATGGCCGGGGAACCCATGGATGTTCTGGTCAATGGCTGCCTGATTGCGCAAGGTGAAGTGGTGGTCGTAAACGATAAGTTCGGTATCCGGTTGACCGACATCATTACACCCAGTGAACGTATTCGTAAACTTAATCGTTAGAGCTGATATGCCAAGCCGATATCTGATACTTTTGATACCGATATTTCCGTTTACTGTTTGGGCTGAAACAGGGAAGCCAAGTTACGTGCCACCTCCTTCCGTGATATCAACTGAAAATACATTGCAGATGATGGGGGGATTATTACTGGTGCTGGCGATCATAGGAAGTATTACTTGGTTACTCAAACGCTTCTCGCTGATACCAACTGCTGCTGCGGGTGTCGTTAAGGTTGTCGCTGCGACTGGAGTTGGTCAGAGAGAACGGGTGATTGTTGTCGAGATTGATAATACGTGGCTGGTGCTCGGTGTGGCGCCCGGCCGTGTCAGTAAGCTACATACCATGAATAAGCCTTTAACAGACACACCCACACCAGATACTCCGCCTGTTGAAACATTCGCTACGCAGCTTAATCAGAGCATAAAAAAAGAAAATGTATAAAAGCTTTGTATTCTTCATTTATTCATGTTTTCAATTCATATTGATTTGTCATCGGCTCAGGGCAAGTTTTTGTTGTTGCCTGAGCAGAATTACAAAACGTAATCTGTTTCAGATGGTGTTTATTTTTGTGGGTTTTATCGCGGTGCCCGCATTCGCGCAAAAATCCGGTTTTCCGGCCTTTACCAGTTCCCCTAATGCCGATGGCAGCGCAACGTATACGTTGAGCCTACAGACACTTTTATTATTGACTTCACTGACATTTTTACCTGCGCTGGTATTAATGATGTCAAGTTTCACACGTATCATCATTGTCTTGTCGTTGCTGAGGTTGGCATTGGGCACGCAATCTTCTCCGCCTAACCAGGTATTGCTCGGGTTGGCGTTATTCCTAACCTTTTTTATCATGTCACCGGTCATCGATCAGGTCTATACGGAAGCGTACTTACCTTTTTCTGAAGATAAAATAAGTATTATGGAGGCGGCTGAGAAAGCAAGTGTGCCGCTGAAATCGTTTATGCTGCACCAGACACGGGAAACAGACCTGGCACTTTTTGTACAAATCTCGAACAGTGAAGAACTCGAAAGCCGCGATAAAGTACCGCTGAAAATACTTGTTCCAGCTTATATCACGAGCGAACTAAAAACTGCTTTCCAAATTGGCTTTGTCGTATTCATTCCATTCTTGATCATTGACCTGGTTGTATCAAGCGTACTAATGGCCATGGGTATGATGATGCTGTCACCGATGATTATTTCGCTTCCATTTAAATTAATGCTTTTTGTTTTGGTCGATGGCTGGCATCTCATCATCGGTTCATTGACACAAAGCTTCTATACCTGAAAGGAAATAAATTATGACTCCTGAAAGCGCAATGACTATCGGCAGGCAGGCGCTTGAAATGACATTTATGCTCTCTGCACCCTTGTTGCTTTCTGCTTTGGCAACTGGTTTATTAGTGAGTATCTTCCAAGCAGCGACACAAATCAATGAGATGACTCTGTCATTTATTCCTAAATTATTGGTGATGTTTTTGGTGATGGTGCTGGCCGGACCTTGGATGATCGCGATCATGACAGACTATATGCAACGGCTCTTTACCAGCATTCCTTGGCTCGCAGTCGGTTAATGCCGGCAGGCGGATGGTTTGCGGTGCCGTAAACGTGAATTTCGATCGGTGATTTGGTCAGTAATGGAGTTCATCGTCAAATGGATGATTTAGCATAATGATCAGTATAACCACTGCAGAATTAAATATATTACTGGCAACATTCCTTTGGCCGCTCAGCAGAATCCTCGCGATGGTGGCAACCGCGCCTATATTAGGAAACCCAAGTATTCCTGTCAGAGTGAAGCTGGGGTTTGCGGTCATGATCACTATCCTGGTCATGCCGGTAGTAGAAAAATCATTACCGCAGGTTGATCCGGCTTCCGGTATTGGTTTAATCATCTTGCTACAACAGGTTTTGATTGGTGTTGCTATTGGGTTTGTAATGCGCATTGTATTTGTTGCGGTGGAAACGGCGGGTGAGCTGATTGGTCTGCAAATGGGTCTTGGCTTTGCAATTTTCTTTGATCCGCAGAACTCCGGTCAAATAGATATCATAGGCAGATTTTTGGGTGTGATTGCCAGCCTGGCATTTCTTGCAATGGATGGTCATTTGATGATGATTGCTTTGATTTCACAGAGCTTTAGCACACTACCTGTTGGTTTAGATGGAATTACAAACGTAACATTCACTACGCTTGCAAATTGGGGTGGAGAGATTTTTAAATCGGGTCTTCAATTGTCACTCCCCGTTCTTACGGCGTTACTGATTACTAACCTTGCTCTGGGTATTCTGACACGCGTTGCGCCGCAATTAAATATTTTCGCGGTCGGTTTTCCGCTGACACTTTCTATTGGCCTTTTCGTACTGGCGTTCAGCATGCCTTTTTATACCCCGATTCTGGAATATCTGGTGCATGACGCTTTAAATCTAATGATGGGAATCCTTAATATCAATCAAATCGATATGCCGTAGCTGATTTATCGGTTATAGCCAGAGCAAATTCCTCCCCCCCGATGCATAAGTAGACAGACTTCTTCATTCACAATACATAAACAGACAATATTGCCCTTCTTTTTCAATAGAAGATTTCTGCCTGGAGCTGTTAAAGTGATCATCCATTTATCAGAAACTATTTATTAACATGGGCAGTTCAAATAATTGCTGGTTTGGTTAATAACTTTATGACATTTAAGTCACGTTTACTCAGTTCGCTACAAAAATTTTCTTCATCGCCGGAGGTGCCGCATGACGAAGAAATTGTTGCGCCTGCCGACGAGCCACAATTAAACGATGTATCGAATTCCGTTCAACAGTTTGCATCGAGTGATGAAATTAAACAACTATTGGATACGGCTTATCGTGAACGATTAAGTGCGGAGGACCGGGCAATCAAGGAGGCGCATAAGCGGATTGAAGCAGAAAACATCGCGAAAGTAACTGCTGAAGCGAGGATCCGAGTCGAGGCCAATGCCAGAATTGCGGCAGAAACAAGAATCCAGGCTGAAGCGGTTGCCACTGATCAAGCCAGAACCCGAGCTAAAACTGAGGCTTTGGCAATCAGAGAGGCCAATGCCCGGCGGGAATTTGAAATAAAAGCCAGGCAGCTTGCAGAAGAGAAGATTAAAGCTGAGAAATCCTTAAATGCGCTATTGGAAGCCAAAATCAAAGCAGAAGCTTCGATTGTTGAGAAAATGCAGAAGCGCGTTGAACAAGAAGCTGCCGCTTTGGACAAGGCGCATGCGACCACATTGAAAGAAAATGAAGCTGCTGAAGCTGCAATGCATCGAGCCAAGGTAGCCGATGAAGCTCGCTTGCTTGCACTGGCTGCGATAGAGGCAGAGACACATGCAGCAATGCTCGCCAATGCAAAAATTCAGGAGACGCAAAAAACTATAGCATTGGCTAAAGCTCAAGAAGAAGCTGAAAAGCAAATCATTGAGGAAATGCAAGTTCGCTCGCAAATAGAAGCGCAAACTCTAGCTCAGACTACTGAACGTCTGGATGCAGAGATGCGGGCAAAAGAAATGGAAGAGGATAGACTGAAAGCCGAAGCTGCTGCGGTGCAAGCAGCGATAGAAAAAGCCGAAGCTGAAGCGATCGCAGCAGAGCAGGCGAGAAAAAGAGCTGAATTAGATACCCAAGCGACTTTTGCAGCACGCGATAAAACAAATGCGGAGAGAGTCGCAGCTGAAATGGCGGAATCCATTCTTGCTAAAGAAAGTGCAATCGCTGATGCAATCAAGGCTCGTCTCGTTGCAGAGTCTGAGTTGCTGGAAGAAGCTGATCAGCGAATGCGGATAGAAACTGAAGCGTTGGCTGCTGCAGAAGCAGCCCTGCGCGCTGAAAAAGAAGCCAAAACGGTTGCAAGTGAGAAGAAGAAAGCGGAAGTCAACGCGAGCAAAGAGTACCAGAAACGTATTAAGGCAGATGAAGAAGCTATTAAAGAAGCGGAGGCGCGTGCAGAAATAGAGAAAGCTGCAAGGAAGGCAGCGAAGAGCAAGGCGGAAGCTGAAATAAGATTGAGAACTGCCGCGGAGGAAAAAACCAAAGTAGATACGCTTGCTGCACAAGAAACAAATGTTCAAGCAGATTTGGAGCAACGCTTGCTGGAAGATGCAGAGATTCGTGCCAAAGCGATAGCCGATGCAAAACGAGCTGTTGTTGAGCGCCTCGAGATTGAGCAAAAAATCACAGGATTAGCAATTACTAGAGCACAAGCAAAAATTATCGCTGCCAATAAAGCCAAAGCGCAACTTGAAGCAGAAAAAACTGCTACTAGAGTTGCATTGGAAAAAGCCAGAACCGAATCGGCCGCGCTTGCCGCCATGCAGGAGCGCATAGCACTGGAATCCAAAGCGCTGGAAGCTGCGGCAGCCCGGGAAGCTGTTGAAGTTATGGCTAAGGAGGCATTGTTTGCGCGTTCCCAAGCTGATAAAGAGGCTACCGCCGCGGCAACTGTGAGAATACGAGCAGAAATTGCTGCCGCAGAACATTCTCGTAACAGGGTTGCTTCAAGCACTAAGACTTAAGGAAGCTCTGATTGCGGCTTACGCCGCGCAAAGTTTTTCTACTCAAAGTGTTACAAACCAGCGCACTCCTTTGCTGGCATGGCTGAAATCTCTATCCACAGGCAGCCGCATCGGCCTGGAATCCACGGATGGTTATCACGAATTGCTGGTCGATCTGGCACACGCGCAAGGCCATGTCGTATTCCTGCTCAATCCGTTGGATACCAAGCACTATGCCCGCGCCATAGGTAGCCGTGCCAAAACAGATCGGGTGGATGCCGGCTCATCGCTCAAGAACATACGCCCTTACACACCCCCTAACAGCCGATTAGCGCAAGCTGGATCGCATGATCCCCGGCGGTGCGCCAATATTGTTTGCATCAAAAGCTCGCTCACGCTGACGATGAGCAACCTGAGTGGTTTTGCCGCCGAACTCAAAGCTGTCTCGAACAAGCTTGATGCCCTGATTGCCAAGATCGATTCCACCATGACCGCGATTGCGGCGCATTCCCCGCAACACAAGGAAGCGCAACAGCGTTTGCAAACCATTGCAGGTGTCGGCCCCGTGGTGGGCATGGCGCTGACCAATACGTTGGAGCGCGTGCCTTTCCGCAATGCGGATGCATTCGTCGCATTCACGGGCTTCGACCCCGGAGCCAACGACTCCGGCAATAAGATAGGCCGCAGGCGCCTATCCAAAAGCGGCCCCGCGGAGTTGCGTCGCTTGCTGTTTGACGCTGCAATGGCCGCCGCCAAGTCCAAGGCTTGGAAGTCTATCTATGAGCATTACCGCGCCCATGGCTGGACTACCCCAGGCACTGGTAATCATCGTCCGCAAAATCGCCCGCTCAGCCTGGTCTATTCATCATTACCATTCAATTTTCGACCTGGAAAGTATTACAAAAAATGCTTGACGCGAACCATAGATTCTCACCACGAACGTAATCAATATATTATCATTCGTCCTAAGCCTGTCGAAGGACTTAATCAGAATTTCCTTAACAATCAGATAAATTGGTTGTAGAAACGGAAGTGGTAGATCTGCCGTCCGATAGATCAAAGATTAAAGTGTTTGGCGCAGTGGTGTGTTAAAATTGTTTGCCCATTCAAGCACTTCTTTGTAGTTTCCGCTGAAAATTACCGATTCTTTGTTTTTCATTATTTGATATGCATACATCGGATCATAATACTCAGCAAGTAAATGGCTTATCCAAGCCTCGTGGTTATGAATATTTCCTGTATTCAATTGATCTGTCAAAGCCTTTGTCATGAGGTTATGTATATATTTATAGCGTTCCGATCCCAGTCGTTTCTGAATCCGGAATAGACTGCTGTGAAGATAAGCGCTGAAATATTCAAAACCATGCTCATTATGTTTCATCTGAAAAGCCGTCAGCATATCCGTAATATATTCTTGTAAAATCCGTGAAATGCGAGATTCCAATGGCATTTCTATTAGCGCTAAAGGAGAGCGTCGCATAGTTTTGAATAAGGTCTCCGGGATCGCAATAGTTCCAATATTTCTACTCTCATCTTCAACAAAAAGTGTATTTTTACTAGGCGTAGCATAAGTCATACGCAACAAATCAATGGCTAATGTGTGCTCAAAATCGGATTGAGTGGGCTGTTGATTAACTGTATCGCCAAAACTCGAGCCGCGATGCATGGCATGCTTTTCTAAATCGATACTAGCGGCAATTTCATTAATCAGAAGCGTTTTAGCGACACCTGTTTTTCCACCTATCCGGATCATGGAAAGATTTATGGTCGCTTCATCGATCGCCTGCATGAGGTATCGCCTGAGTGCTTTATAACCGCCAACAATTAACGGTACAGCAATGCCCGTTTCATTGATCCATTGACGTGCTAGATGTGAACGCATCCCACCGCGCCAGCAGAAGATATGTGTATCGGGATTGTTAGTTACAAAATCCCGCCAATGCTGAATGCGATTTTGCTTTAGCTCACCACACACCAAGTTGTGACCTAGTTGAAGGGCAGCTTGTTGCCCTTTTTGTTTATAGCAAATTCCAACTAAACGACGCTCATGGTTATTTAGAATGGGGAGGTTGAATGAATTTGGTAAACTACCTTTGGAGAATTCATCTTCAGAACGAACATCCAGGAATGGGATATCGTGCATAAATAAATTATGAAATTGATCAGCGCTGACTAAGAGATCTGACATTGCTTCCTATACCTATCTGCACATTGAGATAGCACACACGCCAATATATTAGGTGCCATGATCTTCAAATATTATTTGCCGTTATTTTGCAAGTCTGAACGACTGGTCACAAGTTTAGTAATTTGATAATAAGCAAAATCTGAACAAAAATACCTTAAAAAGACGTTATCCATTAAAATTCGGAGATGATAAGGGTAAGCTAAAGGTCATTAATTAGAGTAATTGTTGTTTTGCTGCAACACTGATTTAATATTGCCTTGACAGGGAAAAGCACCTTATATAAGCTGCGGAGTGGTCAAATATGACACACTCATATTTATTAAGCAATGTCAGCGGTAGGCGTTTGAATGAAAATTTTCCAGCCAGCAAAAAGTGCATTATTAGCGATTAATAATCAGAGTTGGCACGCTCAACCAGGATTCCTTGCTTATGCGAGCAAGATGACAAGTACTATTACTTCGAGGGGAAGATCTTGAGTTCGACAATAACCAAGTTGAACGCTCCGCTAACGCAAGCGTTTGATTCTCAACCTTCAAGCGAATTACAATTAATACCGACACCAACACTCAATACACTAACTCAGCAGTTAGCGGGCTTTGATACCCTAACCAGCGCTTTAGAATATGCGGCGGAGGGAATAACGGGGTATAACTTTTATGACGCGAAGGGTAACTTACGTTCGATTCTGCCATACAGTACGCTTAGACAGAATGCTCGTATCTTTGCGCAACGTTTATTTGGTTTTGGTTTGTCCCGTGGTGGTCGGGTAGCAATCATTGCTGATACCTCTCCAGAGTTTGTCGAGTTGTTTTTTGCATGTCGCTATGCTGGTTTGGTGCCTTTTGCAATGCCAATTCCAGTCAACCTCGGTAGCCATGCAATTTATGTTCAGCAATTAAGAGGTATGCTTGAAAGCAGTCAGGCAAGTATTGCGCTGGCGAATATTGACTATATTAATTTTCTGGAAGAGGCTGCAGGAGAAACAACCTGTATACAGTGGGTAGGGACACCGGAAAAATTAAGCGAGCTACCTGCGATGGATGTTGAGCCGCTGCCTAATTATCCTGATGAAACTGCGTACTTGCAATTTACCTCAGGTAGTACGCGTACACCGAGAGGAGTGGTTATTACTGAACGAGCCTTGATGTGTAATTTACAAGGTATTGTATGTAATGGATTGGAAATTAAACCTGACGATCGTTCCGCTTCTTGGCTACCCTTTTATCATGATATGGGATTGGTTGGGTTAGTTCTGGCACCAATGGTCACACAAATCTCTGTTGATTATCTGGCGACGCGGGATTTTGCAATTCGACCTTTGCAATGGTTACGGTTAATAAGTCGCAACCGCTGTACCGTTGCATTCAGTCAACCTTTTGGTCTTAAGCTCTGTACGTTACGTGTAAGGGAATCTGACCTCGAAGATCTGAATCTTAGTAGTTGGCGTGCTGCTGGCATTGGTGCAGAAATGATACGGCCAGAAACTTTGAGAAATTTTGCGGAAAAATTCGCATCGGCAGGTTTCGATGAGAATGCTTTTTTGCCTTGCTACGGTCTTGCGGAATCCACACTTGCCGTAACCTTTTCAAAAATTGGCAAAGGTTGTAGAAGTATACAAGTGGATAGTAAGGCGCTGATCGATAAACGAATGGCTGTTCGATTGCAAGCGGATGGGCGGAAACAAAATGAATTTGTAAATTGTGGACGTCCTTTGCCTGGACATACAGTGAAGATAGTTGATGAAGATGGTCAGCAATTGTCAGAAATGATGGTTGGTAGTGTTTTAGTACATGGCGATAGCGTGATGAAGGGCTACTATAACAATCTAGAAGAGACTAAAAAAGCGCTTAAATCCGGTAATTGGTTGGATACAGGAGATATTGGATTCCTGTTTGAAGGTGATTTGTTTATAACCGGACGCCGTACAGATGTTATTATTGTTAATGGTCGCAATATCCGTGCCCAAGACATAGAAGAGTTAGCCGAACAGCAACCGGAAGTTAGGTCACGTGAAGCTTCTGCATTTGGAGTGAATGATGAAGATGGAACAACAACGATTGTTTTAGTCATTGAATGTAGGCTCACCTCCGTGACAGAGCGCCAATCACTGACGACTAGATTGCAACAGCTTGTTTATATGGCATTTGGTGTTAATTCTATCGTGGAATTAGTTCCACCTCATACCTTACCAAGGACCTCATCTGGAAAGCTCTCACGTTTTGCAGCAAGGCAAGGTTATATTCAGAGAGCAAATCTGGCAGGTCAATTGTCTTTTGTGGAATTAGGTGACAGATAAGGGCGCATGCCAAAAATAGTAGCTGTAACTGGTGCTACTGGGTTCATTGGCAATGTACTAGTGCAGAAACTGGTTCGAGATGGATGGACAGTTCGTGCGCTCACACGGTTACATCGCTCATCCGATAGTAAGTCTATTCAATGGATTCAAGGAGATTTAGATAATTTAACTGCGCTACATCATTTAGTCAATGATGTAGCGTTTGTTATTCACTGTGCTGCAACAGTAAGAGGGAGCTCTTTTCAAGAATTCGCTCATACGAATATTGAAGGTACCAAAAATATTTTGTGCGCTATTGCTAAGCAGAAACAGTCTCCTCGCTTCTTGTTAATATCATCCTTGGCTGCGAGGCAACCAGAATTATCATGGTATACTCGAAGTAAGTATTTGTCTGAGATTCAGGTAACTGAATATTCAGAACAATTGCAATGGACTATTCTCAGGCCTACGGCTGTTTATGGTCCGGGAGATAAAGAACTAAAACCCCTCTTTCAAGCGATGCGCTACGGTTTTCTTCCCATAGTAGGAAAAATTCATAATCGATTTGGATTAATACATGTATATGATCTAGTTGCAGCTATTCAGATTTGGTTAGCTTCCAATCTATCGGTTAATGGAATATTCGAACTTGATGATGGGATGTCAGGCGGGTATAGCTATCAGAGTTTGGCAATCCTAGCGCAGCAAGTGTGGAAGCACCCAGTACAGTGCATTCCTATACCGGATTTTCTTATTCATGGTGTCGCAATATCCAATCTATGGCTGGCGCGGTTACTTCACTATTCTCCCATGCTGACTCCAGGAAAGGTTAATGAGTTACAACATAACGACTGGGTATGTGACAATGCGCCATTGACCCGAGCTCTTCCGGCGTGGCAGCCGAGTATTCGTTTACAAGACGTTTTATCTGAAGTAATCTAGCTTTAAAATTTAACTACTCTGAAATAACTTATGACTGAAAGTAATTACAATGAGATCATGCAATTACTCTGCGATCGATTAAGTGTTTTAACCAATTCTGATACTCAGATTACTCCTGACATGAACATGATTAGTCAGCTATCGATTGATTCTATTAAACTACTTAACTTGATTATGGAAATTGAAGACACTTTCGATGTTTCAATTCCCATTAATGCACTGACAGATATTCACACCGTACGAGAATTGGCTGACTTAGTGCATAAAATAAAATCTGACTCATAATGAATTTACTTGAAAAATTAGACGCAGCAGCAGTTGCAAGAAAATCACTTCTGCCGAATGGCGTGGGTGCTTTTGGTATTCCGATTGAGGAAGTTTTTTCGGCGACGGAAGCTAGGATTGGAGATCGCCGTGTATTGCTGCTTGGTACTAACAATTATTTGGGCTTAACTTTCGCACCGGAATGTATACGTGCAGCGCATGAAGCAATTGATAAAGAGGGTACGGGTACCACAGGTTCTCGGATGGCTAATGGCAGTTATTTTGGTCACCGTGCCTTGGAAAGAGAATTCGCTGAATTTTATCAATGTAGCTCCGGCATTGTCTTTACTACTGGTTATCAAGCTAACTTAGGTACTATTTCTGGTCTAGTAGGTCCTGGCGATACTGTATTGATTGACGGGGATTCTCATGCAAGTATCTATGACGGTTGCATCCTCAGTGGCGCAGATATTATTCGCTTTAAGCATAATGATATGGTGGACATGGAGAAACGATTGCGTCGACTAGGCGATCGTGTTGAAACAACGCTGATTATTGCTGAGGGAATCTATAGTATGCTGGGCGACCAAGCACCGTTAGCTGAAATTGTTAAATTAAAGAATGCATATAAATGCATTCTGCTCCTCGATGAAGCACATTCATTGGGTGTATTGGGGGAAACTGGTCAAGGTCTCGTAGAAAAAACGGGTTTGTTAAAAGAAGTCGATTTTATTACCGGAACTTTTAGCAAAAGTCTCTGTAGTATTGGTGGATTTTGTGTGAGCAATCATCCGCAACTTGAGCAGTTACGCTATATCAGTCATCCCTATATTTTTACAGCGTCACCGTCACCAGCAACGATAGCTTCAACGCGTGCGGCATTGGTTCTGCTGAGCAAAGGAAGTGATCTGCGCAAACAACTGTGGGCCAATTGTACACAACTTTATTCACAGCTCAAGGAAACTGGCTACCTGCTAGGTCCTGATCCAGGACCAGTAATTGCCGCCGTTCTTGATACGCCGCAACAGGCACTCCAGCTTTGGCAAAGCTTGCTCGAACATAATATTTATGTGAATTTGATTCTGCCGCCAGCTGCACCGGAAGGCAAATCGCTCGTACGATGCAGTGTAAATGCCGCGCATACTCCAGAACAAATCAGATATGTGGGCGATACTTTTGCCAAGTTGCACAGCAAGATATGATCGAGTCCGTATATTTCTAGCGTGTAAATTAGCATCTGCTTTTATATTTAATTGTATTGCGAATACCGAGAATTGATCAATAAAGATACATCTCTGATTAAAAGTTGAATATTTTACTTAGTGCTTAGTCGAGTCTGCTTCAGTTTTCAAAGCAAGGGGCTACTATGAAATTAATGAAGGTGCTGGCATTAGCATTATTTTCTTTCTTATTTCAAAGCAATGTTTTTGGGACAAGTATTGTATATAACGGGTTTGAGTGCCTAAATGCTGTAGATACAAATGACCCGACACCAAAAGGTACACCAGTACAGAGCAAATTTGAAGTCATACAAGATGCTGGGGATGGTATTTATCGATTAAGCTTAACTGGCGGTATTCCTCGCTTTAATAATAATCATGATGTATGCATCGATAATGCGACTGCGATCGGATATTCAGGAATTCCTGCAGTAGATGGTTTGCCGCAACCTCTCGAAGCCATTCATGCAACTGCCTATTTTAATGGGCAGGCACTGATAATTGTTGTCAGTTCGTTGTATACAGATTTAAGTGGCAGAAGGAATCCATTTTCATCATTTAACACAAGCCTTGTCTTTGCTTTCACGAATACACTCATATTTGATTTTAATCCACGAGCATCTTCATTCAGCTTGAAGAAAGTGATCCGCAACCGAGGATTCACTAATACCAGTGGCTCGACGAATTCAATAACCCCTTTCCTTGAGACAATCTTGCCATCTTTCAACGATGAAGTGCAAGACAAGCCCAAAGTTCTAACACCGATAGCCAGAATCGAATTTTTATTGGAATAATCAACCCACATCGTATGCAAGGCGCAAGGTTAATTAGTGATCTATTAATGTAATAAGTGAGTTAGTATTATTATATGGCGTGACACAGCCAATTTGCGCTGAAGTATAGCCAGCAGTGGAAAGTGCATGAAGACATTCATCGGTGCGCTCGGCGGGTATTCCAGCTAATAATCCCCCCGCAGTTTGCGGATCAAAGAGTAGAGGATAGCTTGGGTGTTGCCCAGTGTAATCTTGGCATCGGCTGGCTTGTTTATTGGCGGCGTAGAGTGTGCTTTGAATGCTTTGTAGGCTGCACTGTTGTGCGCCTTCCATGATTGGAATGGCGTTTATTGATAGGGAGGCGCTGCATTGAGAAGCTAGTAGCATCTCCTGTAAATGTCCGAGTAGGCCAAATCCTGTTACATCGGTACAACTGCGCGCTGCACAAGAACGTAAGATGGTTGCTGCGGTCAGGCTACTCTGCAACATATAGGCCAATGCCTGATCAAGCCATAAACCCTTGCAGCGTGCAGTCATGTTAGCAGCAAGTAAAACACCGCTGCCGATAGGTTTGGTGAGAATTAAACTATCGCCGGGAGTTAGTCCAGATTTTGTCAGAGCTTCGCTTGATGAGAGTGTTCCGTTAACAGTTAGCCCGATAGCTATTTCGAGTCCTTCGCCACTATGTCCACCAATCAGCGCAGTGTTTTCAGTCTTCAAGGTTTTTAATACGCCTCGCATCAAATGCAATAATGTTTCTTGCATAATAGGCTCGCTGCTATACGGGATAATTGCGGTCACCAATGCAGAATGGGGGATTCCACCCATTGCATAAATATCTCCTAAGCTATGAATTGCGGCGACACGACCCAGTAAATAGGGATCGTCGATGAAGCTTCTAAAGAAATCAACGGATTGTAACCATCGAGTATTGGCACGTATATTAATAATTGCGGCATCATCCCCCGGGCCACTGGTGATATCCGGATGAGGTTGGATGTCCAGCTGAGACAAAACATTCTGTAATATATTGCTGCTTACTTTTGCGCCACAACCACCGCATCGCATAGACTCTTTGGCATCGCTTGAGTTATCGGTGTTAACCATAGGTTGCGGATTGAAACGTGCCATAAAGGCGCGATCAATGTGATTCTTCCAAACCCAAACCCACTTTCCGCGCGCAAATAGTGCGCCCCGAGAAGCGATCGCGTAACGTTCTCCTATCGTTATTAGGCTTAAAAAGCTTCGTTGCGGTTTAAAAGGCAAAAGCTGTCGATTCTCGAGCTGAGCGACAATATTTTTTGCCAGGATCGGGCCCTGGCGGACAGCATAAACGCCCGCTTTAGGTAATGGCAAAGGCATGAAAGCTGCGCTGTCGCCAGCAGCAAATATATCCGGATGCGAAATACTGCGAAGGTGCTGATCAACTTGAATGAAGCCTTGTCCGTCGCACTCAAGCCCGCTTTCTGCTAGCCAAGACTGTGCACTAGAATGTATGGCCCAGGCGGAAAAATCGTAATTCAGCGTTGTATTATCACTTAAAGCCAGTTGGTGCTCAGTAACGGAAATGACATGTTTTCCAAAGATTATGCGGATACCTAACGTTTGCAAGTGATTTTTAATAAATTCCTGCACGCGTTCATTGTGTGCACTGAGGACCTTTTGATCAGCGCAAACCAGAGTAAAGTTAGCATGAATAGCAGTCGTGTTGCAGAGCTTATAGCGCATAGCCAGGAGTATTTCTACACCCGCGGCCCCACCACCGACTACGACAACACGCTTTGGTTGACGGGATGCTTGTGCTGATTCGAGCCACTGGCGCCAATTCTGCAAAAATTGTTTGATCGGTTTAATGGGGTGGCCATGTACCGTGGCGTTTTTGATTTCAGTGAGTGCGGGTTGAGACCCAACATTGATAGACAATAAATCGTACTGCAAGGATGGGTATTGATGGCAGTATATCTGCCTTCCGACTGGATCGATACGTTGAACTTCACTGCAAACAAACTGCACGCCAGCCCACTGACACAGTTTTCGTAAATCAATGTGACAATCTTCAAAAGTATAATGTCCAGCAATCAATCCAGGCAACATACCTGAATAAGGTGTGAGTGTATTATTGCTGATGAGTGTGACTCTGATACCTGGGATTGGGCGCATTCCCAATTTTTTGATAACGGCGATATGGCTGTGTCCACCGCCAATTAGACGTAAATCTTTTTTATGTGGCGTTAAGCCTATCATTAATTAACTTATTCAGATTGCGTTATGGTCAGAAAAATGTGATAGTTCACACCGCAACATTATAAGTTAATCCATGACACTATAAATAAAATTAAAAGTATTTCTATAGCTTTGTGGGCTAATTGAGTAAGGGCAATGGAGTTAATTAAATTTGTCGTTAAAGTGGGCTTCGTGCATAGTAACGACTTTTCACAAATTTATCTTTATTTAGGAGGGTAGCAATGGAATCTAATATAATCAGTACATTAAAAGCTTGTGCCGTTCTGTTATTATCGGCGGGACTGTTATTCGGGTGTAAACCGATTTTTGAGAAAAAACCAATTCCTAAGGATGGTGCCGCTGCAGCAGCACCGGCAGCACCGGCAGCACCAGCAGCACCGGCAGCACCAGCAGAGCCAGTAGCAGCACCGGCACCGGCACCGGCACCAGCTGAGCCGGTAACTAGCCTTGAGGAAGTAACAAGTATCGAAAGTCTTGGATCTAGCTCAGCAGCGCCGGTAATTGATGATGGAGACGACGTTGTAACAGTAACGCCTGCAATAATGCGTAAAGTTCAACAGGCTCTGGTAAATGCTGGGTTTAATCCTGGTCCGGTTGATGGTGTCAGTGGCGCCAAAACAGTAAATGCAATCGAAAGCTTCCAGAAACAAAATGGCATTCCAGCAGGTAAAATCACCAAGAAAACGCTCCGTGCATTAGGTGTCGATTTCTAAAGAACTAAGATCAGCTTGATTATTTAATACATCAGGAGCCTTCGGCTCTTGGTGTATTTTTATTGATACATACTAAATTTCTAATGAGTAGGGTATTTGCTTGATTCGCGATACTTGATGTTGTTTGTTTGTTTGGTTGGTTGCTTTAGCTGTTTAAAAATATTTGCCATAGGGAGTGTCCTGTTCTATAGTTAATCATAAAGATTGGATTAAAGCTGCCTCGTAATTATAGATTTATAGATGCTGAACATATCCATTGGTTGCGAATCTTTACCATAGTGTTTAAATTCCTTAGCATAAGATGAGTCTCGTGTTATAGAACCGACTGATTGCGTACTTAGTAATGTTTCCCAGATTAAATTTTAGTTAATTAATTTTAACGTGCTTTATTTTATTGTTTATTTTGCTAAGTAATATTTGTCATTAACTTGTTTTTGAAGTATTTTTGGAGGTTTGTTCATGGGAGTTCCTTTACGTCAACAAATTGCGGTTGGCAGTTATCTAATCAAGCAAAAGTTAAAAGGGGTTAAGAAATATCCGCTGGTGTTGATGCTGGAGCCATTGTTCCGTTGTAACCTGGCTTGTGCTGGATGTGGAAAAATCGCTCACCCCGAAGATGTTCTTGATCAGCGACTTTCTTACGATGAATGTATGCAGGCAGTAGACGAATGTGGCGCGCCGATGGTTTCAATTCCAGGTGGTGAGCCATTGATACATAAAGAAATGCCACAAATTGTTGCAGGCATAATCAAACGCAAGAAATATGTTTACTTATGTACAAATGCTCTATTGTTAAAGAAAAAGATAGATGACTACACACCATCACCTTATCTAACATTTTCGATTCATTTGGACGGGATGAAAGAGCGGCATGATGCTTCAGTTTGTCAGGATGGGGTTTTTGATCGCGCGGTTGAAGCGATAAAGCTAGCATTAGAGAAGGGATTTAGGGTCACGGTAAACTGTACGTTGTTTCAAGGCGAGACCCCTCAGGATGTGTCTGAATTCTTGGACTATGCGATGGAATTGGGTGTTGAAGCAGCAACAATTGCGCCAGGATTTAGCTATGAGAAAGCGCCGCAACAAGATGTCTTTATAAAAAGCCAGGATACCAAGGTATTGTTTCGTGGCATTTTTGAATTAGGCAAAAAGCTGAAGCGAAAATGGAGACTAAATCATTCAGCACTTTATCTGGATTACCTGGCAGGAAACCAGGATTATGAATGTACGCCATGGGGTAACCCAACACGAAATGTTTTTGGATGGCAGAAGCCATGTTACTTGTTGTCGGATGAAGGCTATGCAAAGACTTTCAAGGAACTTCTTGATGATACACCGTGGGAAAAATACGGTACTGTCAATAATCCAAAATGTGCCCAATGTATGGCGCATTGCGGCTATGAAGCTACAGCTGTTGAAGACACACTTCAGCGTCCATGGAAAGCACTAATAGCCTCGCTAAGAGGGCCAAGAACGACAGGCCCTATGGTGGCTGAGGCTACTCCAAAATGGACAAGCGAAGAGAATAAAATACCCAAGAAGCTCTCCGACATACCGGTGACATTGATTAACAAATAATCGGCAATAAGGTTTTGATACTGGTTTATAGAATTTGCTACAAGTAAGAATAATGGTGGAATTGGTATTGTATTTATCTCTGTTCGGTGTTGTATGTTGGTGCTTATTGATACTGTTACCGTGGCGTCCTTGGAGTGTCCGTGAGAAAATTGAAACGCAAGGCATAGTAGATTCCGCTGAGACGCTGAGTGATATTACAGTATTAATTCCAGCCCGTAACGAGGGGCCTTATATCCGGCATACGCTTAATGGCTTGCGAGCACAGAGCGAGAATTTACGTATCATTGTGATTGATGATCAATCGGCGGATGACACCGCAGATAAAGCTAAGTGCTGTGGTGCGCTTGTGCTATCTGGTACAGCGCCACCCGCTGGTTGGAGCGGGAAATTATGGGCGCTTGAACAGGGATTGCGTGAGATCAGAACACCCTACACGTTATTGTTGGATGCCGATATTGAGCTGGCTCCAGGGATTGTGATCGAATTACAGCAAAAAGCGCGCAATGAAAATCTTGCCCTGGTATCATTGATGGCTGAGCCCCCTATGAAAAATTTCATAGAGCGTTTATTGATGCCTGCTTTTATATTCTTCTTTAAGTTGTTGTATCCTTTTGGGCTAGCAAATAAGCTGACATCACGGGTTGCTGCGGCTGCAGGTGGGTGTATTCTAGTAGAAACACAAGCATTGCGTTCAGTTGGCGCATTTGCCAATTTGCACAATGCGCTGATTGACGACTGTACTTTGGCAACACACATCAAACGTTCAGGTTTGCGTATTTTTATTGGGCTGAGTCGTTCGGTTCGTAGTCATCGTGGTTATCAAGATTTAAAGCCGATTTGGGAAATGGTGGCTCGTACCGCTTTTACCCAATTAAGATACTCATTTGTTTTACTTGTCAGCTGCACATTGATCATGATTTCTATGTTTTTGGCAGCACCGCTAGCATTTTTGCTGTTACCTGCTCAGGAAGCATATATAGTATGTACGCTAGCATGGATGGTTATGTTTATTACCTACATGCCAACTTTAATTTATTATCAGCGTTCTCCACTTTGGAGTCTAGCACTGCCCGTAATTGGTACGTTGTACCTTGGCATGACTTGGACATCAGCACTGCGGTACTGGCGTGGGGAACGCGCTTGTTGGAAAGACCGGCGCTATGAAAGTAATACGAACAATTAAACTGATTGGGTGGTGCCTGATATTGGTGATGCTGTTACCAATTTCTGTTGCGTTGAGTTCATCCAGTTCAGAACCTGAGAACCCAGAGCAGGTTATAGAAAAATTACAATCTTCCTTGCTTCAGGTTATGCGCGAGGGCGATAAATTGAGTCACGAAGGGCGATTCAAATTCCTGGAACCGATTATTGATGAGTCTCATGATCTTAATCTGATTATCAGAACAATATTGGGTGCAACATACTGGTCGCAGATGGGCAAAGAACAACAAGATTTGATCGTTGAGACATTTCGCAAGCTCAGTATTGCTACCTATGCTGGACGGTTTAATCAGTATGAGGGAGAGCAGTTCCAGATTGTAGAGCAGCGTGCTTTGCCGCGCGAACAAGTATTGGTGCGTAGCCGGTTAACTAAATCGGATGGCGGTACAGTAAATTTTGATTATGTATTACACCAAACAGACGGACGTTGGCGTATTGCCAATATCCTGTTTGATGGTGTGAGTGATCTCGCAATAAAACGTGGGGAGTATCGCGCTATTTTGCAACGGGACGGTTTCCAGGCATTGATTGATATGATTAAGGAAAAAATTGTTCTGACTCAGTAGAATTAATCATTCGATGATTTCATTTTTTTCTGAAGGTTTTCTTAAACGTGGAAAGTTCACACAGTAGTAGTTACCGGATTTTTGCACGTTGGGCCGAGTTCTCCTATCAGAATGCTATCTGGATTATTCTACTCGTATTGTTATTGACTACGCTGAGCACTGTTTATACAGTCAATAATCTTGGCGTTCACACCGATACGACGGACATGCTCTCCGAGGATGTTCCGTTCCGCGCCAATCATATCCGTTATAAAAAATCATTTTCCCAGTATGAAGATACGTTTTTGCTGGTACTGAATGCGCCGACACCTGAACAAGCACATCAGGCTGCAAAACACTTTACCAACTATCTGCAAAAAGATAGCACGCAATTTTCCAATACGTATTATCTAACTGGAGAACCTTTTTTTGAGCAGAATGGCCTCTTTTTCAAAAGCCTGTCAGAATTGGGCCGCATTACCGATTATTTAGCCGCAGCACAACCGCTGATTGCGCGCATCGCAGAGAGTCCCACGCTCTATACATTTTTTTCTGTTCTCACGGAAGCTGTCGATGAGTTGCACGCGGGGCGTCAGTTAGAGCTGGAGCCTGTATTTAATGGGGTCAGTGCAACACTGGATGCACGGCTTGCTGGTCAATCTCGTGCGTTATCCTGGCAAGCATTACTGGGTGGCGAAGCACAGAAAGAAACTTATCAAGAATTAATCATAGTGCAGCCTAAGCTCGACTATTCTCAAATATTTGCTGCTGAAGAGCCGATCAATGCAATTCGTACTGCCGCGCAGGATATGGGACTTACTCCGAACGCTGTTGAGAAATTACGCATTACGGGTGAAGTAGCGCTGGCTCACGATGAACTACTCAGCGCGATGCACGGTGCTCAGGATGCTGGAGTATTAGCGCTAGTGCTGGTGGCTATGGTGTTACTCATTGCATTTCGTTCTGCCGGAGCCATAGTCACTGTGATGGTGAGCCTGGTTCTCGGTTTATTACTGACTGCAGCCTTTGCTACTGCTGCCGTGGGGCATTTAAACTTAATTTCTATCGCATTTGCTGTTTTATATATTGGCCTTGGTGTTGATTACGCCATCCATTTTTTGTTGCGACATGAAGAACTCAGGAAGCCTGAACAGTCTGTTTCAGAAGCGTTATTTAAAGCTGGTGGTGATATGGGTCAGGCACTACTGATTTGTGCAATAACTACTGCGATTGGGTTCTATGCCTTCATGCCAACGGCTTATGAGGGCGTTGCAGAATTGGGTTTGATATCAGGAACAGGAATGTTAATCAGTTTTCTGGTTACCATGACGATGATTCCTGCCTTACAAAGGTATTTCCCCACCCCAGTCAGAAAATCATCAGCTTCGATTCAATCAATCAATAAGGTTCTGGACCTACCAAGACACGCGCGTAAATTGGTATACAGTGTAACAATCATCGCAATTCTCGCTTCTGTCATGGCTTTGCCGCACATCAAATTCGATTATAATTTGTTGAATCTGAATAACCCGCGTGCGGAATCAGTTCAGACTCTGCTGGAGTTATTGAGGAACACGGAAGACTCACCTTGGCATATCAATATTTTAGTTAATGATGCCCAGGAAACGGTACAGGTTGTGCAACGACTTAGAGCATTGCCGGAAATAGAAAAGGTAGTCAGTTTGCTTGATCTGGTACCTCAAGGACAGGAAGAAAAAAGCCTGTTAATTGAGGAAATGGCGATGACGCTCGGCCCTATTTCTTTTTCCCCCACAGCATTTCTAATTCCAGACCACCATACGGTTCCAGAGGAACGAATGGCGCTGGAAAAACTAAATACTGCATTAGACCGGTTTATCAGCGAGAAGCCGGGGAATCCTTCTGAGGCTTCTGCCCGCGCGTTGCGTGCATCGCTGTCGAATCTACTGGCTGATTTGGATAAGCGTACGATACAAAATGACCAGGGAGGGGAGAAATTATTGCGTGCGGTTAACCACGATTTACTCAGCCTGTTGCCAGGTTCTATTAAACGGCTGCAATTGGCGTTGGCAGCGCAACCGTTTACGCAAGAGGCATTACCGGCATCTGTGAGTTCGCACTGGCGTACGAGTGATGATGTATATCGAATCGCCGTGTATCCGTCAGAGAATATTAATGAAAATGACGCATTGCGCAGATTTGTTCATGCCGTACAACAGATAGCACCCACTGCGACCGGTGTGCCGGTAATCAGTCTTGAAGCGGGCGAGGCTGTAGTGGATGCATTTATTCATGCTTTCTCACTGGCGCTGCTGGGGGTCATATTTACACTATGGATGATGCTCAGAAGTGTTTCAGCGGCAGTGCTGGTATTAATACCACTCTTATTGGCGGCTCTATTCACAGGGGCCTGCACAGTTTTGCTAGGGCTGCCGTTCAATTTTGCCAATATTATTGCTTTGCCGCTATTACTAGGTATTGGTATTGATAGTAGCTTGCATATGGTGCATAGAAGCCGTAACACCGGCTCGGTTTATGAGAATTTATTGCATACCAGTACAGCGCGCGCCATTTTTTATAGCGCACTAACCACTTTAGTGGGGTTCGGCAGCCTGGTGTTTTCGACACATCAGGGTACCGCCAGTATGGGATTGCTTCTGACGGTTGGTTTGTTTCTGACGCTGGTTTGTGTGCTGATAATCCTGCCGGTTTTGTTGCATTCAACCAGTAAAAATAAAGAAATCGTTGCTTGATTCTTTATTCTGGCTTTATCACTTCAATACGCGTTAACACCGCAGCAAAGAAACCGTCAGTTTGATGCAGCAGAGGGGATAGCTGTAAGAATTCACCGGTATCCAGCGGTATCTTTTGCTGTGCCAGTAACTCGGCGCAATTTAGCAAGCTAAACTGTGGATGTGTGTTTAGAAAATCTTGCACCACTTGTTGATTTTCTTCCGGCAAGAAACTGCATGTTGCATACACCAGCCGTCCCCCTGGTTTGAGCAAACTGGCGGCAGCGGAAAGAATAGCAGCTTGTTTTGTTTTGAGCTCCTCAATACTTTTCGGGGATTGACGCCATTTTAAATCCGGATTGCGGCGCAATGTTCCAAGACCACTACACGGTGCATCCACCAGTACTCGATCTATTTTTCCAGACAGCCGTTTAACTTTGATGTCATTCTCATTCGTGATGCGTTGCGCATGCAGATTGGATAAACCCGAACGCTTGAAGCGTGGTTTCAGATTATTTAATCTTTTTTCTGAGATGTCAAAAGCATAAAGACGTCCTTTTGAATTCATCAAGGCTCCCAGTAGTAGCGATTTGCCACCTGCTCCGGCACAGAAATCGACAACCATTTCCCCTCGCTTAGGTGCCAGCAAGTATCCGAGTAATTGACTACCTTCATCCTGTACTTCTATTTTCCCGGATAAAAAGAGTTCATGGCGATTGATCGCAGGTTTTTTGGTAAGCCGGATCCCGCAGGGAGAATAAGGTGTCTCCAGTGCTTCAATGCCTTCCTGACTGAGCGTTTCAAGCACTTGATTACGTTTTGCAAGAATAGTATTCACCCGCAGATCAAGCGGTGCAGATTTTTGTAAGGAAAATCCCAGGTTGAGAATGTCTGCATCCGTCATGAACTGCTTTAATTTCTCTACCAGCCATTCGGGAAACTCTGCTTGAATCGCCAGCGGGAGTGTCTCTAATTTGATCGCTTTGATTTCTGCTAACCATTTAGTTTCAGATTCGCTGATAAGCAATGTCAATTCGCGCAAATTCATGCCACTAAATTTTACTAGATAGGCTAAAACCAGTGAGCGGGGCGTGATGCGTTCTGTCAGGCTTTCAAGAAAAAAACGGTGGCGTAATATGCCAAAGACTGTTTCTGCAATGAATGCGCGATCTTGTCCACCCAGCAGCGGGTTTTCCCGGAAGAAGTGCCGTAGAATTCCGTCGGCGGGATATTCCAAAGGCAGTACAGTTCGTAGAGCGACTACTACTGCGTCTAGCTGAAAGGGCGTTAATTGCATTGATTTCCTGATGTATGTTTGATCAACTGGAAGAAACGTTGATTAAGTTTGTCTATGATGCGTATTTTTTTAACCGATCTGCTTAAGGAAACTCTGAATAACTGTCATTTCGAGCGTAGCGAGAAATCTAGGGTATTGATTGCCAAAGATTCCTCACTTTGTTCGGAATGACATATGAGGGTTATTCAGAGTTTCCCTAATGATCAGCTTTATAGCTAATGTTGATTCCGGTAACTATTTTATCGATTTCACGGCCATTTTCTTCTACGGATACGATGCGAACGGGCAACATGTGATTGTTTATTGCAAGCCATAGTTTTCTTTTCACTTTGGCATTTTTATTTTCTTGCCGGGTTAATACGATCGTGTCTATTTCACCGATGGGTGTGTGGAGCATTTCCTTAGACACCGCATAGTGCGCTAATTGCAGGCTGTGCCCATCGGTGACATGCTTCTCCACATACTGCTTAGGGAGTGACGCAAACATAAAGTTGTACGATAAGCTGAGGCGATCCAAAGTACCTTCGGGCAATCTTTTCTGTTCCTCTTGTCCTTTATGTTGCAGTGTTATGACATGTTTTTCCCAATTAAAAACAGCCACGCTTGGCTCTTTTTTCCCACGCTTCTCATAAGCGCGAGTGGGCCGTAGTCCCTGTTTAGTAATGGTTCCTTCGCTATGGCGTACGATACTATTGGGTTCTATGATTTTAAAAACACCAGTAGCTTGCGCTTCGCTGTTAATCGTATAACTATGTGTACCATTGACATGTTTGATTTCCATCACTTCATTAATTTCTCCCTGACCGATATCCGTTGTAACGGCGTAACTGATTTCAATGCGCGACGGTATATCCGTAGCAAATACTGAGAAGCTGAGTATCCACAGCAGAACAATCGATGGTAGAAATTTCATTCGGGTAATCCTGGCGAATAAAGCGCTATTTCACGAACACTGGAATCTATCACTTCAACGCGATTCTCATTCAATCGGATCTGATCTTCCATAAACCAGCGCACGGCCTGAGGGTAAATACGGTGTTCCTGCTGTAAAACCCGGGTTGCTAGCGTTTCCTCAGTATCTGACGGTAAGACAGGAATAGCAGCCTGAATCACAATCGGACCGTGATCTAACTGCGCCGTGACAAAATGCACGGTACAGCCATGTATTCTAATCCCTTCTTGAAGTGCTCTTGCATGCGTTCCCAAACCTGGAAATGCAGGTAATAATGAAGGATGAATATTCATTAACCGGCCTTGATAACGTTGTACAAAGCGATCGCTTAGTATACGCATGAAGCCGGCCAGTGCAATCAATTTGGGTTGGCAAGCATCAATTTTTTCTGCCAATGCCGTATCGAATGTCTGGCGGTCTGGAAAAGTACGATGATCAATAACGATGGTTTCAGCGCTATATTTCCTGGCAATTTCTAACCCTGTTGCATTGGGATTGTTACTGATTACCGTGATGCGATCTGCTTGAAATCCGGCTTCCAATAGCGCTTGCATATTACTGCCGCGACCGGAGATAAGAATGACCAGTGATTTCATGATGCCCGTTGGAAGACTGGCCATTTAGACTAAAACGGTCGCTGCCTGATTGTTTGTGCGTGGTTTAATTTCACCGATTTGCCAGACGGTCTCGCCGGAGGCACGCAAACTCCGCAGTGCGTTTTCTGCATGCTCGGGCGCCACAACAATCACCATGCCAATGCCGCAATTAAATACACGTGCCATTTCATGATCCGCAACATTCCCGTGTTGTTGCAGCCAATGGAATAGCGGAGGCATTTCCCAGGAATCTTTTTGCAACAAGGCCATGACTTGACCTGGAAGGATGCGCGGTACATTTTCGACTAATCCGCCACCGGTAATGTGTGCCAGGCCTTTAACAGGAAGTTGCTTGATTAACTCAAGCAAGGGTTTTACGTAAATGCGCGTCGGTGCCATGATGGTGTCAGCAAGCGTCTTGCCATGAAAGTCCGTGGATAAATCAACACGATTATTTTCAATAATCTTGCGAATCAACGAATACCCATTGGAATGCGCGCCACTTGATGAAAGACCCAGCACAATATCGCCTGCTTGTATCGTAGCGCCGCTGATAATCCTGTCTTTCTCAACAATACCGACAGCAAATCCGGCAAGATCATATTCATCGTGCGGATACATGCCCGGCATTTCAGCCGTCTCGCCGCCAATCAATGCACAACCTGCCAGTTCACACCCTTTGGCAACACCGCTGATCACCGCAGTCGCGGTTTCTACATTTAATTTGCCGCAAGCAAAGTAATCCAAGAAAAATAAAGGCTCCGCGCCTTGTACCAATATATCGTTAACACTCATCGCCACCAGGTCAATGCCAATGGTGTCGTGCTGGTTGAGCTGAAAAGCCAGTTTTAGCTTAGTGCCCACGCCATCCGTACCGGAAACCAGAACAGGATTTTGATATTTCTTGGAAATTTCAAACAACGCACCAAAACCGCCAATCCCGGTAAGTACTTCGGGGCGCAATGTACGTTTCGCAAGCGGTTTGATATTTTCGACTAAACGATCCCCTGCATCAATGTCTACACCGGCATCACGATAGGAGAGTTGTGTTGTATTAGGGTGATTAGAGCTGGATGAAGTCAAGTTAAATTCTCATGCGGTTACAGAAATGAGTGCTGCTTAGAAAGTGCAATTTTACCGCAAATGAGTACTCCACATACTGTGGATTGTAAAATCAATATGGGTGATATCTTGCTGCTTCAAGCAATATTGTATCGACTTCTTTGATTGCTTTGATTATGGTGGGAGGGAGAGGGAATGTTTCTTGGTGGCATTTCCTTATTATCACTACAGTACGGGTTGCTAAACTAAATTGGTATTTTTTGATTTCCTTGATAATCTCAGCTGTTGAAGTAGAACACATCTAGAACTAGCTAAGAATGTTTAACTACTCGGTGTTCGATATGGCTTCGCATCTGCCCACGGGCGTGGCATTGGTTGACTGAATTTAGAGAAAAAATAAGCCACAGAGAAATCCCGCTCTGTGGCTTATAGTAAGTATGATATTAAATCAAGCTATTATGCTTTCCTGCGGCGTACTGAAAAACTAATCAGCCCTAAGCCAGCTAACAGCATTGCGTATGTTTCTGGTTCTGGAACTGCAGAAATATAGGAATCGACTGTGTAGGTGCCACCTTTCGAACCAACGACAGTACCTTTTATTTCATAATAGTAGTTGCCCGGCCCAAGGTTGCCAAAATCTGCACCAACTGATGTGGAATCAAACAAAAATGAACCCAAAGAAAGGTCATTGGTGTAATTTCCATCAACAGTGGTTTCTTTCCAAAAATGCAAGGAAGCGTTATTGATATTGTATTTTGAAAAATCATTTGTGACCGCAATCGATACGAGATCATTCCATCCAGTCAAATTAAATGTGAACACGTGATCGAACGAGCCAGTATTTGGCAGAAAAGATACGCTAGCGTGTTCAGCAGGGTCGTCGTGGATGCCCCAATTGGCTTTAACAGTCGGAGCAGCGTGAGCAACACTACTTGCTATTAAAGCCACGGCTGCCAGTATTCCAAGTTTAAAAGTATTTTTCATATTGAGGTCTCCAGTGTTTTTAAAAAATATTTAGATCATTATTCATTAGAAGATTAAAAATAACTCATTAATAGATATTTGTTATCAATAACTTCAAATTTCTCTACACAGTTCTCATTGTAGGCCTATTATTTTCCTTATCTATAGGAGATCGATCCTTTTTTACTAGTACATTTATAATAATTTTGGAGTACATGCTCTAGGAGAGCCGATGTGTAGAACATTGAATTGCTTATACTTCAGAGGAAAGGCACCTCTATTGTTAGCGGATTCAAAAATCAACGGCAACAGTTAATTTTTTGTAGCAGACTTGGCAAGTTGCCAATTACGCAAAATGCAGGATGACTCCTCACAATATAGTATTCTATCAATCATAAGAATCATGAATTCAAGGAGTTAGCATTCTTGTCGCGTAAAGTTTCGTCTCGTCGATTAAATCCCCCCATTCCTTTCTATCAGAATTCCACCGAAGTATTTGAGCTATTTTGGTAGTCAAATGACGGCGATCAATCACACAATCATTGTGTATTTTTAGCAGCAAGAAAAAACTGATGAGGGTATGATCTACGCTAATTTTGTTGCTGCGATACCGTCGTTGAATAGTATTAAATTTTTCTTTCCGGAACCCGTTGATTCTAGACCCAGCTTTGCTGGCGGTATTTTTTCAATTGCAGAGGTCGTTCATGTCTTTCAGTATAGCCAACCTGTTATCACAACATCGCACGGATAAATTTGATTTGCACGAGCGGTATTTAAACGCTCAGATGGTCAAGGTTTTGAAAACGATTGGTTATGATCGGAATTATGAGCGCGCTGCCGGGCAATATCTGTATGACGAACAGGGTAACGAATATCTGGATCTGCTGAGTGGTTTCGGTGTTTATGCGTTTGGCCGCAATCATCCGACCATCGTCAATGCTTTGAAAGAAGTTTTGTCACTTGAGATGCCCGATTTGGTGCAGATGGATGTATCGATTTTGAGCGGTTTACTGGCTAAGGAAATTTTGACCACGGCACCGGACAATCTGGAACGGGTTTTCTTTTGTAATTCGGGTACGGAAGCGGTTGAGGCGGCGATAAAGTTTGCCCGGTACGTGACCAAGCGCAATCGCATTATTTGTTGCGATCATGCTTACCATGGCTTGACGATGGGGGCTTTGTCGCTGAACGGCGAGCAGATTTTCAAAGATGGTTTTGGCCCGTTATTGCAAGACTGCGGTTCGGTTCCATTTAATGATCTTGCCGCTTTGGAACAAGCGCTCAGTAGCCGCAGTGTGGCGGCGTTTGTGGTGGAGCCAATTCAGGGCAAAGGCGTGAATATCCCGGATGATAACTACCTTCCCGAAGTCGAACGCTTATGTAAGAAATACGGCACATTGTTTGTCGCGGATGAAATTCAAACCGGACTTGGACGCACGGGTAAATTTTGGGCGATTGAACATTGGGGTGTAAAGCCGGACATGATTTGCATGGCTAAGGCGCTTTCCGGCGGTTTTGTTCCGGTCGGCGCGGTGGCTATGACGCAGCAGATCATGGATTGCGTGTTTAATCGTATGGATCGCGCTGTTGTGCATGGTTCCACCTTTTCCAAGAATAATATGGCGATGGCCGCTGGTCTGGCCAGCCTGGAAGTGATAAAAGCAGAGAAGCTGGTTGAAAACAGTGCGAAAATGGGCGCTGAAATAATTGGCAGAATAAATGCACTAACCGGTCAATTTGAATTTCTGAAAGAAGCGCGCGGCAAAGGCTCAATGATTGCGGTTGAGTTCAAATCGCCGAATAGTCTGACACTCAAAGCTGCCTGGATGATGCTGGAAGCAGCCAACAAGGGCTTATTCTGCCAGATGATTACCATTCCGCTATTTAAAGAGCACAGAATCTTGACCCAAGTGGCAGGGCATGGCATGAATGTGGTTAAGATACTGCCACCGCTGATACTGACTGAAAAAGACATCAATCACATCATTAGCGCCTTCACCAAAACAATTGCGGATACGCATCAAGTGCCGGGTTCTATTTGGGAACTGGGTAAGAATCTCGCGGGTCATGCGCTAAAAGCAAAAGCGGGTTAGAGCAATATGAGTACTGAACGCTCCGACGATATCCATTATCTCTGGTGGCTGATGCTGGTTTGCGTGACGGGCGGGCTGATTTACCTGCTCAGTCCGATATTGACCCCGTTTCTGCTGGCTGCAGTGATTGCCTATATCTGTAATCCCATGGTGACTTTTTTAGCTGGGAAAAAGCTATCGCGCACAGTGGGTGCGGTATTGGTAATGTTTTTGTTGCTCGGTGTTTTTGCAGCGCTGATCTTAATTATGGTGCCTTTATTCGAAGAGGAAGCGAGGCGGGTACTGGCTAAGATGCCGGTTTATCTGGATATGTTCAAGAATCATGTGGTTCCCTGGCTGGAAACAAGATTCAACATCAGTTTGCAGCCTGATATGAATGTACTGAAACAGGCCGTATCAGAACACTGGAAGAGCGCCGGAGGCGTGGCTGCAAAGGTATTGCCATCATTGACCAGTGGCGGGATGGCGATCGTGGAATTTGTGGTGAATCTGTTGCTAGTGCCCGTGGTTTTGTTTTATATGCTGCGTGATTGGGACATGTTGCTCAAACTGGCCGATGAAATGATTCCGCGCTACTGGCATCATCAGGTTTCTCTACTGGCGCGTGAGACGGATCGGATTCTGGCGGAATTTCTGCGCGGGCAATTATCCGTCATAGTACTGATGAGTATTTGCTACATCACAGGCCTCTGGCTGGTGGGATTGGAATTCGCATTGCCGATTGGATTGGTAGCCGGTATTCTAGTATTTGTGCCGTATCTTGGCATGATCGTCGGTCTGACGCTGGCGACTTTTGCTGCATTGATGCAATTTCAGGGTTGGAGCGGTGTAATTCCGGTTTGGATTGTTTTTGGCGCCGGTCAATTGCTCGAGGGCATGTTGATTACACCCTGGTTGGTGGGGGATCGGATCGGGCTGCACCCGGTTATGGTGATATTTGCGTTATTGGCATTCGGTCAATTGTTCGGTTTCTTTGGTATCTTGCTGGCGTTGCCGGTCAGTGCTGTGCTGCTGGTTTGGTTACGCCATCTTCATGAGCGCTATTTGGGGAGCAATCTCTATAATTCATAACCGCAGTCATTCGCGAAGCGGGACTATGCGTAATGAGCGATTACAATGAAACAGTTGCTGCTGGACATTAAACCCTTGCCACTGCCCACGCTGGATAACTTCTTGCCCGGGCGAAACGCTGAATTGCTGCATTTGCTGACAAGTATTCTATCCAACGATGAAAAAGAACGCTTTGTTTACCTCTGGGGCGGTCTGGGTTGTGGCAAAAGCCATTTATTACAGGCAACGGTTTCAGCCTATACACAAAGAAACTCAAAAGCGGTATATTTCTCCGCTAAAAATCCATGTGAATTTTTTGTCGATAGCGATATAGATTGTGTCGCAGTTGACGATATTGATTGTCTGGATGCAGCAGCCCAGATCGGATTATTTAATCTCTATAACCAATTGCGCGATGAAAGTCAGGCATTTCTGATGGTTAGCGGCGCGACTGCACCGGCGTACTTGAATATGCGGCAGGATCTGGTGACGCGTTTGGGATGGGGGCTGGTGTATCAGGTGCATGAATTAACGGAAGAAGAAAAAATGCAGGCGATGAAAAATCATGCCGTTGATTGCGGTTTCGACTTATCACAGGAAATTTGTCTTTATTTGTTACGGCATGGACGGCGTGATTTGCCGTCGTTAATGATGACGCTGGATGCGCTGGATCGTTACTCTCTGGTTAATCAGCGTCAAATTACCATACCTTTATTACGAGAATTATTACAGGTGGCTTCATGAATTTAGCATTATTTGATTTGGATAACACACTGATTGCCGGTGACAGTGATTTCCAATGGGCGCAATTTTTGATTGAAAAGAAAGCATGGGATCGTGAGTTGCACGAATCTAGGAATCTGGAATTCTACGAGCAATATAAAGCGGGAACGTTGGATATTCATGAATTCCTGGATTTTCAGTTAAAGCCGCTGGCGCGTCATCCGCGCGTTCAACTGGAAGCGTGGCGCAGCGAATTCATGTGTAAAAAGATTATGCCACTGATTGCGCCGGGCACGCGCCAATTGATCGAGCGGCACATGCTGGATGATGATCTGTGCATCATCATTACCGCCACCAACAGCTTTGTCACAGCACCCATTGCACAAGCATTAGGTATCAGCCATTTGATTGCGACTGAACCGGAAGAAAAAGATGGCGAATTTACCGGCAAAGTGTCAGGCACGCCTTCTTTCAGGGAAGGGAAGATTGAACGGCTGGAGAACTGGCTGGATGCGCATAATCTAACCTGGTTATCATTCCTGCGCAGCTGGTTTTATAGTGATTCCCTCAACGATCTGCCCTTGCTCAGCAAAGTGACCCACCCGGTCGCGGTAGACCCGGATGCTACGTTGAGAAGTCATGCCGAAAGAAATAATTGGCCGATTATTAGTTTGCGTTGATAAAGCGAAGCGGATTGGTAGTTCAGGAAGATCTCTTTGACCGATTACCAAGAGGAAGGTGGTATGATATTAAGATGTGCCCCTTTGTTGCTCGGCCTGCTTGCTTGATTTATTCTACAATTCGATTGAGCCAGTAACCGGGTTTTCTGCTTTGATGCATTACAGCAATCACATAGATTTTTTCGTTTGATTGTCTGTAAATTACTGAAAATGGAAAACGGGTAAGGATATAACGCCGGAACCCTTTTCTGAATTGGGTCCATACGCCAGGAGGTTCAGCAATGGCCCTATAAGCGTTTTCAATCTCATTGATGAAATCACCGCCCAATCCTTTTGCCTGCATTCATACCAGACGACCGATTCACGTATATCGAGCGCAACTTCAGGATGAAAGTAAGCGTTTGTCACAACTCACGGTTCAATTTCAGCTTTATTTCTTCCCAGCTAACCGGTTTCACCGCACCGGAATCAAGTTGCGCGAATCGGCTTTCTGCGACTTGAATCCACGCCTCATCAACATGTTTCTCGTTGGCATCATCCAAACTTGAAATCAAGCAATGCGCAAGCGTAGCTTTTTCATGGGACGACAATGTCTTGATATTTTCCAGAATCCATTTCATCTTATCGGGCATGATAAACTCTCCGAAACCTTACTAACATGTAGCTTATCATTGAATGATGAGTTGGATTCCGGTATTGATATTTGAGAAATCTATCCCGGATGATGCTTGCTTATCCGGAATACTTGCTAAGAGGTAGTGTGATGGTAGATGTGATTGTTCATAGTGTTCTTAGTGGGTGATGTTGGGCTTTCTTCGGCAGCCCAACCTACCGTGCTGGCAGATTATTAGTTTGCGTTGAGGGGGGCCGAATTGGCGGCTCAGGGAAACGCCTTTGTCAGGCTGATAAGAGGGAGATGTCATGATGTCAAAACCTGATCCTGGTCTTTGTTCTTTCGTAACTTGATTCCGTATATGTGTCGATGCCTGATGCCATGTTTATTTCCTGAGATCTAAACTGCCATCATAAATTTGCTCATAAACCGTGTATGGTAAAACGACCGTATCTAGTACGCCGGATAACACTAAATCTACTAACATAAGCTCTGGTGCGGCTCCCATCCATAGCGTAGGGCTAGACGGTTTCCCGCGTAAAGTGCAAATGTTATAGGAAATACCGCTATAAATTCGCGGAATTGTCTCGCAAGGTGATTTGACGTGGCTTAGATTGCGCCGTGGAACGGAGTCGTCACGAAGAACGGTGTTGACGGTTCCGCAGCCGAAGAGTAAGCAAGTTATTGCAAGCGTAACTGTGAACCAAAGTTTTTTCTTCATAAGTAAATAGGATTTACCGACGTATATCGCAGGGATTTTATTCAGTTCCGGGCTTTGTCATTCGTTACGTGCTTTCGAGATGCCCACCGTAATACCGTAATATATTTAACATCATTATTTTTTCCTATACAAAAGATCACTTTCGCAATTCTAAGGTCAGACTCGATTGTTTGAACCCGATCGGGATTTAACTGAATGGGCGTGCCTAAAATCAAATTTTTACTTGCCTGACACATCTCCAATTCAATCAATACCGAGAAAACTAGGGTCTACCATCGTATTCTGCAGGATGACAGGCTACAGAACCATAGTTTAATATAGCAAACGGACGGGGATGTGGCTCATGGGGTCAGCGGCTGGGATTCTGGTTCGCTAGACTTGAAATGCCGTCCCGGTCCTCCTGCGTCATCCGGTGTGTCGTTCGGGATGGTGCCGATCAGTAGATTGTGGCTCTGTATGTAGACGAGACCGGCGGATGATTTATCGGTTTAGTTGCAATAGTATGGAGGCCCCATGATCATGGATAATACCCCACAAATTTATGTCAGTGTTGATATAGGTTGTCGTCAGCACAGTGTGGCAATAGGCCTGTCCAATGGCGATGTGCTGGATGAGTTTTCCATCTTCCACCGCCCGGAAGGTTTTAAACAATTCTTTGAACGTATTGAACATCATCGACAACGCCATGGTGGTGCGATAGCGGTAGCAATGGAAGGCTACAATGCATCACCGAAGATGCAGATAATCTTTGGTTCTTACGCTTTATCACTAGCATTGACGAATTGACCAAGCTATCGCGTCTACGCGTATCTACCTTGCTAAAGATTCCCGGTGTGGGTCGCAAGTACGCCGATAGTATTGTTGCATGGCAATCGCATGCATCATTTAGTCATGAAGTGGAATGGGTCGGCGAGATGATCATTGAAGATGCCCGGCGTATCCTGGCACTCAAAAACGACATCAAAGCATTGGAATTACGTTGCAGGATGTTAATGCAAGAATCCCAAGCCGCGCGGCTAATTAGACAGTATTCCAGGGTTTGCTGTGATCTGTGCATCAGAGTTGGCAGGCGAGATTGGCATCATAGACCGGTTTGCTAGCGAGCGCAGTCTGGCGCTCTATTTGGGAATGGCCAACCTAAGGAAACGCTGAATAATTCATCGCGCAGTAGAGATCAAGCCGAGTGATTATGTAATATTGCGATAATTTGCCCAATTTTGACCTGAAACGCATCATTTTTTGCATTATTACCCTAATTTCTTTTTTTC
>NZ_JAIEME010000012.1 GCF_019752415.1 Nitrosomonas sp.
GGAATCAGAGAATCAGGAATCAGAGAATCAGGAATCAGAGAATCAGGAATCAGAGAATCAGGAATCAGAGAATCAGGGCGTTTATGTTCCGTTAATTCACGGCAGTCTAACGGTGAGATAACGGTTAAAGTATTTTCCCTATTAATTTCAAGATGTTCCGAAACATAATCAGGAAGCGTGCTAGCCTTTTCAGTGTTGTGAGGAGATTGATGCTCTTTGAATTTAACTACCTGGATTACCGCCAAACCACTAACCGAATAACGTCGAATGAAACCATGTTGAACAAGTTTCGTTAGATAACCGTTAATGTCTATATTTTCACGGTATGGAAATGTTTCAGCTTTGATTCTTAACGGTCTATCCTCTAACTTCCCTTCCTTGTCAGCTAAACACCAGAGGTTAACGAACAACAAAGTTAGCAAAGGATCTTCTACACCAAGAATTTCATTCTTGAACAAAGAAGGTTTTATATTTCTAGCGCGTGCCATTATGTTTTACCAAAAAATAGCCGGTCAAGGAAAGTGAGGGAACCATGACCGGCTGCAAGTGCGGTGGGTGCCGCGAGTAAACTTTGAATGAATCTGCCCATCCGTCTACGCAATGTAGGTTGCGCTGGGCAGTGCTGTGGCCTCGTCATGAAAGGAGAACAGGGTGAATTCTTAATCATCTGAGTCTTTCTCAGATTGACAATAAACGGTGAATGTAAGCGCCAAAAGTTCCTGGACATGCCGATGTATTAATTGACCTGTTTCGTTTAAATCTGCGCGCTCTTTCTTTGTTACGTGACCATCTTTGGTATGTACCTTGAACTTTGCTGAAAGCATCCCGATTTCTGCATGAAGATCGTTAAATTTACTTAGCAGTTCTTCCCGGTCGCAAATCTCAGATTCAGGCAATTGAATAAACACACCACCGGATTCAGCAGCGATTGCATCAGCAAAGAAAGTTGTTTCTGAAATCTTCTGCATTTGCAGTGAGTCATGCACAGAAACCGATTGATTCTTACGCTCATACACGCGGTTTTCCAGTGAATCACGCGACATGCCGAGAGCCGCCGCCATAGTTGGCCACCCCCCTTTGTTAGCAGTACACATCTTCCGATAAGAATCTCTCAGCTTCACAATATTCACCTAAATCCTGTGGTTATTTTTCTAAAACTCATTCGGTAAACTGCAGGCATGAAAAATCATTTCTCTACCTCACCAATTGGAAGCTTCCCCAATGTTGATAAACTAGGAAGTTCCACCAACCTAGAATCAACAAAGGAGAAACTATGAACATTTTTGAAGCTATTGATAAATTGATTACTGAGCACGGTTCAGCCTCGATACTTAAGGAGCACGTCTCTTTTCTGAGAAACAAGATTGACATGCTCACTTCTGAGAACAACGTCCTCAAAGACGAAATCAATTCGATGAAACTCAATACAACTTCTCTTGAAAAACAAATACAAGGCATTAACGAGGACAATAAAAATCTTGAAATTAATAATTCCAATCTCGAATCTCAACTTAATGCTGTTCATGGCAATAATCCTGATAAACATGCATGTGACCATTGTGGATCTGCTCGCTTAAAACGATCAGGTAGTCGACATTCTGGTAAGAAATTGGCAGGCATAACCATAAAAGACGCGTTATATACATGCGATGACTGTGGGAAAGAATCTGCTTTCACGATAATCCCAAAGTGATTTCTATATTAGCCATGACCTACGCCGCCTTATCTGAGTTTGTTTTGCCTTGCTGGAGAAGCTCTGGCCATAGCTCAGACCAATCATTTGGTCTCAGCTCTCGCCGATCAATTATTCCAGAAGATCGTTCTTCCATTTTTCTGCAAATAATTGGGCCGAAAAGCAACGAACCCTTTGAGCTAATTACTTTTCGAACGTAGCCAATAGTGGTGCCGCAAGATTTCGCGAATTCGACTCTCTCATCAGGAGATGAAAGAGATTTTAAATATTTTTTTAAATTTTCCATACAAAGTACATTACCAAATGGTAATCATTATGTCAACACCATGTGGTCATTTACTTTTTGGTAATGGAATCTCAATATGATGAAAATGGCATCCAAGAAAAAACCGCACAGAAATGAAAAGTTCAGGCAGCTTTTGCGAGAAAGATTTAATAACAACCAAAGGGCTATGTCAGAAGAACTGAATATAGCTCCCAGCCTCGTATCCAGATACGCGAAAGATAAAGGTGTTGGAGAAGATATGCGCATTCATATCGAAGATACATTGAGGCTTGGCTCAGGATGGTTTGATCAGGAATATTCTCCGATTTCAATCAAGGATGACAATTCATTGTTGAAAATGTTAGGGGCAACAAAAGATGGGATTTCCGTAACAGAGGTAGAAAAATTAAAAGTTTTCCTAAGCTCATCACCAGAACAACAGAACAAAGCTATAAATTTAATTGAAGAGATGAAAACAATTGGAATCCAGGATTCAGGAAAGGGGAACAAAGGTAAGTAGCATCAGGAATTGGTGCTACGTTGATAGCTGCTACTGTAAAAATTTGGAATAATAATGAATAATCTAATTGTTACACTTATTGTGCTTACCCTGCTTTCATCTTGCGCTAGCGTCCCCTTATCGGCTGGTGAAAATGCCGTTCGCATTTTACGCAAATCTGATCCACCACTGCACTGCAAAGAACTCGGGAAAGTATTTGCTTCTGGACTAGCATCTATGAGCGAAGTAGGCAGGGAATCAGATCTTAAAAGGGACACTTACAGGATCGGCGGAGATACGGTTACAATGGATCGCAGAGACGAACACCGAACTATCTACGGGACGGCGTTCAAATGCAATTAAACAAGGCATTAATCGCGATATCATTGCTTTTGTCATCGATGCAGTCATTCGCTGCTGGCCCGTATGATGGGATATGGATAGTTGATCCGATTGGTTATGCAACTATAAACGAGAATGATGGCGTGATGATTGTCGTAGTTGTATACCATGAAGATTATGGCGACATTTGGCGCGCATATCAGGGGGTTAGAACAGACAATAAAGCTAGGATCACAAATATTACAGGTGAAGGAAAATTAGTCCATGATATTGAAATAAAAACGGACATGATCGCTGAAATAACACAAGTATCTTGCATTCCACCGCCAGGATATGAGTGCTTACTGCCAAATGGTTACAAATTAACGGCGACAAAAGTATGGTGAGTATGAAGAAAAATTGTTATGAATGAAAATGATATTGATAAGCGATACCTGCTTCTGCTAAATACTTCAACCGTGCAGCCAGAGCACGCGAAAATTCAGACAACATTAAGCAAACTATCGAACGACACAAGCAAGCCAATTTATTTTGATAAGCACGGTGGGGCGTTTTTATTTGTAACAAAATTAAATGCTGGCCAAATTTCTGCAAGACTAGAAGGAATACTACTCAACGATGATAACTATATAATCGTTGAGGTTGGTAGTGACTGGTTTACATTTGGCAATACCAAGGCAGCAACATGGTTTCAGAAATATATTAATCGTTAATCTTTTTGAGCCTGAGTATTTGCATTATTGTTGGCTTTTCTTCTGCAAACAGAATTCTTACCTGCATATCTCTTAAATGCCCAATGAAATCCAAAAAATTCAATATCCTTGAGACAGATCTGCGTAATAAAAACCAATGTAGAAATTTTTTCATTTAATACTCCTTTTTAAAAATCAACCATAACCCGCTCCGGCGGGTTTTTTATCGCCAATAGCCAGCGTCCTGCTGGTTTTTTTACGTCCCGAGTTTGGTACTATCATGTTTCATAAAAAGGATAAATTAATATGAAACGTGATTTAAATCTTGTTCGCGAAATATTGCTTTGGGCTGAGGATCATAAGGATGCCAAGATTCACGAAAAACCTCCAATAAAAGACTACACAGACGCACAGATTTATTATCATATTCATATAATGTCTCAAGCTGGCTTGGTTTACGCTCTTGAATCAACTGAAATGAGCAGAAATCCGCAAGTAACTCTGGTTAGCGTCACTTGGGCTGGTCATGATTTTCTGTCAGCAGCAAGAGACGATGTTTTGTGGAAAAAAGCCATGAAAACAGTCTTAAAAGAAGGTGCTTCATTTACTTTTGACTATGTAAAGAATTGGCTGCGTGAGAACATTGATCAGATTCCTCAGATCCCTCCAATTGTTTGATTTCTCTTTCCAGTTCCCATGCGCAATTTCTATAATTCATTGCGCCATGTTCAATAAACTTTCTTCCGAATTCCCCTTCCTGGTAATTTTTTGCTGATGCAAATTTACAATTAGCTAGATGATGCCATTGGGCAGCAATCTTATTCAGTCTATCAATCACTTCCTGCCTTAATTTCTTTTGTTTTGAGTCTCCCTTAGTCGATAAATCCGCATCTTCAGTCATTTTCTCTCCCAAGTAATTTAGTCGCATTCAGCTTTTTTTCGTACAAATTTCACGATGAGTTTGGAGTATAGCAAAAAACATTACCATATGGTATTGACATATTAATTACCATTTGGTAATCTTCTCACATCAACACACCATAAGTCGTAAGCCGCATGAGATTGAGTTGATAAGCAAACAAACTAAGGGGGGCACATGAATATATTACGCTTCATGAATTTTGTGAACAAAAAGCACATTTACAATTTCTGCTACTGGCTTGGTAGAGGGTATTCGCCAATCAGAGCAGCAAGATACAGACGTCTATCATGAAAAGGCCGTTGATGTGCGAAATAACGATATGGACGGCTGCCGGTAGGCACAAACCGATTTATGGCCTGTTCAAATCAACAGCCGAGGCTGTCTGCCAAATGTATGCAGCGATGAATGAATTGTGCTGCGTGAAAGTAAAGGTGCTGTGATGAAACTTGAAAACCTTAACCAGATTGACAAGGAAGAAAAGGATCTCTTAGCGAAAGCAAATAGGCTTGACGAACAATCAAAGTATTTGGCTCGCCAAAGAAATGATATGCAAGTTTTGAGCAAATTTATTAAAGGTATGGATGATAGATATACCTTTGATGCCGAAATAAATGCAGAGGTGAGGAGAGTAACGGATTCGATATCTCACGATGTCTTTAGGGCCGTAGAAATGAAATTCGCAGCTGAAGCGCGTGAATTACGCATTGAAGCAAAACTAAAGAATCAACAGATAAAGAACTTTTTACCTGATAGCGAGGTGCAGTGATGGCAGTGCCAATGTTAAAAATTACTCCTCAAATCGCGGCCATGCGTATTCGTGAGAATAAATGGGACGCTCTTGAACGTGCGTTGAGCGATCTTTTTCTGGATCTTGAGTATGAAGTCAGCGTGCCAATGCTTTGCGATGCGGTTCAAGCGGCATTAACAGCAAGAATGGGGCTGCTCGATGACTGCTCAAATGAGCATAGCAATCTACAGCAGGACGTTGATATTTTTAACGCTATCGCTCCGCACATGGAGCGAAATTATCAGCACAACGCAACAATTACCAGGCTAGAAAAGCTTAATCAACTCAAGTCTGAAATCTCTAAATTGGAGCATGTGCTATGACTGATTCAAGATTGATTTGGATATTGTTGGTTGCTCTTGTATTCGTGCTTTTTATGGACGATGGCGCTGCTGAAAGATGGTGCGACACGTATCAATTTTGCGAAGAAATGGAGATTGCAAGTAATGAATGAATCACAACAAGACTTTGAGCTTATGCCCATACCATTGCCTGGATTAACTGGGAATTATTCCGCATCTTCAGATGGCCGCATATGGTCACACTTAAGCAATCGTTTTATGAAGAGCAGCATAAGGAAGGATGGTTATCACTATGTTGTTATTAGGAATAATGGCAGGTACGTGAATCATGTTGTACACAGACTTATTTGCGCTGCATGGCATGAAAACACGCATAACAAAAAACAGGTTAACCATAAAAATCTAGTTAAAACTGACAATCGCTCATCAAATCTTGAATGGGTAACGGTATCCGAAAATGCTCTTCACGCATGGGCAAATTTACCTAAACAAAAATTAGATCAATTAAAGCAAAGATCATCTTTGCTAGCAAAAGAAATGAATAGAAAAAAACGTAAATTAGATAAAAGTCAGGTTGATATTTTAAGAGAAATGGTGGCTTCTGGGGCAAGCAGGACTTACGCTGCCGCACACATAGGATTAAGCAGAGCGTCAGTTGACAGAATAATAAACGGGGAAACTTATCGTGACTGAGTTAATAGACAGGAAGAGTTGGATTGGAAGTTCTGATGCTGCGTCGATACTTGGTGTTTCTCCATGGAAAAGCCAGTTTGCCCTTTACCAAGAAAAGATCGGTGAATTCCACGAAGAAATAACGCCAGAGAAACAAAAGATTTTCAATCGTGGCAAGAAATTTGAACCACTCATACTTGAAATGTTGCTTGAGGAATTAGGCGACCGGGGCCATGACGTTGAAGTAATAACCAGAAATGAGCGGCTTCGTGATCCCGAATTGCCTTTCTTGGCTTCAGAGTCAGACATGGTACTGAGGATCGATGGTGAAGTTTTGAGCGCAGAAGCAAAGTCAGTGAATGGATTTGCTGCAAAACTTTGGGGTGAGCCTGAAACTGATGATTTCCCGGTCTATTACCAATGCCAGACCATGCATGATCTGATGGTTAAGCGCAGGAATAAATGCGTGGTTGCTGCATTGATTGGTACTGACGATCTACGAATTCACTGGATCGAGAGGAATGAGGAAATCATCCAGGCTATCAGGGCAAAAGAAGTTGAATTTTGGGACAGAGTTCAACGCAGGGACCCACCGGAATTAAGTGAGCCAGAAGATATTAAACGTGTGTACCAGATTGATTCTGGCGCTGTTCTTGAAGCAGATAATGAATTGCTTGAATTAATAGGCGAAGCATCGAACAAAAAAACCGAATTGAAGGCAGCAGAAACCAGGCTTGATGTGTTGACCACAATGATAAAGAAGCGCATGGGCGAAGCGGCAGTATTGATGCACAACGGCACCAAGCTAGCAACGTGGAAAACCAATAAAGATAGCGTTAAAACTGACTGGAAAGAAGCGTTTTTTGCTCTAGTGCTTGAATCAAAAGGATTGGGTAAGGCTGATATTGATTTGATCATCAAGAAGTTTACCGAAACAAAAACTGGCGCAAGGCCATTTTCGATTAAATAAGGGGAAATCATGAGCACTGATAGATTAAAAGATGCTGTAACCGGCAAGCAAGTAACAAAACCAAAAAACATCAACGAACTATCGCAGTTTTTGGCCGGAAGAATGGGTCAGATCAAGTCAGTTATTTCCAACAAATTAACACCGGAAAAAATGGCAAGAATTGCACTCAACGAACTGAGAAGCAATGCTTACTTGGCAAAGATAGCAATGGAAAACCCCGGAAGCTTTGTGAATGCGATTGTTCAAGCATCCCATCTTGGTCTTGAAATTGGCGGCACCTTGGGACAAGCATACCTTGTGCCATTCAAAGGCGAAATTAAGATGATGCCAGGATATCGAGGCTTGATATCTCTTGCCAGAAGATCAGGTGAGATAAGCAGCATCAAAGCAGAAGTTGTTTATGAGAAAGACACATTTGATCTGGTTCTAGGTCTTGAAACAAGGGTCACTCACATTCCTAATTTGGACGGTGAACGCGGTGAACCGAAACTTGCTTACATGGTTGCTAATTTCAAGGATGGTGGTCGGCACTTTGAATGGATGACTGTCGCAGAGGTTATGAAAATTAAAGCTCGCAGTTCTGCCGTGAAGTCTGGCAAAGAAACTCCATGGGATACTGACCGCGATGAAATGATAAAGAAAACCATCATTCGCCGTGGCTGGAAATATCTGCCAATGTCCATTGAAATGCAGGACGCTGAAAAGATCGACTCTGCGGTTGATCAAGGTAAGGGAGTAATCATTGAGGACGGTAACGTTATTTTTGATGAGTCTACTGGTGAGATTGTTGGGGAAAAGCCAGTTGACACCAAGCAGACCAAGCAAGTCGAGCAAGACAAGCCAGAAATAAAATCCGAAGATATCCAGGCAAAAACCTCCTATGAACCAACAGCAGAGGAAAAAGAGAAGATTCGGCAGAAGTTGATTGATGAGGCCAACGCTGAAAGGGAAAAATCCTACGAGAATCGTTCTTTCGGTGATGTTGAGTAGAAGGAAATGAAAACAAAAACCACGAATGAATTAATGAAAGCGCTAGGAGTGGCAAGGCGAAGTGTTGCGAGAATCGCTACCAGAGAAAAATGGGTGCGATTAGATAACGCGGATCACGGACAACATATTTATGAGGTAACTGATGCGCAGATAAAAGTATTTCTTGATCGCCCGGTAATGAATGAAGATGCTCGGCTAAGGATGCAAGGAGAATCGACAGATTTCTTAATAGGATTGATTGACAGAAAGTTGTGCCCGGTAAGTTTTAATGCCTCAAATTAACTATTAAAAATTAACATAGGAATTTAATCATGAGCAAAGCGCAAGATTTTAGACAGATCACAGCAGAAACAGCAGGAAAAGACTTGCTTGGAGCGCTGGTTACAGAAATAAAACTGTTACCTGATGCATGGCAAAAATTGTCGAAAGCGAAACAGGACGATGTGATTGACCGACTGCGTACCAGGGTGGAAGAAAACGTGAAAATGGTTGTATTTACAATCGCATCGCATGGCCGGACGGTTGTGGCCGGCAGTCTTGACAAGGTTACCATCAAGGGAAATGTCGAAGCAGTAATCAAGTTCGGGATTAACACAGGAAATTTGCCGGAATTATTTTCAGCCGCAGCGGGACAAGAAAGCAAGACGGTCCTGGTCGTTGTGGCCGGCGCGGAAGAATACACCCAGGGAATGGATGAAGTTCAGGGCGAAGATGATCAGCGCGCTATGGAACTAGGCCACGAATACAACCAGAACGATGGTGGCGGCATGGAGAACGTTTCCGATGTTGATCCTGAAAACGGAGAAATTAAAGGGCTACCATCCCCGGATCAAGTTAAGCCAAGCAATGAAGAATTAGAAGCGGCGTTCTCGGATGGTTATCAAGCAGCAGAAGAAGGAAAGCCGCAAAGCGATTGCCCGATCATTAGGAGTGAATTGGTTGTTGAATGGGTAAAAGGCTGGAAAGCTTACCAGGCAGAACAATCAAACGACAAGGATGCTGCTTAATCATGAAAATCCAGAAAATATCATCCCACGGCACAGTTGCCGTGAAAGAAGTGGAAATAAAAGTAAACACTCCGATCACGCTAATCTGCGGGAGTAACCGGGCCGGAAAGACAAGTTTGCGTGATGGGATATACCAGGCGTTTACCGGGGAAAATCCAAAGGTACAATTGAAGAAGAACTACAAACATCTTATTAACGAGGCTGAAGGAAATTCAGTGGGTTACACCTACGTTGAATTCGATGGCGAGAAGAAAGCAGCAATCACTCTACCGAACGGAACGCACGAATTAACCGCACCACTGCACCCGGCACTGCCTTATGTTCTGGATCCATCGCTATTTCCCACCAGCAAAGCGGATGAACGCCGTAGTTTTCTGTTTAATCTTGGCAATCTGAGAAGCGATGGCGTGGAGGTAAAAGGCAAGCTGCTTGAACGGAAATGCGATGCTGACAAGGTTGAAATGGTTATGCCATTCCTCAAGTCTAGTTTCGATACCGCAAAACAACACGCTGACAAAAAAACCACGGAAGCGCGCGCAAACTGGAAAGCGATAACCGGGGAAGCATACGGGAGTTTAAAGGCCGCGGATTGGAAGGCGCAAAAGCCGGTAGAAGTTGAATCTCAGGAAGAAATTGAGGGGCGCAGTAAAGCTTTATTGGCGTTATCTAATGAGATTGAAGAAACCGCTCAAAAACTTGGATCGTATACCGCAAAGCTTGCTGGCTCTAAAAATAAGAATGCTGAAATTGTCCGGTTGCGAGACACGGCAGAAAAGGCAACCAGGATCAAGGAAAAGCTTTCACTGGATAAAAAAGACTTGGCTATATGGACAGTCAAAGTTGAGGATGCGCGACGCCTTTCCCAAGGATTAAAAGAAGGGAATGTTGATTGCACATGCCCGAGTTGCGGAACCATGCTGACATTCAACGGCGAAGCATTGGTTGAGCGCACATCAGTAGAAAATAACCAGCACAAAGAAGATGCTGCGAAGAATTTGCCAGAGTACACAAAATCGCTGGAAGTTTTAAAGAACGCGGTTCTGAACGGCGAACGTGACTTGATAGAATCTGAGCGTGCAAGCAAAGCCCTGGAAGCACTGAAAAAAGAAGATGCTGAGGTTATTACGGAAGAAATGATCACCGCTCTCAAGGCCGATATTGAATCACTGAAGGTCGAGAAAAAAGAAGCACAGGAAATATTCGATCAAAAATCCAAAGACCGGAAACTCGCTGCGGAAGCGGATGAAAAAACCAAGAAAGCAGCCGGGTATCACGCTGATGTTCAGGCATGGGATTTGATATCTGGCTCACTGGCACCGGATGGAATACCGAGCGAAATGCTATCTGCAGCGCTCGATCCTATCAACGCGCGAATTGCTGAGAGCGTGAAAATGCTTAGTAATGTTAATCCTGCATTACCGGCCAAGGTATTTATCGGTGATGACATGACAATTTTCGAGGATGGGAATTTATACAACCTCTCATCCAAGGCGACTAAATTTCTAATCGATTCAGTAATTGCAGAGGCAATAAGTTACGTTTCTGGTATCAAATTCGTGATGATCGATGAGTTTGATTTGCTGGATATACCAAGCCGGAAAGCCTATTTAACCTGGCTATTCAGCATCGCGGATTATGGGCACATTGAAACCGTATTGCTGTTCGGAACATTGAAGCAATTGCCATCCGGATTACCAGAGGACTTGATCAAGTGTTATTGGCTGGAAGATGGCGTTATTGCCGATCAGGATCTGAAAGCGGAAGCGGCTTAAATATTTATAGCACCATTCATTATGACAATTACCTTATCAATACTCAGAAAGCACATTCCAAAGTTTCGGGAGTGGCTTTCTGAAAGGGGTGCTCAGGTATTAGAGCCAACGAATGAATGGGAGTTGATCAGATTCAAATCCGGACAAGAAACATCAGTAATTTACAAGAACAAGGCCGGGGCTTTAACTTTTGTTGGAATATCCAAAGAAGCGTTTGAAAAATTCAGAATTAACGGTGATTGGAGAGCGGTACCGGCAACAAAGCGGAGAAAGAACTGAGCAAGTCATGAAATAAGATTCTTGCTTAAACGGGACGGTGATAAATGCTTTTTCTGTAATGAAGTCATGACACCAGATGATATCTCGCGCGAGCATTTAATAGCCATCACTCATGGCGGTCCGGATCATGTAAGCAATATTGTTCTTGCGCATATTAAGTGCAACCAGGACGCCGGCCATTTGAGTTTGATGGAAAAGATAAGAATTCATGTTGAAGAAAGGAGAAGCAAATGGAAAGTAAAGAACGTCCTATTTTATTTAATGGAGAAATGGTTAGAGCCTTGCTGGATGGCAGGAAAACTCAGACGCGCAGAGTTTGCAAAGGTCAGAGAGAACTATCGAATAATCATGATTTTCAACTTGATAGATGCCCATTCGGAAAATCAGGTGATAGGCTTTGGGTGAGGGAGACATGGCAAGGACCTTTATTTGACGATGAAATTCCAGAAGATTGGAACAGCGATAAATACAAGACACCAGAATATTGCTATTACAAAGCATCTGGTGATAGCTGTGATTTCACTGATGCTGATGATAACTTCGTGGAACGTTGGAGTCCATCAATTCACATGCCCCGATGGGCATCAAGAATCCTTCTTGAGGTGACAAATGTGCGGGTTGAGCGGTTACAGGATATCAGTGAGGAAGATGCGATTGCGGAGGGAATTATTTCTCCCATGTTTGGTAGTGATCTTGATCGCATGCAGTATAGAGCAGGATTCCAAAACCTTTGGGAATCAATCAACGGCAAAGGATCCTGGGATTTGAATCCGTGGGTTTGGTGCATAACTTTTGAGATATTGAAATGAAAATTTGCCCATCATTCCAAGGGTATTCAGCCACATCTGATGGGTCTATCGTATCTCATCGCAGGAGAGGCGTAAGGGTTCCTGGTCATGGCGGCACAAAATCTGTAATTGATTATGATCATAACTACTTATTAAGTCAGTTAACGACCAAAAAGGGATATAAAACAGTCTGTATTATGCTAGAAAACGGCAAGACAAGGCCGGTCGGAGTTCATAGGATGGTTGCAGATGCATATCATGGAGTATGCCCTACTGGATTGCAGGTTAGACATATTGACGGCAATGCGTCCAATAATACACCTGATAATTTATGTTATGGAGATGCGCTACAAAATGCATCTGATCGTATATTGCACGGTCGATATAAGTCCGGTTCTGAGCATCATAATTCAAAACTAACCAAACAGCAGGTAGAAGATATAAAAATAAGAAGATCTTCTGGAGTTAAGGTTAAAGATTTGGCATTGGCGAATGGTGTAAGTATTGCAACCATAGAAGCTGTGATTTACGGGAAACATTATAAGGTGATATCAAAATGACAAAGCAAACGATTGAATTACCGTTACACAAAGGCCTTGAAGTTTACGGATATTATGCAAATAGAATTTCTGACGAAGAAATACAAGTAACTTTTAGAACAAGAAAAATACAGCCGCGCAGGATAGTGCTTGAGGAAACAGAAGATACCGATGGTGCCGATACTTTTATAAGAATTGGTAATAAATGGTGGCGCGAAGTAAAGGAAACCTACATTCCCTTACATGGCGGTGAGCCCAAGTTAAGTTTGAGTGGTTTTAGTGTTCAGGAGTGCCAATCAATACTGGGAATTATCGAGACTTTCAGCAAAACCTTTGGCTGTTGGGATAATCTGGTATCTGCCTGCAAAAAGTTACGCGAGTTCATCGAGGATAAATGATGGCTATTAGATTTATAGATTGCGATGGTTATACAAATTATATTGCTGAAAATATTAAGGGAGATACTTAAATTGGCAGCATAGACATAGAAGCAGATGGCCTTGTTACACTTTTTGAATTAGGTATAACTGAAGTTGAGCAAATCCTAGCAAAAATGAAAGAGTTGCAGAGCGAGGTTAAAGATGCCAACAGTAATTGAAATACTTAAACAGCACTTGGTTGATAACGATTTTGATGGCCTTGTTAATGGTGATTTGGAGTGCGGATGCGAATTAAGTGATCTGCACCCATGCGGTGAAAGCTTCGCTGACTGCAAGCCTGCTTATAAGCATGTCGATTCGTCTGGACAATATGACTATGACTGAGAAATGAAAGAAGAAAAGCAGGTGCAGGATTCCCGGGATTCTAATGGGTGAACGCGTGATGATGAAGATTGGTTCTTCGATGACAAGGATGGGGACTGAAAGATGGGATTAACTTGCACAAGGTGCGAAGGGTTTGGATTCATTAACTTACATCAAATACCGGAAAAACAACTTGATGCTATGGATGATGATCTTGTTGGCAAGATTCCCGCTTGGATATCAAGCAATTCAGATCATGATGTTTCTGTATGCGACTGCTGTGGCAATGGAAGTGAATGGCACGGCATTCCTGGTCAGCATTACAACAATGAGGATCCACAAGGAAGGAACGGTCCTTATTCATATAATGGGGGTTATTGTGAGTGCCATTGAAATAACCTGGACTAAAATACTCTGCTTCATGTGGGGACATCATATGGAGGAGAAGTTACATTTCCCCGCCCTACGGGAATTTTTTTGTGTAGGTGGTTGCGGCCCAATTGTTAGGATAAACGTTTGCAAACACTGCGGAGCTCATAAACATGACTGAAGGAATAAGCAAGGAATATCTAGAGAACTCTATAAAAACAATAACAGAAGTCAGTGGTATTGATGAAACTTCACGCTCACTTATGCTTATAGTCTTTAACGATTTGCTTAAAAGGTGTTATGAACTCGACCCATGGATCCCGATTGATGAGAATACGCCGAGGAATCAGGATATTTTAATAACAGATAAATCAAAACGTAAATATATAGGCAGACTATTCAGCTCAGGCATATGGTGTACACAAGGGAAACTAGATTTTATTCCAACACACTACAAACTATTACAGGAAGATCCAAAGGAAAAAATATGAACGAGCATCCACAAAAAGCCAAGTCATTAAGTGACGCACAGATTGCAGAAATTAAGAGAATAGTTAACGGCAAGAGCACATCAAGAAGTGGTTTATGCTGGATGTATGGGATCACTGAGGAACAACTCGATCAAGTATTGGCGCACAAATAGAACAATGAGCACTAAAGACCTTTACGCCTTGGCGGTAGAAAACGGCATGACCGATGAAGAATTCGTTAAGGAAGTCAGGGAATGCTTCGCAACGCACATGTCGCTTATTCTGGCTGGAATGGATCAAGGTACGGAATACACACACGAATTCTATTTTACCGATCACACCATAATGATTGAATGCCGGAAAGTAGAAAATAGCAATATAACGATTAATTGAGCAAGGAAAAATTATATGCAGCCACAAGAAATTGAAGTTTTGGAGCGGCACACTCAGGCGCTGAATGCATTGGCAGACGCACTCAGAAGCAAGGGAGTCGATGTGCCAGACGATAAAAGGCTATGGACTGCACAAATATGCGCTGATTATCTAGGGATAAAGAGCGCAAGATCATTCATAGAACACACCGCATCACTTCCAGATTTTCCCGACGCGGTGCCAATTCCATCGGTCCGGAGCTCATCAACCGCACAACGCAGATGGATTGCAAAAGAAGTACAGGATTGGGTATTATCGAATCGGGATAAAGTGCAGGCTCGAAGGAAGTCACGTAAGTGATTACGTTTAAATTACGGAACACGCGACGAAAACCAGCATAAAAGCTGGTTTCCCGATTCCGGCCCCGGGCACCACCAAAGAATTTCAATTAGTTTCATATCGTATCAAATCCATTGTAATTATTAAGAATTGATTGTATCAAGAGATAGCATAACATTTCTTGATATACCGTCATGCAAGATACCGTCAAATGCTCACCGATACCGCGATAAGAAACGCTAAATCGCGAGATAAATTTTACAAAGTAAGCGACAGCAGCGGGCGCTCAGACGCTTCAGGTCGATGCCAATGGTGATGCACAGCCGACATGGAAATCAAGGTGATCGGCACGCCACTTGCCGCTGGTGACTTCATCTATTCACCTTTCGGTGGGCCTAGCGGTTTCGGTATCTGATCCCACAAGGGGTTGCATAATTGCAAGCTTGGGTTCGCTATTTGGCGTGCCCCGGTTTCAATTTAATGTCGCTTGTGCCGCAATGATGAGAGATAATGGTTATCCATCAAACAACTGCCATGACACAGTCCGTTAAAATAAGCCACACCGGTTCCAAGGAGTTCTAAAGACCTTCGTCGGTCATCATTGTCTTCAAAAATGGTTTCACTGTGATCTCCATGCGAAGTCACGTATACAGCGACTCGGAAATTCCAATCGGAGTGGTCTTTTCATGGTTAGGGTATACAGCTATTTTTCTGTGTTCGCGTTCCCTTTTGTGCTATAAATTGTATCTAAGATGAATATCAAAATATAAGCGTAGTATTACACGAATGAAAACTCCAAAAAGAATTGAGCCACTGATCCAGGACGGCTTCATCGATGAAGTTATCCGTCAATTAATGAGTGGCAAGGAAGCTTCGGTTTATGTGGTTCGCTGTGGCGAAGAGATACGTTGCGCTAAAGTATACAAAGAAGCCAACAAACGCAGTTTCCGCCAAAGCACGGATTACACCGAAGGCCGCAAAGTAAAGAACAGCCGTCGCGCCCGCGCCATGGAAAAAGGTACCCGATATGGCCGAAAGGCACAGGAAGAATCCTGGCAAAGTGCCGAGGTAGATGCTCTGTATCGACTCGCTGCTGCTGGAGTGCGTGTACCCAAGCCGCATCATTTCCATGAGGGCGTACTACTGATGGATCTGGTCACTGACAGCAATGGCAACGCGGCGCCGCGGCTCAACGAACTTGTACTGACTGCGGAGCTATCTCGTGAATATCACCGTATACTAATTACGCAGGTTGTTCTGATGCTGTGCGCTGGGGTTATCCACGGTGACCTATCTGAGTACAACGTGCTAGTCGACAGCACCGGCCCAGTTATTATCGATTTGCCACAAGCTATCGACGCAGCCGCCAATAACCAAGCCTGTAAAATGCTGCTACGTGATGTAGAAAACTTGGCTGTTTATTTCGGCCAGTTTGCACCCGAATTGCTAGCCACCAGTTATGGTATGGAGTTATGGACACTTTATCAGAGCGGACAACTACATCCGGATAGTGTTTTGACCGGGCACTTCGAACGTATTGAGAAACCAGTTAACATTCAAAGTGTTCTGCGTGAAATCGATGACACACTAAAGGAAGAAGAAGCGAGGAAGCTTTATCGTGCACTAAATGCACATCAATGATGTTCAGTGCAAGTGTATGCTGTCAAAAATGGAGTTCGACAGATCAAGCGGCTTAACAATGTCACTGCTGCCGAAATTAATCGTATCGAAAAACGACTCAACAATCGGCCCAGAAAATGTTTAAATTTCAAAATACCCTACTAGATCTTCAGGGTCAGATACCGAATCACGAATCTAATACCGATAACGCAGATAATTTTTCAATAGCCTACTAAGTGGAACTGAACCGACTCGTAGTAATATTCATAAATTTCTCAAATTACCCAATCTCCACATGATAAAATTCATCCTGAATTTTGATTGTTTGTCTGGCTAACCTGAAATATCAATCCCAACTTTATCATCAATGATACAACTCACCATTAATGGACAACCGCAGCAATTTGAGTCGCCGATCAACGTGACACAACTTATCGACCATCTCGCATTGCACGGCAAGCGCATCGCTATCGAATGCAATGGTGAGATTATTCCACGCAGCCAATTCTCAGAACAAATTTTGGATCATGGGGATCAACTGGAAGTTGTCGTTGCAGTGGGCGGCGGTTAAATCCCGCGCTATTCAACAAATATACCTTGGGTACAAAAAAGAATTTCATGGATAACTTAGTGATTGCCGGTAAAACCTATACATCCCGCTTACTGGTTGGCACCGGTAAATACAAGGATTTCAGCGAAACCCGTGCAGCCGTTGAAGCCAGTGGTGCTGAGATCATTACCGTCGCGATCCGGCGTACGAATATCGGGCAAAATTTTAATGAACCCAATTTGTTGGAGGTTTTGCCGCCCTCGCAATACACCTTATTACCCAACACAGCGGGCTGCTATACCGTTGAAGACGCGGTGCGCACACTACGCCTGGCGCGTGAATTACTAGATGGGCACAGTCTGGTCAAACTGGAAGTGCTGGGTGATCCCAAAACACTGTACCCGAACATGGTGGAAACCCTGAAAGCCGCGGAGATTCTGATCAAGGAGGATTTTCAGGTGATGGTATACACTTCGGACGATCCGATTATTGCCAAACAACTGGAAGACATGGGTTGTGTCGCCGTCATGCCGCTGGCTTCGTTGATTGGTTCGGGCATGGGCATTTTGAATCCGTGGAATCTGCAAATCATCATCGACAATGCCAAAATCCCGGTATTGGTCGATGCGGGTGTCGGCACGGCTTCAGATGCAACCATTGCGATGGAGTTGGGTTGCGATGGCGTGCTGATGAACACTGCGATTGCTGCAGCTAGAGACCCTGTATTAATGGCATCCGCGATGCGTAAAGCCGTTGAAGCCGGACGCGAAGCGTATTTGGCCGGACGCATGGCGAAGAAACTCTACAGCGCCAACCCCAGCTCACCAACGGATGGCGTCATCGCCCGCGCGGACACCACTACAAAAAAATCGGCAACGGGTAAATCCGCTTGAGTGCTCAACTTGTTGTTGCCATTTAGTTGCTGATGCAACAAACCATCCGCAGTTTTGTGCTTCGTCAAGGGCGCTTATCCAATGCACAACGCCGCGCCTGTGAAACTTTGCTGCCTCAGTATGGCATTCCTTTTGGCGAGAACCGGATAGATCTAAATCAAATTTTCGGCCGCCCGGCACCTAAAATTCTCGAAATCGGGTTTGGTATGGGCGAGAGCACCGCAACTATCGCAAAAGCGCATCCTGAAAATGATTATCTTGGAATTGAAGTGCATACGCCCGGAGTCGGCAGTCTGCTCAATCAAATCGAGCATCTCGAATTGACGAATTTACGCATCATTCAACATGATGCCGTCGAAGTACTGCAACACATGCTGCCAGCGGAATGTTTAGATGGCGTTCACATTTTCTTTCCCGATCCGTGGCCAAAAGCCAAGCACCACAAACGCAGATTGATCCAACCGGCTCTGGTTACTCGCTTGTGTGAGCATTTAAAAACAGATGGGTATATCCATGTGGCCACCGACTGGGAAGACTATGCCGTACAAATTCTTCAGGTTTTAAGTCAGGAATCCCGGCTCGCCAACACCGCGGCAGATTATGCACCAAGACCGGAATACCGGTCATTAACCAAGTTTGAACAAAGGGGAATCAAACTTGGTCACGGTGTATGGGATTTGATTTTTCAGAAAAACTGAATTACCGATGTTTGTAGCAGAAATTCTGTTCAAGTGCAGAGAGCTGAACTACTCATATTCCTTGTATTTTATTGTTATCAAAACCCCACTTAAGCGGGTCTTCAATATTTTCAATACTGTCCGTTCCTTTTGATAAATCTAAAATTTCTACTGGAATATGCGCGTTCGCTCGCGTAGAAAAGAAAATCTTAATGATGGGTGCTGTCAATTTCTTCTGGGATTGTTCAATCACCACGCCCAATCGTCCGGATTTGAGCTTTACCAAAGTACTGGTCGGATAAATACCAATGGTTTTAACAAAAGCCTGAAAAATCTTCTCATCAAAATGACCGGCCCATGTCGCCATTTTGTGGATTGATTCAGCAGGCGACCATGCAGGCTTGTAACAACGGCTTGAAGAAACGGCATCATAGACATCACAAACCGCCCCCATACGTGCAAACAAAGTAAGCGCGTCGCCGGATATTTTTTCCGGATAACCTTGCCCATCCACACGTTCATGATGATGCAAACAAACATCCAAAGCTGTTTCATGAACTTGATAACAGGATTTGAGGATTTCCCAGCCACGCTGTGGATGACTTTTTATAATTGCGAACTCATCATCCGTCAATTTTCCTGGCTTATCCAGTACTTCACTGGGGATCGCCATTTTCCCGACATCATGGAGTAGCCCAGCAACACCGGCTTGTCTGAGCTGTTCACCACTTAACCCTAATTGTCTTCCCACTGCAACCATCAGCATACAAACCGCAACAGAATGTAAGTAAGTATACTCATTGACAGTTTTTAGCCGGATCAAGCTGAGTAATGCGTTCGAGTTCCGTTCCATGGATTGATTAATCTCATCAACCAATGATACCGCTTCCTCGATTTCAAGCGCTTTACCCATGCGAACATCGCTGAACATGGTCGTAACCGCTTCTTTTGCCTTTTTATGTATTTTTTTAGCAGCGTCCAGCTCTTCACCTACCGAAACTTTTTTAGCTGGCCGTGGTGTTTCAGTTTTTGGTTTATCTGAGTCAGGATTAACAACAGTTGTAGTTTGCGTTTGTTCGCTTACGGCAACATCAAGACCTTTACTGGTATCAATCCATATTTCATCCAGGGGACAACTCAGGAGCTTATCCAAATCTTTCTGCTGATCCAGCAGAAATGATTTCCTCCAAAACGGATGCTCTAACCAGTTCCCCTTAATTTCATGAATATACATTCCCAGTCGAACGTCACCAGCTTGCACTTTTTTTATCATAGAACTCAATATCGAAAGTAGAAAAGAAACAGCGGATTCAGGAACCTACCACCCCAGCTTATGCTGACAAATTAAATCAAAATACCCCAACGGATCCTGAGTTTTAAAATGGTCTCATTAGTAACGGTCAACCCAAGAATTTATAAAGCAATATAATGACCTGATGCCACTCTTTCTTTAAATTTCAGAGATGAATCATGCAGCTTCAGTGTTTCTTTTGCTCAGTCCGGTGAACTTCCGTTTCTTCTATAATTTGTGCATCTTCGATAATAACCGTGTGATCTGCCTCAGCCTGTCGATTTATATCATCGGGTTGTTGCATTGCATTTTCAATTTTTCTGCGCAGCCACCAGAAGCGTATTCCAACCACCACGACAGCCACTGCAAGTAAAGCAAGAAAAGCCGCAAAAAAGAAAATGCCCAACACAACCATAAGCGCAACAACCGGGATGAGTATTGCAATGGTGATCCAGCGGTTAACCGGAGAAACCGGCACACGGTGAAATTCTCCCGATTCATTTTGACGGTATTCAGAAACCTTGCTGATAACTATTTTCCTTTCTTCATCGTTCATTGCATCAGCTCCTCTATTTCGGCTATGGTTTTAGGTGCTGCCAGCGTCAAAAGTTCATAGCCGGTTTGTGTGACGATCACATCGTCTTCGATTCGTATCCCGATATTCCAGAAATGTTGCGGAACATTATCCGCCGGGCGGATATAACATCCCGGCTCAACGGTCAGCACCATGCCGGGTTGCAGCAGACGCCAATCGCCTTTTTGTTTGTACTCACCGGCATCATGCACATCCATTCCCAGCCAGTGCCCAGTCCGGTGCATATAAAAGCGTTTGTAATCTCCCGATTCCAGCACGGCATCCACGCTGCCCTGACATAATCCCAGATCAATAAAGCCTTGCGCCAATACATGTAAAGCAGCTTTATGCGGATCGTTCCAGTTATTTTCCGGTTTCACTTGAGAAATGGCCGCGGCCTGTGCCGCCAAAACCAGTTGATAAACATCCTTTTGGGCAGCGGTAAATTTTCCATTAACCGGGAATGTCCGCGTAATATCCGATGCATAGCCATCCAATTCACAACCGGCATCAATCAGTAATAAATCCCCCGATTTCAACTCGGCATTGTTCTCCACATAATGTAACACGCAGGCGTTGGCGCCACCGGCAACAATGGATGTGTAGGCTGGCGCTTGCGCACCGTGCCGGTAGAAGGTGTAAAGCAATTCCGCTTCAATCTCATACTCACGCATTCCCGGACGGGTTGTCTGCATCGCACGCTGATGCGCCTGGGTCGAAATATCTGCCGCCCGCTGCATTATTTGTAATTCATCCGTCCCTTTAATCAGACGCATTTCATCCAATAATGCACGGTAATCATGAATTTCACCCGGTGCAACCACACCCGTGCGCGATTGTTCCCGCACTCGGTTTAACCAACCGACGATACGTTGATCCCAGGCATGATCCTGTCCCAATGCAGTATAAACAGCAGGCTGATCCGCCAATAGTTTAGGGAGCAATTCATCCAGTTTGACAATCGAATACGCTTCATCAAAACCAAACGTCTCTTTGGCAGCTTCCGGACCATAGCGAAAACCATCCCATATCTCGCGTTCCATGTCTTTATCGCGGCAAAACAGAACATGCTTTGCCGGTGTTTTTTCTGTCGCGGCAATGAGCACCAGCACAGCCTCAGGCTCGCGAAAACCGGTCAAATAATAAAAATAGCTGTCAAACCGGTAAGAATAATGTGCATCCCGATTACGCAACCGTTCCGGAGCCGTTGGGACAATAGCGACACCGCCATGCATCTTGGATGCCAAAAGCTGCCGACGCGTGATAAAAGGTTGAATGTGTGTCATAGCGAGATACTTTGAATTTTTAGACTGCGTCCATTGTTGATCATTCTAATTGAGACTTGAGTTGCTGATCCAGTAATCCAAGCCGTTCCGGCGTTCCCACATCAACCCATTGCCCGGAAAAATATTCACCGCTTACCTTTCCTGCTTGCATTGCCTGCCGCAGCAGCGGCGCCAGTTTTACCGGAAAGCCTGGTTTTATTTCGTTAAAAAGCTGTGATTGGTAAATACCGACACCGCTAAAAGTCAGTTTGTTATCTCCAGTCAGCATCACCTGATCTCCCTGCAACACAAAATCACCTTCGACATGATGCGGCGGATTGCCGACCAAGACAAGGTGTGCAAGCCGCTGGTTTGTACTTGATTGCATCGCACGCATTGTCGGTAATAGCGATGCATAATCCATTTCACTATAAATATCCGCGTTGACAACCAGAAAAGGCAAATTGCCGGATTGGTCCGTCAAAAGCGGTAAAGCATTGGCAATCCCGCCCGCGGTTTCCAATACAATTTTCTCAGGAGAATACTGAATGTTAACACCATACCGCTCCCCATTACCCAAAGCATTTTCGATCATTTCACCGAGATACGCATGGTTGATCACAATATCGATAAAACCCGCGCCTGCCAGATTTCTTAACTGATACTCGATTAATGCGTGACCCCCCGCCTTTAACAAAGGCTTCGGCAAAGAATCAGTGAGCGGACGCATGCGTTCTCCGCGCCCCGCCGCGAGAATCATGGCTTTATAGGGAATAGTATTAGAAGGTGTAGCCAATTTTCTGGTCTGATTCAGCCGGGTTCAGTTCATCCAGCAAGTTCAGCAGCAGATGAAGTTCCCGGTAGCGTTTACAAGTTTTACGTAAATATTCCATCACCAGCGGCAGATCATTCAGATAATTCTCTTTACCATCACGGTAATACAGGCGGGAAAAAACCCCCAAAATCTTAATATGCCGCTGCACGCCCATCCATTCAAAATCCCGGTAGAATTCCGCAAAATCGGTGGACACAGGTAATCCGGCCTTGCGGGCTTTTTCCCAATAACGAATCATCCAATCCAGAATCCGCTCCTCGTCCCACCGGATATAGGCATCCTTAAATAGCGACACCAAGTCATACGTGATCGGCCCCACCACGGCATCCTGAAAATCGATAATGCCTGGATTGGGGGATGTCACCATCAGATTACGCGAATGAAAATCGCGGTGCACCAATACTCTGGGCTGCGCAATATTGTTTTGTATAATTCGCGTAAAAATTGACTGCAGAACGGCTTGCTGTTTTTCCGTTATAGTTACCCGCAAATGTTTTGCGACATACCAATCCGGAAACAAGTTGAGTTCTTTCAGCAATAATACCTCATCGTAACCGGGCAAACCTTCCACCTGTTGCGACAATTGCAGCTTAATCAGCGCATCAATCGCATCGCCATAAAGCTGATCAGCGCTATCCATTTGATTATTGAGTGCCTGCAAGAAAGTCGTATCACCCAGATCAGATAATAATAAGAAGCCCTGATCCAGATTTTTCGCTACTATTTTTGGCACGTGCACGCCGGTTGCAGCCAGAATCTTCGCCACTTGAATAAATGGTGTGCAATCCTCCTGTTGCGGGGGCGCATCCATAGCAATCAGTGTCTGGCCCTTGAAGAAAACACGAAAATATCGCCGGAAACTGGCATCAGCAGACGCTGGTTGCAAAGTAAACGGCTTTTCCGGAAATTGCTCCTTCACCCAATTTTCAAGTAGTCGTATGCGTTCCATTTATGTATCCGGACAATTAACCGTTAATCAAAAAGACGATTCTCCAATGCATAACTGATCAAAGGGAGTGGCCTGGGAAATATCCCCTGCTTCTTAATACTGGAACCCTTCTCAATAACAGTGGATAATCAGATCTTGTAAAGCTTTATCACATTCTGAGATTTTATCACGTCACTATCATCAGCTGATCAAGTGCTGGATCAGTCAACAAGGAGAACAGCAATGCTTAATAAAAATGTAATCGACGAAATCAATGCCAAAGTCAGCGAAGTACTGCACAACAGTCCGGCCAAAGACATCGAAAGAAATATCCGGATGCTGTTATCAGGCGCCTTTACTCGGCTTGATTTAGTAACACGTGATGAGTTTGATGTACAACAGGAAGTTTTACAACGTACCCGCGAAAAATTAATGGTCCTCGAAGGTAAAGTTTCCGAATTGGAAGCGTTGTTAAAAAAATCTACCAGCCTATCACCCTCTCATACCGTAGAAGAAAAACAGGATAGTGAAGATATGCATGAAAAGTAAGTTTATTTAACTTATCTTTTATCATCTTTAAGTGAATTTCTGCTCGTACCAGCACACCCAGGATTACTAGCCCTCAAATGTCACTCGCTGTCCTGTATAGCCGGGCACTTTCAGGGATACAAGCGCCATTGGTGACAGTGGAAACGCATATCGCCAACGGTTTGCCTAGCTTCACCATTGTTGGACTCCCTGATACGGAAGTGAAAGAAAGCAAAGACCGCGTCAGGGCCGCATTGCAAAATGCGCAATTCAAGATTCCTGCTCAGCGCATCACCATTAATCTGGCGCCCGCCGACCTACCCAAAGAAAGCGGGCGCTTTGATTTACCCATCGCCCTGGGAATCCTGGCAGCTACCGGACAAATTCCCAAAGACAAATTGGATCAATATGAATGGGCGGGCGAGCTCGCTCTAACCGGGGAATTGCGCCCGATCCATGGCGCATTGGCGATGACTTACAATGCATCCCAATCCGGCCGTAGTTTTGTATTACCTCAACAAAATGCCGCGGAAGCTGCACTGGTAAATAAAGCCACCATTTATGCCGCCAAATCACTGTTACAGATCTGTGCGCATCTGAGCGGACGCGAACCCTTACAAATTTACAAAAATCTATTCAAAAACAACACCGAAAGCGGTGATTCGGCTTATCCTGATTTTGACGAAGTCAAAGGCCAAATCCATGCAAAACGCGCACTCGAAACAGCCGCTTCCGGTGGTCACAGTCTTCTGATGATCGGCCCGCCCGGTACTGGAAAATCCATGCTGGCCTCTCGCTTTCCCGGTATCCTGCCGCCCATGACCGAAGCGGAAGCACTAGAATCTGCAGCCATACAATCGCTCAGTTACGGCAGCTTCAATATCAGCAACTGGAAACGCCGTCCCTTCCGTTCCCCGCACCACACCGCATCCGGCGTGGCACTAGTGGGCGGCGGCAGCCACCCGCGCCCAGGCGAAATTTCACTCGCGATGCACGGCGTATTATTTTTGGATGAATTGGCAGAGTTTGACCGCAAAGTACTGGAGGTACTGCGCGAACCGCTGGAATCAGGAAAAATCACCATCTCCCGCGCGGCACGCCAAGCCGAATTTCCGGCACAATTCCAATTGATCGCAGCGATGAACCCCTGTTTGTGCGGCTATTTTGGCCACCCTAACGGGAAATGTCATTGTACACCTGACCAAGTTGCCCGCTACCGCGCAAGAATTTCAGGCCCATTGCTGGATCGCATCGATATGCAAATCGAAGTTCCGGCGGTGCCGCAGAATGAACTAATGCGACAACAAATAACCAGCGAGAAAAGCAGCACCATCCGCCAGCGCGTAGAAAAAGCTTACCAATTACAGCTTGACCGGCAAGGCAAAACCAACAGTCGCTTGAGCGTCAAAGAAATTGACCAACATTGTGCGCTGGATACCACCAGTGAAACTCTGCTCAAAAATGCCATCAGTCGTTTGAACCTATCTGCCCGCGCGTATCATCGAATTCTTAAAGTAGCGCGAACTATTGCGGATTTATCAGGTACCAAGAAAATCAATAATCAGCATATTGCGGAAGCAATTCAATATCGCAGATTGGATAAGCATTAGGTTTCATGCTGCATCTGCTTTTAAAACCAAATTAGAAAACCTGATATTTGTTTTTTTATTCTTCATTCTAGACCTGACACCGGCTTTCTGACACCGGCTTTCAGGCTTGACAATGTCGCACAATCAAGTGGGTGTGAAACCCGCCTTGGTAACTGCGAGTCGCATTGGTAGGGGATAAAGCCAGCCGTGAAGCTGGGGAGTTCGGAGGCACCCATAGTAGCGATGAACGCTGGCAATTTGGCGGGAGGGGAGTGAAGGGGCACCAGATTGAGATAGAGAATAGGAGAAACATGCCCCGAGACACCGAGCTGACTATGCACTGAACTTGGACGCAAAGCTTGCCGCGCTTAGCCAACAAGTGCGACTGGGTGCCTATCGCCCCCGCCCCGACGAAATATATCCCCAAGGACAATGGCAAAACGCGCCCGCTGGGCATAATCGCATCGTGCAAAATCGCCTGTCTGGGATCTTGCAAGCGATATGAGAACCTGAGTATGGCTTGAAAGGCACTTTGCCAGAAGCTGTAGAGGACGGGCAAAACTGATACGATACGCGGACGACTTCGTGGTCTGCTTCACCCACGAAAAAGATGCCAAGCAATTTTCGATAGCGCTGATCGAATGGCTGGCGGATTTGCACTCGAAGTAGAGCCGAGTAAAACCGCACTGTTGCGATTTAGCAGCTATGCCAAGCGGCACATACAAGAACACATTGCGTACTTTGGTGTCAGCGGCAACAGCCTCAGCCTGAGAACGTATGCCTATCAAGTGAGCCGAGTTCTGCTCAAGGAACACACAAGGGGCCGGTTCGCAGATTGAGAATATTGCCGATGAATTAAGTATATTTTTTGTTTTGTGGTCTTATGATGCGCGCAGTGCTTGCGCTGGATTCACAATTCCGGATCTGATACTGAAAATAATGTCTGTTCTTCTCAAATTTTTAAGGTTTAGCATGAAAATTTTATTGCAACTAGGTCTCACCTCTTTATTCATACTATTGATGACGCAAGAAAGTTTTGCACAAAAACGGATTTATCTGGCACCTGACGATCATACCGATTATATGTGGACGGCGAACGAAGAAGAATATCATGATACTTTTCTGACAATGACCGATTTTTATCTTGACCAGATGGATGCGACAAAGAATAGTCCTCCGCCATACCAAGCGCGTTGGAATGCAGATGGTAGTTTCTGGATGTGGATTTACCAAAAGAACCGGAGTTCTGTACAGTTTCAGAGATTAATAAACCGAATCAAGAGCGGTCACTTCAGCATGCCTCTCAATGCATTGGTGCTATCCAATGGCGGCACTCCCGCAGAAGCTGTTTTGCGCGGAATGTATTATCCGGGACAGATTCAACGTGCATATGACGTTGATTTTCCGATTGCCGTCGCAATGGAAAATCAAACCTTACCATATGGCCTATCATCGCTTTGGGCAGGATCGGGCGCAAAATATTCGTGGAAAGGTGTTTGTGGATGTTCTACGCATGTACCTCACCTGGGAAACCGCGAACGCGAGACTTATTATCTCGGCGGTCGGGATGAAAGTCGCGTCCTGATGAAATGGAATTCTCTTCATTTGCATAATAACGATAATACTTCAATGGGTAGTTATGCCGAAGGACGTAACCCATATACAGTAGTCGATTTTGTCGATACTGATGCTCAATTCAAATCGCGCTATCCTTTCCCAGTCATCGGAATTTTTGGAAAAGGTGAGGACGACCTAATAACAACTGACGATGAATTTATCATTGCCGCAAAACAATTAACGAATGCAAATCGTAAGGTCATCGTATCCAATCAACTGGATTTCTTTCAAGATTTCGAAGCTAATCACGGCGCAGACTTGGAAACCTTTGCAGCCAGCTACGGCAATGAATGGGAACTGTACTCTGCATCCATGTCGGAAGTCTCCGCGCGGGTTAAGCGTGCTCTAGAAAAACTACGTAGCGCGGATGCGTTAGCGACACTCGTTTCACTGCAAGACCCTACCTTTATGGATAGTCGAATTGAAGCACGCAATAAGGCAATGCTCAATTTTGGCTTGTATTATGAACATAATTGGACTGCGGATGGCCCTGTTACGCGCAATGCCCGGGCAGAATGGCAGCGTAAGATCGAAGGTGAGATTACATCGTACGTCAATACGTTATATAGTGATGCAAAAAACCAGCTGGGTACAATGATAACCCGAAGTGGTGCAAATCCAAGATTCTACGTGTTCAATAGCTTAAGCTGGGCACGTACCGATTATGCAGATTTCCCCGTCATCAATCAAAACTTGGTACACGTCGTTGATACCTCCACTGGAGAACAAGTCCCTTCCCAATATGTATTCATTAACGAAAAACCTCATCTCAGAATTTTGGCTAAAGACGTCCCTTCGGTCGGCTATAAGGTATTTGAAATCAGGAATGGCGCAGGCACTTCTTTTCCCAACGCAGCAACCATCAATGGAAATATTATCGAAAACGATTTCTATCGCATTTCCGTTTCAAATTCAGGTGCTATCACGAGTTTGATTGACAAAAAACGCGGCGATCGTCAATTTGTGCGCGCAGTTGAAGGCAAAACGGTCAACGACCTAGGTGGCACTGATGGAAATCTTACAGTCGAAAGCATCGGTGCAGTCAGCGTAACTTTGCAGATAATTTCTGCTGATCCGCACTTGCGTACCACACACATCACGCTGATTCGTGATTCAAACCGCATTGAGATTCGAAATGTTATCACGCAAAATTTCAGCGATATGCTGACATGGAATTATTCCTTCAATATTGATTCACCCGACATCTGGCATGAAGAAGTGGGAGCAGTCATTCGTGCCAAACTTCTGCCAGATGGCGGGCATTATTCACCCAGAAATGCGCGCTATGATTGGTTGACAATCAACCATTTTGCCGATGTATCCGGAGGCGGTGTAGGTGTTACGCTATCAAACGCCGATACGTATTTCATGAAACTGGGCGACAGTACACATACTGTGTTTGATACCGCTACACCACAAATCAATATCCTGGCTGGCGGACAAGTCGATGGCCCTACTCTGGGAATTCCCAATCAAGGCGGCGATTCGTGGTTTCTGCAACGATTCGCATTGCAAACACACGATGCGTTTAACCAAACCTCGGCGATGAAATTTTCGCTCGAACACCAAAACACACTTGTGACCGGCACAGTAACGGGAACAAATCCGGCATACAACGAAAATAAATATTCATTCCTAACGATTTCAGATCCGGACGTTCTACTGTGGGCTCTGAAACCAGCCGAAGATGGCATTAATCAGGGGGTAATCACACGGGTGTGGAATCAAGCCAATGCAGCAAAAAATTATACATTGTCACTCGATCCCGGTATTTTATCGGGTAAGAAAACAACACACATCGAAACCGACATTGCTAATGCCACAATCGTAAACGGAAATTTGTCAGCATCACTCACAGCGAATCAAATACAAACGCACCGGTTACAACCTCGAACTCTTTCGGCGACAATAAATAAACTTACTCAACAATAATGACGCTTTGAGGATTGCGAATGGCAGCAATTTATTATTAATCCGTACCGTATTGAGATTTATAACTGCGAATTCTTTTTATACCACTTTCCATTTTCAACTATGTCATATTCAGAATAGTCATTGATTATTAATTCCCAAAGCCTTTCAACTTTTGATTCAATCAGCTTGTCATAATCATTTTTTACAAATAAATATACCGGTGGCTTATTTTTAAATTCTTCATAGAATGCTTCCCACTGATAGTCCAAATAATACTCCAGTATCCAACCATTTGTACTTAACTCGGGCAAATTGGAAGTCAATACGTACATTCTTGGATTCCCACAAATAAAGACGGCCTCTTCTGGCTTAATCACCTTCATGATTTTAGCAGCGTCATCCTTTGCGTAATCGAAACTATCTAATTTTGTATAATTCTTTGACATTATTCCTTGTCTAAGGGAAGTAATTTGATTATTAAGAACGAGTGCCACAACTGCAATAACTATTAAGTTTGCAATAAATTGTCTTTTGGGATTTGCTATCAGCAATAAATGATAAAGAACAAAATCTAAACCCAGTAATGCTAGTAAACCGATCGGAACATACAACAACTGAAGCTGGTATGACCACCAGGAGGTTTTCTGCATGAGAATCACTACTAAACCTACAATACCCCACGATAGTACTAAGCCGAAGAAATGAAATTCTCTTTTTGGAATAAGAAAAAAAGCAATAGCAGCCAATAAAACCAGCAGAATCATTTTTCTCCCAAACCAGCTAATCGATCCATATAGTCTACTCGGATCGATTTGATCAGCTAGGCCTATCACACTTGCCGGTATTATAAAAAAAATATCTAGAACGAGATTCTCGATCTGGTGAGTAAAAATATACACTAGGAACATCGATACCGGGAGCATTAATCCTAGGATAATAGGAAGTAATTGCTTATTAATTATGTACCTAAAGTTTTTGTATTTGATTGTGAATATGAAATGGATAAGAAGAAAAGAAAAAATGATCGGAGCAAAAACTAATTTACTTAAGATCACAATACCGATTAGAACACCTACTGCCAAATAGGTAACAAATAGGTTGTTATCTGTTTTGTATGCTTTATCTAATAACCAAACAATGAGGAATAGCGGGAAATTAATCAGTGCTTCCAGCTGGGTTAATTGAAAGAATGTTGCGTTACAATAATATACTCCAACAATAAATAAGGGTAGAAGAGCATTAAAATAGTCTAATCGGAAAAGCTGGTATTCTTTAATTGAATGAAACAAAATAGCTGAAAATAACACCCAATATCCTAATTCGAATAAATGAATACTGATATCACTCCAGCCGATGGTTTTGCCTGCTGCCAAATAAAATAAAAAAATACCGGGTTGTTTATAGTCAAATAAATCTTTATAAAGTACCTTTCCGGAATCTAATAATTGGGCAATAACTACAAACAAGGATTGATCTCCCCCCAATACAGTAGGGCTTTTAATTAAGCCTACAGTTATTATGAGTAACAGGGTTGTAATAATCGCCAGTCGGCTTTCAATATATTGAAGAATCATAATTATCAAATACGCTTAGAGGAAATAATGGATATTCACACTTGCTTGTTAACATTTTCATAGATAACCGCAGATATCCACAAGCCATGGCAACCATACTTTCGTAATTTCTCCTCAGTTTGTCATATCGTGGCCACTGCACGATACTGCTGTAATCGCGCAAAAGCGTTTTCCACCAAATGCCGATACTTATACATACAAGCCCCAGTCCTTGTAGTTCTTGTCTGCATTACCTTTCAAGGAATTGCACTTTCTTGGTATTACAGGCCTAGTTCCCCTCTTTGTTATCTGCTCCCGTATACAATCATCCACTTCTCCATTGGTAATCACAAGTTCAACTGGCAAGCCATAACTGTCAACCAGTCCGCATTCGATGCTGCTGACCTGGTCATACAGACATTCTACCGTCAGGCGAAAATTACGCTTGAAATAAATAGCTTCTTCAAGCAGATCCTTCTCCGGCTTCGACCAGAACTCATCACTGAGCACCAATCGGGGGCATCGCAAGTTCAGACTTTCTTAGATACCCTCATTTATTTCGATAAATTCCCAAGAAATCTCATGTCTATATCAAGTGCAACAAATGAAAATAGCAAATCCATATAGCAGTGAAAAGTAACACGTCAGCTATCTCTCAAATCCTCAAATAAAGGTCATTACAAGAGCCTATTTCGTGCCAAAAATACCTTTCGGATCAGGTCTAGCGAACAATGAAAAGGTTATGTAATCAGCCATGGAACACCTACAAGCACTTGATATTATTTATAAATGTACTGATTTTCAGTGATCATAACGACCGGAAATATTAAAATATCCATGTGTTATCTGGTCGAAATGGTGATTAGAAATGCTAAGACGTAGCAGTACGATTCATCGACCGAATTTGTTTGAAACAGAATTGTTGGTGCAACTTGATCCCAATGATCCACTGCTGAAGCTTGCATCAGCGATACCCTGGCAAGATTTGAGGAATCATTTTCCATCCATTACACCGCAACGACAGGTGCGCCGAGTAAGCCGATCCGATTGATGGTTGGGTTATTGATACTGAAGCGGTTAGAGAGTTTGAGTGACGAATCGGTAGTATTACAGCGGAAGCGCAATCCTTATTACCAGGCTTTTTGTGGCATGAAAGATTTCCAACAGAAGCTGCCTTGCCATAGCACGGAACTGGTGCATTTTCGCAAGCGCATAGGTACTCAGGTGTAGAGCGGATTTTCCGGATGAGCGTTGGTTTACATGGAGAGTCGGCGCTGGAAGATGTGGCTCATGTCGACACGACCGTGCATGAGAAGAACATCACATACCCAACGGATAGCAAACTGGCGATCAAGATTATTAATCGCCTCAACAAGATTGGCCCTGCCCACGACAATATGAGTACGGCAGCAAAGCATCAATCACCAGTACCGCAAAAGGTAATCTGATCGTCGGTGTAATCAGTCACGAACAGAACCTGCATGACAGACACACATTACCAGCGATAATGCGTCATGTAGAGATTTCGCGCGGGAAAGCCGCCAAGCAAGCCGTGTGCGATCGCGGCTACCGCGGCAAAGTTGAAATCAATGGAACGCAGATCATCTTGCCTGGGAAGGCGGGCAAGAAGGATGCCAGGTACCAGAACACAGCGCACACCCGTTATATGCGACCGTATTGCACATCCACCACAAAGCAACTGCGGTAGTCAAACAAGCAGAATGCATGACATTTGAGAGAGGATCGGACATCAATTTCTTGATGTGCCTTTAGACGAGAAAACCCATCTAGCGGATATTACTTATCCGCTAGATGGGTTTTATGGTTTTTGTTTTTGGAAACATTTGACTGACTCTGCCCTGTCTACCACTTTTACTTGCAGTGATTGGAAAAGTTCTGATAGCGCTAAAAAACCAATTACTAGCAAAACTTAAGCCACTAAGGACATCAATAAAATTTATTCAGTCTAGAAAACGCCGTAAACAACTGCTCCAATAACGATAAAAGCTGCTGTCGAAATGAAGAACAATCTTAGTACTTGTGCATCTGTTTCTCTTCTGTTGATTTCGCTCATAACTAATCTCCTTATTTAAGATATTTCTTTGATTAAGAATTAAAGTCGACAATAATCGACCCCCCCTGCATACACGATCACAAAATTTTTATGATCGTGAAACTTTATCTCGCTCCTAAGATTCACTATACAATGAATCTTAATTGATGGAACCGAGTATTTGCTTCGCAACCATCTCACTTCGTTTGATTATTGCGGTGACAAATTCTAACTCACATTTAACAACAATGAAAGTATTGAAATCAAGCAGCTCTTCTATTTACTGTAAAAACTCATTCAGTCCGGCAACATTTTTTCACAGAAAACCCCATTCCATAACGTTCACAGCCTTTTGAAACCATATTCATCCAATGATTTTTGAATCATTACTAATGAGACTCATAATGCTAAAGGCTTCACGTAACCCGTTAGTTCAAGATAGCCACGGCCAGCGGGTTGATCATCTCTGGTCAGTGTCACTGCGCCTTCCCAGTATACCGATCCGGTAGATTGGCGTGAATCGAGTTCCTGGTCATCCAGCAGTGGCGTAAGCTGCCATTCAATCTCACCAGTGCGAATATGCATCGCGACAGGATAAATTGCCTCTGTGTGGGGTGATTGCCAGGTACGAGTAGGGGTAAATTCCACTTCTTCCGGATTAAAAAATTTAATATCGCCCGACACACTGCGCAATGCAGCATAGGCCCAAACTTTACCACCATTCTTTTTACGTATTTGAAAAACCATCAAGGATGACCCGTCATCCAGATTGGCACCGACCCAATCCCAACCGTCAGCCTCCGGATCCAGATAAGCAGTCGACCATTCGTGATCAAGCCAGGCACGGCCAGTGACAGCAGTCGGCCTGTTTTGCCGAAAAACCGTACCGGTTACACTTAAATGCGGTTCGCTATAGTAGTAACTTGCTTGTTCCGGTTTCGGGCCTTTGCGGGAAAAACCGTTTTGATCCTGCAGCATCACCATTTGCGTCGGAGTCAAGGATAATCGCAAACCAAAATCACCGGTCCGCATATCCACCTGATAGTGCCCATCCTCTTCACGCACCAGGGTCCAATCATCCAGCTTCACATCGGTATTGCCTGACCTGGCATAAGCCAGATCAAAACCTTCACGAGCAGACTTTTCAGTATGCATCAGCTTGCCCGCGGCAGGATCGGATAATGCCAGATGCGCGATAATTAAATATTTCGCTGCAAAGCGGCTTGGATTGTCCTGATTTTGGTCAGTCGCATAACGAAAAAAGGTAACCTGAAAGCCCAGTGGCTTCTTATCCGCCGTCTCCAACCAGCCGGTGATATACCACCATTCAATACGAAAATCCTGATGCGCACCGTAATCATGTGGAAAAGTTAGCTTATAGTCGGGCACGACCGGCAACAACCGGGAAGATTCAGCGATCGTCTCCGCAGCAACCAAGCTTAGAATCACCATAATCACGCTGACAAAACGCAAGAAATAACGCCTACCGGCAGTTTTATTCCTCTTCATTACCAATCCTCCCGCACCGCACGTATCACATTACCGGATACGACCTGCCTCCCGGTCAGCAGTGCCGTCAGCGCCGCTGAAACCAACATAATCCCGGCGATCATCGTCAACCAACCCCATGGCAGATGCAATTGCATGGTCCAATGGAAGGATTGCGGATTGACAATAAAAACCAGAATTAGACTGATACCCCACCCCAATACAAAGCCCAACACAATTCCAAGCAGCGTTAACAAACCACCTTCCGCAGCCAGCATCGCAAAAATTTGCCGCCGCATGACACCAATATGGCGCAACATACCGAATTCTTTCGCGCGCGCCAATGTTTGCGCCGAGAAACTGGCCGCCACGCCCATTAATCCAATCACCACCGCCACCATTTCCAATATATAAGTCACCGCAAAACTGCGATCAAATATTTCCAAGCTTAATGCACGCATATCACTCGACCGGGAGATCTCCAGCGCCGCGCCAAATGGCAATTGCCGTAAATTCGCGATGGCTGCATCCGCTGTCATTTCAGCTTGCAACCACAAAGCGACCGTATTAACACTCAAATCCCCAGTTAATCTCTGATAATCCGCCAGTTGCATCTGTACCGCGCCAAATTGACGGCCATAATCACGCCACACACCGGCAACCAGAAACTCACTGGATGTTGCGCCGATCGGCAATGTCACTTTTCCTCCTACCCGGTAACCATATAAATCAACCATCGCTTCCGACACCCAGACCGGCATTACATTTTCGGGCAGTGCTCCTGGCGCAATCCTATCATCCGTCAACGGCAGCGTATTCCGCGCATCGGTTTTATCGATAGGGCGAGCAAACAAGGTGATTTCCGGCCGGTTCGCGTCGAGTGACAGTTGCTGCGTACGGAAAAAATCCACACGATCAAAACCGGGTAGCTCGGCTATCGCCTTTTGCGTGTCGGGTTGGAAACCGCCTTGATCACCGTTTGCCGCAGCGCGCACATATAAATCGGCCGGTAACACATGCCCCAGCCAGTCATCGATCGATACGCGGAAACTCGTCACCATGATCGCCATTGCCACCATCAGACTAAAACTAGCCAGTATCCCGCCCAGCGCGATAGCAGCCTGGTTAGGCGCATTTGCCAGGCGCGCCAGCACCAGTGTAAAAACAGCGCTTAACCGGTAACGCTGCAATTGGCTCAATAGCTTCGAAAAAGTCCATGCTGCAAAACGCGGCATCAATGCAATGCCACCGATCAACAGCAATGCAATGGCCAAATAGCCGAATACCGGCAGTCCAAAAATGGGCGGCAGTTGCGTGAACAGCAGGGCGACCGATAAACAAATCACAGCAAACCAAGGCGGTGAGAATTTTGCCATGGCCACATCCTCACTGCCGGACCGCAAAGCCAGCGCAGGCCTAGCACGCGCCGACTCTAATGCTGGTGCAATACTTCCCAACATTGTCACAATGATCCCAACCAGAAAGAATATCAATGCAGCCATTGGATCAAAATAAATGCTGGGCTTAACACCCGGAAAGAAGTTAGTGCCTAAATCTCCGCCCAGTAACTGAATCGCCGTGGCGGCAATAGCATATCCTAAGCCCAATCCCAGCAGCGAACCGATCACCCCGAGGATTGCCCCTTCGGTAATGATTTGCTGCAACAATTGCTGCCGTGTAAAGCCCAGGACACGTAACAATGCAAATTGCTGCCGCCTCCGGATGACTGAGAGCACCTGCGTGGAAAACACCAGAAACGTACCAGTAAACAACGCCACCAGCGCCAGCATGTTCAAGTTAACCCGGTATGCGCGCGACATATTGGCAATCCGCTTTTCCTGATCGATGGCTTCAGTAACCCGATACGATTCGCCCAGTTCCTCAGCCAGCTTGATTTTAAACGCTGCATGATTGACACCATTCTGTAGTTTCAACTCGACCCGTGACAATAAACCAAGCTGCTGGAAACGCCACTGCGCCACGCCAATATCCATCACCGCAATGCGTTGCCCTGCCCGTGCCCGCACCAAACCACCGGCCACGCGCAAGGTAATGGTCTGCAATCCCACATGCAAGGATAGCGAATCGCCTTGCTTCACTTGCAACCATTCCATGGCTGCTGGTGACAGAAAAATAGCATCGCTTGCTAGCCGATCCAGCGTTTTTCCTTCCTCAGTCAATCCCAGTAAATCCGGTGAAATCTGCACCGCCCGGAACATATCAATACCGATGATTTTCAGTTTGTGATCATTTCTGTTTTGCAGTTTACCCGGCACCACCACATCCAATTCCAAAACCGGATTCGCTAACGCCACGCCTTCAGTATTGGCCAGCAAGGGATAAAGCGATTCATCAAAAAATGCTTTCCGGCCATATACCTGCAAATCCGATTGCCCGGAAAGGCTCTTACTGGCCGCAGAAAACTCATTAAAAGCCGCCGTATTGATCAAATGGATTGAAAACGCCATAGCGACACCGATGGCAATGGCAACGAGTGCCACGATCATTTGTATAAAATGCGCACGCCATTCACCGAATAACAGCCAGCGGGATAACGATGCCGTACTCATTCGCTACACTCTGATTTCACTGGATGCAAGCCCATCCTTGGTCAAATTCAACACAAAATCCGCCGTTGCAGCCGCAGCATGCGAATGCGTCACGAGAATACCCGTAGCGCCGTTGGTTTTGATTTCCGCGCGCATTAACTGGAGAATCTCGTGCGCCGTATCCGGATCGAGATTACCCGTCGGTTCGTCCGCCAGCATCAATTTAGGCCGGTGTATCAGTGCCCGCGCAATCGCAACACGCTGCAACTCCCCGCCGGATAACTGATGCGGAAAATGATGCCCGCGATCGCGCAAACCCACACCAGCCAGCATCTGTTCCACACGATCCGTTGGCGCGCCATTCAGCAATAAAGGTAAGGCGATATTCTGAGACAGGGTCAGATGGGGCAGCACATGAAACGCCTGAAATATGAAGCCAAACTGCTCACGCCGCAGTTGTGTGGCGGCATCATCATTCAGCGATGAAATCGCCACGCCGTTAATGCGAATCTCACCCGAATCGGGCGTATCCAACCCGGCAATCAGATTCAACAGCGTCGATTTGCCCACACCCGAATCACCCATGATGGCCACATACTCGCCAGCTTTCAGGGTATACGTTAAATTGGTCAGCACCTTCCGCCCTTCCGCATAGGCCTTATTGATATGACATAATTCAAGCATTTGCATTGACACCACTGGATGTTGGATTACTTTTTAAATTCATTGAAACATACCTCTATGACCCGGATAAACTGTAGAAAGAATACAACCGTGCTTTAACAAACCTATCGATTTATGCTTAAATGTACCACGTAACAAAAATTAATTTTAAGCACTTCTAAAAATACAGGAGAAATCTTATGGCAAAAGCCAGCGCACGTCACATTTTGGTAAAGACCGAAGAACAATGTAACAACCTGAAAGCGGAAATTGAAAATGGCGCAGAATTCAGCCAATTGGCACAACAACATTCGTTATGCCCATCCGGCAAACAAGGCGGCGACTTGGGTGAATTTGGCCGCGGACAAATGGTGAAGGAATTTGATACCGTCGTTTTCAGTGCCCCGGTGGGTGAAGTGCAAGGCCCGGTTAAAACCCAATTTGGGTATCATTTGCTGGAAGTGACAAAACGTAGCGATTAGAACGCCTATTTGTCTCAATCAACCGCCAGTGATCAGATCATGCCAGATACTGCTCCGTCATTACCTATTGATAAGACCAAGATCCGTCTTTTGACGGGAATCAACCCCGCGCAAGCGCTGGGATTCGCTGTCAGCTATTTAATGACCAAACCGGCTTTTGCATGTCTGCAATTCGGACACTGGTCTCGCATTCTAGTCGGACAAATTAATCGCGGCCACTATCTGATTGCCTCAGATAGCGGACGTATCGTCGGGTTTATCGGCTGGGCACTGACCACTCAGGAGAAGGGCGATATGTGGCTTGCTGGGCAGGGTGAGCTCTCCTTCGAGGACAGCAAAGCCGGCGAGATCATGCTGATTAACGCGTGGGCGGCAGAAACTAACGATGTGACGAAAATCATCCTTGAGCGACTACGCGTGATCGGCCGGGTTCAGAAGATGGTCTATTTCAAGCGCCTCTATCCGGATGGGCGCATCCATTCCGGGCGGCTCAGTGTCAACGCCTTCGTCGACGCGCATATCCGCTCCGCTCGATCCGGCGAAAAATCCAGTAACTGAGACTCTCCAAAAAGCACATAATTCGCCCGTACATAATGTCGGCTCGCACACCGGATCCAAACTAAATCCTGTAATTAGGAGTCATCCAGATTTGTCTAATCTCAGCAACAATCCCTCATTAAGCAAACCTCACACACATCAAAGTTTGGGTAGGACTGTCCATGCTCAGAGAGCCGTTTTTGTATCGGGTCGCGTGGAGGAGGGTATGCATCACATCAGGCGGCAACAAACGCTATGGAGTGTGAGAACAATACCGTTATCCCTCATCGCCGTGTTCGTAAAAGAGCCATATTTTCAGCACTAGTGATCCATGGCAGAACTTCCACACACCACTCAAACCCGCTGGCAATCCATCAAAAAAGCAGCACAATTTATCGCACCTTACCAGCGCCAGGTCGTCTACAGCTTGCTGGCTCTGTTATTTACGGCGACGATTACCTTATCCATCGGACAAGGTATCCGGCTGCTCATTGATCAAGGATTTGCGACGCAGTCCAAAGATCTGTTGAGTCAATATGTGGTGATTTTTGTACTGCTGGTGATCGCCTTGGCCATCGGCACGTTTACCCGGTACTACTGGGTTACCTGGCTGGGCGAGCGGGTGATTGCCGATATTCGCAGTAAAGTATTCAACCATCTGATTCATCTGCATCCAGGATTTTTTGAGGAAAACCGCAGCCTTGAAATCCAATCGCGCCTGACCGCCGATATGACGTTACTGCAAACTGTGATCGGCTCATCCGTATCGTTTGCGTTACGTAATCTGATCATGATGATAGGCGGCATTATCTGGTTATTTATCACCAATGCGAAGCTGGCCGCATTAGTAACAATTTGCGTGCCGCTGGTGGTGGTGCCGATATTGATTTATGGCCGCCGCGTGCGGCATTTGTCACGCCAAAGCCAGGATAAAATTGCTGCGGTCGGCGCGTATGTCGGTGAAGTACTTGGCCAGATCAAAACAGTTCAAGCCTACAATCATCAATCCATTGATCAACGCAAATTTTATGATCATGTAGAAGAAGCCTTTGCCGTCGCCAAACAGCGCGCCACGCAACGCGCATTACTGATCGCCATCGTCATCCTGCTGGTGCTGGGTGCCGTGGGATTCATGCTATGGGTGGGTGGCATTGATGTGATCGAAGGTCGTATCAGTGCGGGTGAATTGGCTGCTTTTGTGTTCTATAGCGTCATCGTCGGTTCGGCCGTTGCCTCTATTTCGGAAGTGATTGGTGAGTTACAGCGCGCAGCCGGTGCGGCCGAGCGGACGATAGAATTATTACAAGCGCAAAATCTGATCCAATCGCCTGAAAAACCCCATCCTTTGCCGAAAGTATCCGGAAATATCACCATTGATCAGCTGTGCTTCGCCTACCCTTCGCGTCCCGATGTGCTTGCTATCGATCATTTGACGCTGACTATCCGGGCGGGAGAAACGCTGGCCTTGGTAGGCCCTTCGGGTGCGGGAAAATCTACGTTGTTTGATTTGTTGCTACGCTTCTTTGACAATCAATCCGGCAGTATCAAATTGGAGGGTATTGATATCCGGAACCTGGATATTTTTGTCTTACGCCGGTGCTTTGCCCTAGTCGCACAAAACCCGGCTTTATTTTATGGCACCATCAGCGACAACCTGCGCTATGCCCGTCCCGATGCCAGTGATGCAGAAGTCGAAGCTGCGGCCGATGCGGCCTACGCGCACGACTTTATCAGCAAATTGCCACAAGGCTATCAAACCCTGCTGGGAGATTCCGGATTGGGGCTATCGGGCGGGCAAAAGCAACGACTGGCCATTGCACGCGCCATATTAGCTGATGCACCGATACTTTTATTAGATGAAGCCACCAGCGCGCTGGATGCGCAAAGTGAGTTTTGGGTGCAGCAAGCATTGCAACGATTGATGCGCAACCGCACCACACTAGTCATCGCGCATCGTCTGGCAACGGTACAATCCGCCGACCGCATTGCAGTGTTGGATCATGGGCGGCTGGATGCGCTGGGAACACATGCTGAGTTACTGCAATCGAGTGCATTGTATGCAAGATTAGCTGCTTTGCAATTGCAGCCGGAATAAGAAAAAAGGTTTAAGCGTCTCATGCGCATTTAAAATCGCCTGTCTTACGTTTTCTTCACTCCGCGCTTCAGCTTGTTTTCCTTCAATCTATTGGGTTGCCTAAACCGATTTTTACCAGCAATACGGAGGAGGCGAAGAAATTTTGGACATTCAAAATGGTTTGGTGCTTTGCAGACCGCTGCGTGACGAAGCCCATCACGCATAGCAGTCAATTCTTCAATTGTCTTGTCCAGCTCATCCGCTTTGGTCAAAAGCAGCGCTCTATTAATGTCGGGACCATCAGGAGTAAACATTTCAGCAATCTCATCAAGCGAAAAACCGGCGTTGCGCCCCAAAGCTATTAAAGCCAGCCGTTCTATCACATTGGCGCTGAATAAACGGCGTAATCCACTCCGGCCATTTGATTGAATCAATCCTTTTTCTTCATAAAATCGTAATGTTGAGGCTGGTAATCCAGATGCCTTTGCGACCTCGGTTATATCCATTATTTCACCTGCTGTAATTAATACTTGACTTCAAGTCGACTTGAGCTTTTATCCTAGCTCAGTGCATAAATTTGTACAACACCTGAGCAATTAAATTGATGGCTTGTCATTAATCTTTTAAGAATTTAAGGAGCTGCTATGGAAGCAAGTTTTTGGCATCAAAAATGGGAACAAGGGGATATTGGTTTTCATGAAAGTGAGGCAAATCCGTTTTTAATAGAACATTTTGAAGCATTAAATCTGACAAAGGGAAGCCGTATATTCCTGCCGTTGTGCGGCAAAACACGTGATGCGGCATGGTTGCTTGCCTGCGGTTATCGAGTTGTTTGCGCAGAATTGAGCGAACTGGCTATTAAAGAGTTGTTTAAAGAACTTGGTTTAGAACCAGAAATTTCCAAAATTGGTCAATTGGCTCGTTATCGTGCTGAAGATATTGAAATATTAGTAGGTGATATTTTTGCCGTGTCTGCTGAATATCTTGGGCCCATAAGCGCGATATACGATCGTGCTGCTTTAGTTGCTCTGCCTGCGTGCATACGAAAGCACTATACGTCACACCTGATGAACATAACCGGCACTGCGCCACAGTTGCTGATCACTTATGAATACGATCAACTGCTCATGGATGGCCCGCCGTTTTCAGTGAACCAGGACGAAGTAAAACAACACTATGGCACTTCTTATCAATTGGAATCTGTTGGGAGCAAGAATGTTGCGGGCGGATTGAAAGGAAAAGTTGCGTCAACGGAGACCGCTTGGTTGTTAAGAAAAAACAAGATAATAGGATAGATTTATATGCCGGGAATTGAATGGATATTGTTGTATCTTGTCTTGGGTGCCTTAGTTGGCTTTTTGGCAGGCTTACTCGGGCTTGGTGGCGGTGGAATATTGGTTCCTTTGCTGGCATCCATTTTTACTTACCAGGGTATAAGCGGAGATAACGCAATTCACTTGGCATTAGGAACGTCGCTGGCTTGCATGATCATTTCTTCAACGGCAAGCATTCGCGCACATGCTTCTCGAGGTACCGTTGTGTGGCAGGTGGTTGGCGGAATGGCACCCGGAATTATTCTGGGCGCTTTTCTGGCTACACAAGCCGCCGTCCACGTTAACTCAGCCTACATCGCTATGTTTTTTGCATTGTTCATGGCACTTGTAGCGGGACAAATGTTTCTTAATTGGCAACCGAAACCCAACTCAAAACCGGCAACCTTTCTCGGATTGATTGCGGCTGGAATTGGGATCGGATCTGTATCAGCGCTTGCCGCAGTGGGTGGTGGTTTCCTCGCCGTTGCTTACCTCGGCTATAAGAATGTCAACATAAAAAGCGCCATTGGTACTTCCGCCGCAATTGGATTTCCGATTGCCATCACGGGTACTGCCGGCTACATGATGAGCGGCTGGTCTATCACATTAAGTGATCCCTATACTCTTGGATTCATTGATGTGCCAGCATTTTTGGCAATTGCGATTACAAGCTCTATTGCGGTCTCCTATGGCGCGCGCTGCTCCCATAGTTTGCCAGAGGCTTATTTAAAAAAGATATTTGCGGTTATCTCGCTGCTTTTGAGTATCAAGATGTTAATTTCGCTTGTTCATTTTTGACCGAAGGGTGCATGCGTATTCTTTGGAAGCATTTTCATAGTATTTACACCCAATACGCATGACAAGGCATTACACCGGGAAAGCCTGTGAACATGACTTACGGTTGACCCCAGCTTTCCCCCCAAGGAGCGGGGAATTGAATCCGCGGAGATTAAAAGAATTCTGCGTAAGATCATGTTTCTCGCCTCTTGGTTATGAATTGCTGGTTTCCGGATTAACTTAAATCCACGGTAATAGTCAAAGCTACCACCGGTGAATCTGATCATAGTTTCTGGCAACTTTTTAAAATAGCGGATATTGGCTGAATCCGTGCTGGCAAAATCACCATTTTCAGCATAGTTAATGCTTTTTTTTGTATTCCAGCGCTTCGATTAACTCAGGAATGAGAAAGTTGGTGTCTGTCCAGCCTTGTCCATGTGAATGCGATAATTGATTGATAGGTACGCCTTCAATTTGGGTTAAAAAATCGGTGCCATGATCGAGGTTAAACCCGCGTAGAAAATACTGATGGGCTTTACCTTCGCCGCTGTGTTGCGTGGCAATCATGCCGGGTATGGTTTCCAGCACTTCTCCCGGCCGAGTGATCGGCCGATATCTGATCTGGGCTTGCCCCACATTACCTTGAGAAGCGCTGTCAGCAATGCCAATCATTAGACTGGCCCGTTCAGTAATCAGCATTTCGCTAAATACAACCGATTTTACTTTACTGGTTTCAGACTTAATTTCTGTCGTTGTCTTGGCGTTTGTAATTTTTTAATTTATCGGTTTCCTGAGCATTCACATTACTACCGACAGAAAAAACAAGAACCAATACGGCCAAACGCGCAATCAATATGCCGCTACCATGCGATAACAAGATAGCAAATACAAAGCCAGCCGTGTAGGAAATCAGATTTGCCGAAGTCGATATTTCCTGGCCATGCGCATAGCCATGAAAAAAACAAAGAATGCGATGATTTGGACATTAAGCGGAGCACTAAACTGAGTCTTGCGGATAATGAGTACGCTTAGTATCAGAACGGACAGCAGAATTCTGATTTCCGCATTAGGTACTTCAAAGTTAGCTGCTTCGACGAATTCACCAAAACTCATAATGCTGGCAAATACCACAGGTTACAGACAGCTTGCCTATGCGACTGTGCAGCCCGACTCCTACCGCAATCATGATCAGAATATGAACCCATCCTTTTAATGGATGATGAAAACTATCACGCCAGCCACTACCAATGACAAGAAACATTGTTGGAATTTTCAGAAGAGATAAAGACAACAACATGAATAGTCCCAATGAGAGGAAAAAACCTCTGAGGCTGTCCACGAATAGCGCAATCTGCTGCAGAAAAGCTATTTTGGCTATATTTTCCGATTATTTCTAATTGTTAGTGCCGATTTAAAAATGATCAGATGCGCTTGTTTGTACCGGTTGAAATTTGGCCAGTCCTGTTCCCGCAGATTGAATAACCTTTGATAAAGTTTTGCGTGCGGCGCGCATCCCCGCCCCCATTTGCATGAGCGTAGTTAAATGGACAGAACGTTTTAGTATCAATGCCGTCAGACGAATGGGATTTACCCCGCCATCCGGATAGACGGCGCCGAGAAGTGCTTCCGGGGGTGAGAATTGAAGCGGATCGATGATGGCGCGTACCGCGATAAACGGAATGCCAGCCGCCGCCGCTACTGCTGCAATCGCAGCGCTTTCCATATCCACCGCACAGGCACCCGTTGCTTGCGCCAAATCCAGTTTTGCTTTGGTACCTGTCAATGGCACATCACTGTTCGCTAAGACACCATTTCGCACGGTAATCTCTGCCGGTAGCAAATTTTGCAACCGGTCTCGCCAGGCTATGTTCACCGGCAACGGAGTACCCGCATATATCGCATCCGGCAAGATCAAATCACCAGGCTTCAGATCGGGACTCAGTGCACCGGAAACACCGAAACTCACCAATGCCGTTACGCCATGCTGATGTAATCCTTCAGCCGCTGTCCGAGCGGCCTGTGCACCCATACCGCTGAGCCACAAAACTGCCCGGTCACCAACCGGCATGATTGTATTGAACGGAACACGCGCGGAAGACACGCAACTGGCCTCAGCCCGTAAGGCTGTCACCAGCCCGGTTATAGGCACGCAGCGACTGTTCTGGTCAACGCACGGTAACGCGCCAGCGCCCATAATGGGAAAAATTTTGAATATCCGTGATAGCGGAGATAAAAAACGCGCGGAAAGCCAGGCGCAGTGAACCAGGGTTCTTCCCACAAATGATCACTCGATTGATTGCGCAACAAGTAATTAATGCCTCTGCGTACCGATTCGCTGTTTACCTCACCGGCCGCCATCAAACCCAGCACAGCCCAAGCGGTTTGAAACGCGGTACTGGTCTCGGGAAACTTACCAGCAAGCTGGGTATCCAGATAAGAGTCGTTGGTTTCACCCCAACCGCCATCCGCTCTTTGTACGGATTCTAACCACTGTACGGCGCTGCGTACCGATTTATGTTGCATATCAAACTTAGCCAAACGGAATGCTTCCAGGACAGACCATGTGCCATAAATATAATTAGTCCCCCAGCGCCCAAACCAGGCGCCATTGGATTCCTGTTCCCGCAACAAATAACTGATACCGCGCAGCACAGCATGCTGATGATGCGATTTCCCATATTTTCCGAGAAAACCAACACAACGCGCGGTCACATCGCTGGTCGGCGGATCAATCAACGCACCATGATCAGCAAAAGGAATCTCATTGAGATAGTGATAAGTATTATCAATATTAAAGGCTGCGAAACCGCCATTACGCGATTGCATACCACACAGCCAGTTAGCCGCGCGTTCCAGAGGCTTCTGATAACGTTCTGCATCGCCTTGATCCATTGCCCAGGCAACTGCAGCAGTATCATCGAGGTCAGGATAATGCGGATTCGCGTATTGAAAAGCCCAACCACCGCCTGGCAAATCCGGGCAGTTATCGCGCCAGTCACCCGGCTCATCCAGAATCTGTTGTTCCACCAGCCAATCCAGCGCCTGCAGCACCGGTTTCTGATCCGTCGTTGGATCTTCTTGTAACGCCAGACTTGTCAACACGGTATCCCAGACCGGTGAGGTACAAGGCTGACACCAAACACGTTCTCCTTCATCGACTAACAATCCGCGCAATGCATTGCGACACTGCACGCGATTGGGATGATCATACGCATAGCCTAATAATGCCAATGATTCATGCGCATTGACCATGGCTGGAAAAATAGCACCGATGCCACATTCTCCGTTCAAGCGCTCAAGGGTCCAGCTTTCTGCGCGACGTATGGCGTATTGACGTACTGACTGGGGAAGTCTGGGTTCCACTCGCGACAATACGCGCTCAGTCAACATAAAAATGCGTTTCAGCAGCGTTCCCGCCTTTGGGAAATAATTCTTTTCTTCTTCCGGTGGAATGATAAACAGCTCACGAAGGTGCACTTGCCGCGGATTAACAGCGCGCGCCTTCATCGTACACAGAATCGACAAAGGCACCATCACGGTACGTGACCAGTAAGAAACTTTGCTGAGATGAAAAGGAAACCAGCGCGGTAGCAAAACAAGTTCTGCTGGCACAACGGGCACGCCACGCCATGGAATCTGGTCATACATTGCCAGCAGCAAACGGGTGAAGACATTCGCTTTGGCTGCACCGCCGCGTTCCAGAATGGCTTCCCGTGCACGCACCATATGGGCTGCCTCGGGAGAGTCACCCACCAGTTTCAAGGCATAATACGCTTTAATGGTGCAACTGATATCAAAAGCACCGCCATAATACAACGGCCAGCCACCATGACTCAGATCCTGTTTATCACGGATAAAACGCGCTATTCTTGTTTCTAATAAAACATCCACTTCATCCATGAAATGCATCATCAAAATATATTCTGCGGGGATTGTGCAATCCGCTTCCAGCGGGAAACACCAATGCCCATCTGCATTTTGTAAAGACAACATGGCTGCGCGAGCTTGGGTAAATTTAATTTCCAGCTCACTGGTATTGACTGCTTCCTGATTCAGGTTTAATGCCGTCTTCGAAAAAGGTGCCTCATCTTCAAGAGTAGAATCAACTTGTTGCTGCGATATATTCGATATTCTTTGAAACCCGTCCATATTCCTAAGCGCCCTGTCTGTTACAAATATCCCAATAGATTTAATGCCTATTATCAATCCTGTTTGGCCTAAATGGATTCTTCACATAAGATTTCTTCCTGTAAATATCTAACAAACTCTTTTAAACAAAATGGCTATCAAGCCTCATTAATCATAATTTCTTTTCTTTTTTTGTTTTTGTTTTTGTTTTTGTTTTTTCTAATTCATTTTCAAATGGATTATCTTGAAAAGGATCATAGTAAAGGTCTAATGGCAGTTTACCATCATGAATCAGAAATTCACGTTGCTGCAGCGATGCTTCACGTACAAACAAGTAGGGGTCCAGAGCGGCTTCATCACGAATACGCATTGGACCGGATAAACGAGCACGCTTGTCGATAGCGCCTAGAATAGTTAAAGGAGCAGCAAATGATGTCCCCACTGCGAGACCCGCGTAGAAAAGCACATTAGTCAAAAGTCCTACTGGAATATTGGTTACATCACGCTCACTACTGGGACCTAAAAGCGGAATAAACAAATAAGACCCAGTATTCACACCCCATACACCTAATGTTTGACCGAAATCTTCATCATGCTTTTGTAACCCCATGTGGGTTGCCATATCGAAAAAGCCAAACATTCCGACCGTTGAGTTCACAAAAAAACGTAGCGTGTCTTCAGTCCCCTGCTTTACTTTGCCTTGCAGGAAAGAATTCAGCACGACGTTGGGATAGGACAAGTTTTCGTAGAAATTTCCAATCGACCGCTGCGCAGCATCAGGAACATAGTCGATGTAAGCATTCACAATGGGAACAAACACGGCTCGATCTACCTTGTCAGTAAAATCATAGGAAGCGCGATTAATTTGTTCGTGTGGATCAACCGGGTCCAAATGCTGATCACTATTCTTTGTCGTTGTTGCACAACCCTGCAAAATTGTGAAGAACAAAGTTAATACAATAATAATTATATGGTTATGATTTACTATTGAACTTATATTTCTCAAGATTCTGATCTTCTCACTCATTTACTTATAAAACAATCAGCCTGCAAATTTTTTCAGCAATGACAGATGTCGTATTATTATTCCGTTACTCCGTAGCCATTTCATTAACAAATGGCGAGCTGCCAGGTAAGCTGGGGTTTTATTTTTGAACCTTTCGAGCTGCAGTCAGATAAACTTTAACGTCGGTTCCATACTCGCTTCTACTAGCCTGTTCTTACGTGCATTTCCAGTCAAAATAATTCAGCCGCAGTATACACTACTCCTTCAATATCCTGCTTCGCTATCCCTGCAAAAATAACCAGAATTCATTCATATTTGATGAGGTTAAATCCATTTTCCCGGTGAAAATAAATGTGAATTAACTGCCAAATGTCAGAATCTTCGAATTCTTAAAAACAGCATACGAATCACTACAGATCCAGAATTACTCAGACTTGATAGCTACTCATACAACAAACGACTAGCGACAATGACCTAATCAATCAATAAACCATTTACCCTTCTCGCTCTCCATGCACAATCTCGACTAATTTTAAAGCCTGCAACTCCATTTCAATCACAAAATCGTCGACTTTTGCACGAAAATGGCGATAAAAGATCATGCTGGGAATCGCCACGAGTATGCCAAACGCTGCATTATACAAAGCGACAGAAATCCCATATGCAAGCTGCGCCGGGTTACTTCCGGCAGGCGAATTCGAACCGAAGATTTCTATCATACCGACCAAAGTACCAAACAACCCCATCAAAGGACTCAACGCAGCAATAGTCCCCAAAGTAGTCAAGTAGCGGCTCAGATCATGCGCAACCACACGACCAGATTCTTCAATCGACTCTTTCATGATTTCACGAGAGCTTTTCACATTTTTAAGCCCGGCAGCAAGAATTCTTCCCAGTGGAGAATGTTTCTGCAAATGCGCAAGCATCTCCGAATTGACGCCTCCGCGTTTATACTCACTGAGTACTTTAGGCAATAATTCTTTTGGTGAAATAACACTTAAACGCAATGTCCACATCCGTTCCCCAATAATGCCTAAGGCAACTACGGAAGCGAAAATGATTGGCCAGATCGGCCAGCCAGCCGCTTGAATTAAAGATAACACGTGATAGTCTCCTCACTCACTGTAGATCCAGGTATTATTCTGTGGCGTACTATATTACCTGATTTGTTTATTTTATAACTAAGTAACCAATTCGGCTCGAATGAATCTTGATCGCGTATTTTCAGCCAAGGAAAATGGTTGATTTTTTATCCACAATTTCTGTGGATAAGTTTGTGAATAGGTAACAAGTTTAAGAATTAAGTTATCAGTCCTAAACATCTTTTCTGGATTGACTGTTTTTTAATCTCATACAAATACACTAACAAACATTAACTTAACTTACACTTCCCGATCAGCACGTACTCTACCCATCACATCGGGCCACGCTGTTTCAACAATAGATGCGGATTATTACACAATATCAAAATGAGTCTGCTTCCAATCTCAAATCTTCTCCATAAAGTGCTTACGGTAAGCGAGTTAAACAGCAACACCAAGCAATTTCTGGAACAGAACATACCGTTACTGTGGGTTAAAGGTGAAATTTCAAATTTAAAGTGTTATCAGTCGGGCCACTGGTATTTCTCTCTAAAAGACGCCAGCGCACAAATACGCTGTGTCCTATTCAGCCACAAGAATCAATACATTGACTGGCAGCCAAAAGATGGTATGCAAGTCGAAGTGCTGGCGCTAGTTACATTGTATGAGCCGCGCGGCGATTTTCAGTTGAACATTGAAACCATGCGCCGAGCCGGTTCAGGTGAGTTATTTGAAGCATTTGAGAAACTTAAATCCAGATTGGAAAAAGCCGGGTTATTCAACCCCGCAAATAAAAAACCGTTACCCGCATTCCCCAAACAGATCGGCATCATCACATCGCTGGATACTGCCGCATTACGTGATGTATTGTCGACATTACAACGCCGCATGCCGTCGTTGCCGGTCATCATCTATCCTACCCTGGTGCAGGGAAAGACAGCAGCCAATTCTATTGCTGATACTATTAAAATAGCGGGTCAACGAGCGGAATGCGATGCGCTGATACTCTGCCGGGGTGGTGGCAGCATTGAAGATCTATGGGCATTCAACGAAGAAATTGTAGCGCTTGCGATTGCCGCTAGCTCAATACCGGTCATCAGTGGCATCGGCCATGAAACAGACTTTACCATTGCAGACTTTGTCGCCGACATCCGTGCTCCCACGCCGACCGGAGCTGCTGAACTGGCCAGCAAGGATCATAAGGAATTAAGCCGCCACCTGAAAACCTTGCACCAGCGCATGTATCGCATCACTTTGCATCATATTGAATACGCAATGCAGAAAATGGACATTCTGGCGCATCGTTTAATTCATCCTGGTGACCGGATCAAACAGCAATATGTTCATTTACAACATTTGCAGAATCGGTATATCAAGACTTGGACACATCAGATCGAAAAACAGCACTGGAAATTACTCGAATTTAATCAACGGCTAGCAGCCGCAAGCCCGGGCATTGTTCGTCTGGAGGTGCAGCAAAAAGAACTCGCCGCACGTTTCCGCTACTCATTTTCACGCTATTTCGAAACACTGTCAGTCAACCTGCAGCATTTACAAACACAGTTATCACACCTAAATCCGCAGTCGGTTCTGGAACGCGGCTACAGCATCTCCTATACCCTGCAAAACACCGTAATCCGTGACAGCAAACAAATTCATTCCGGCGATAGAATTCAGGTAAAATTCGCGCACGGAATGTGTGAAGCTGATGTCAGCAAAACAAAAGATTCTTCATAAAAGCACAGGGATCTTATATTAATTCCACTTTATTTAATAAGGACAAGATTGTTGATGCCAAAAACTTTTCTGATTCTGGGTGCCATAAATGCCTTTTTATGCATCGCACTGGGCGCCTTTGGCGCACACGGCCTGAAACAAACACTATCAGAAAGTATGCTGGCAGTGTATCAAACCGGAATTCAATATCATTTTTATCATGCCTTCGGGATTCTCATCATTGGCTTGTTATTGCTGCATTTTCCCAAGTCCCGCTTAATCCCGATATCCGGCTGGTTGATGATGGCCGGGATTATTTTATTCAGTTTCAGCCTTTACACATTAAGCCTGACCGGAATGCGCGCACTGGGCATGATCACACCATTCGGTGGCATTTCGTTTCTCAGTGCATGGGCTTTACTTGTCTATGCCATCTGGAAAGAAAAATAGAAATGACTCGTTAGCTTTATTGTTAACATTTAATTTTTTCATGTGCAGCCTTAGTCAGACCTGAAAATATTCTACTCAAGTAGATAGCATGCTATATAAAAAAGCCAATATTATTAAAGCTATATTTTGTTACCTATTTGATAGGCCAAGATATATATCTATGGCAGTAGCTCATAACATGGCAATTAATCTAGAGGCAAGGGATCTTAGAAAATTGTATGAAGAAGGAAAATACCCAACAGAATAATCACTTAAGGAAATGGAAAGCAGCATTATTAATGCTGCCAATCTTCTTCAAGAAAAGATAGTTAAATCTTTATTTTTGGTTACTTTTCTTCTTGTATTAATGCTGGTAGCTGGGTATTTTACAGATGCAATCCACCCATCTCTATCATTTGATACCAAATATGTTTTATCTGTTCTAGGTGCTCTACTGCTTGTATGGAGCTCCTTAATATCATTAGGCCCTGAGTTAGGAACATACAAAGGAGAAGCTCTACATGAAGTATTCTTTGCTGCCTTTAGAAACACTTTACTAATAAGTGGGACATTATGTTTGGTATTGGTATTTGCTTTTTAGCAAATACCAATACGCATTACAATGCAAAGAACTGAAATGTATAGTTATGTGTTACGACAAGACTACCTTTTACTTCGTTTTGGAATGAAGCTAAGTGTGCACTGAGAAAACTCGGCAGGGTTCCAAAGAAACTATTCCCAATACTTTTTAAAGAAAGCGAATAAGATTTAATTATGGAACCCCAAAACAACGACTGAAATGACTGACTGCCAAAAAAAGTTAGGCTAAATCCAGCACTAATCTACTACAATCACTTAACTTTCTTTGACATGTTTCGATGGGAAACAGCCATTTCATTATTCCGTTCTGTCGCTTTTGTATATTCTCTTAATAAAGCTTCATGGTGTGACTCAAATTCTTGACCTTCTCGCCCATAGTATTCGCTATGATTTTGATACTCTTCCAGCAACTTTCTTTGTTCTTCTGCTTTTGCCTTCAATGCATTTGCTTCATTTTCATAATACTCAGCTAATTTAATATGATCGAAGCTGGTTTTAGCTTTCGCTTCAGCATTACTTACGTTTGCAGAGTCTGCAGCCATTGCTGCACCGAATGTCAGGAAAGTGAAGATAAACAGAACTACGAAAAATAGTTTTGATTGCATGGTGAGTCTCCTTGTATGAGATAAATGAAAAGGGATTCCACTTCTACTACAAATTTTCAACCAGTTTGAAACATTTCCTCCATTCGTTACTTGTTTCAGAAAGTCATGAATTTAAATTGATACTTTTTTACTCTCTATTTCCATCATAACAAATTGAATGAAATCTACAAGAATTAGTTTGATTTTATACGACGAGTATTGATCTACCGGCAACCAGATCATTAGCGCAAAAAAACCGATCATCAGGGAATGATCGCTACCATTGCTTATTACCGTGCTGAAAAGCTCGGCCTCGCAGGCAATGAAGCTGATGCTGTGCAAGACTGGCTTGAGGCTGAAATAAAAATAGAAACAAACTACCCAAAGCAATTAAAGCAATCGATTACCCTGATAAATCATAAGCACATCAACCTTATTGCAAATACTGCAAGAACCATTTGGCTGCAAGCTGTGCAACCTGTTCTAAGGTACCCGGTTCTTCAAATAAATGTGTTGCACCAGGTACGAACATTAATTCTTTCTCGCATTTCATCAAAGCAAAAGCCTTTGTTTCAGAATTAGCCTGCAGCTAAGCTGTCGCAGCAAGCAGGCGGCGCGTCAGCAGGTCGATATCGAAACGCATAATCTTGATTTGGCGCATGTCAGCAAATCGAATTGCAACGTACCATTGCCTTGTTGCTTTAGCACATGGGCAACAAAAGTATTGCAAGGACTAAAACGGTTGGAATTTTTACGGTATTCATACTATCGCTCCGATCCTAACCGGGACGCGTTGCCTGCCGAATTGACTGGTAAATTGCCCGTAACGGCCCGCAATGACGGTATTGCAATCTTCACAACGTCCCTCCGGAGTCAGATGGTAATGTTTGATTTCGTACCAGTCGCGCACGATAACAGCGTTCCCGCATGCCGGACAATATGTCGTATCGCCTTCAAGATTATGCACATTGCCGGTGTACACATACTGCAACCCGGCTTCCAGCGCAATCTTACGTGCCTGAATCAATGTTTCAGGCGGTGTAGACGGTATATCATTCAGTTTGTAATCCGGATGAAAAGCACTGAAATGCAGCGGCACATCGGTACCCAATTCTTTTACGATCCACTCGCTCATCGCACTGATTTCCTGACTGGAATCATTCAGACCTGGAATCAATAACGTAGTCAACTCAAGCCACACATCAGTTTCATGTTTGAGATACTTCAATGTCTCCAGCACAGGCTGCAGGCGCGACCCGGTTTGCTTGACATAAAACTCATCGGCAAATGCCTTGAGATCAACATTGGCGGCGTCCATCTTGGCAAAAAAGTCACGCCGCGGTTGCGCATGAATATAACCCGCCGTCACGGCCACAGTTTTGATGTCCCTGGCATGACAAGCATCCGCCACGTCCATCGCATACTCGGCAAAAATCACCGGATCGTTGTAAGTGAATGCAACACTCTTGCAGCCCTGTTTTTCCGCAGAGCGCGCAATAGCTTCGGGACTGGCTTGATCCAGTAGCTTGTCAAAGCTGCGCGATTTGGAAATATCCCAGTTCTGGCAAAATTTGCAGGCAAGGTTACAACCCGCAGTGCCGAATGACAAAACACTGCTACCGGGATAAAACTGGTTTAATGGCTTTTTCTCGATGGGATCGACACAAAAACCGGACGAACGCCCATAAGTAGTCAATACCATCGCATCGCCAACACGGCCCCGAACGAAACAAGCACCACGCTGCCCCTCATGCAATTTACAATCGCGCGGACACAAATCACATTGGATCCGGCCATCATTAAGCTGATGCCAATATTTTGCTGGGTATTGCTCAGCGGCACTAATCGGTTCATCCATGCGCACACTCCTTGGAATAACCCGTCTCACACCATTTACTCACGGTATAGCGGGATAACTTAACATCTTCAGCCCAGAAATCTTCAGACAATCGGGCTTTGGACTTGAGCTTGGCGAGAAACTGCTGTGGTTGCGGAAGACTTTCCCATACCTGCGGTAAGAATGTGCTGCGATAAGGCCCATACTCGAACACAACCCCGTCAATATCCGGACGCAATTGCGCCAGCGCATCGGCTTCACTGGTAAAACCAAGCAGTTGCAACTCGGAGAGTAGTGATACTTCCAAGCTGACTGTATCCAATTCATCAGCAGCCAAGGGCGCAAAACGGGGATCGTACAAGGCAGCCGATACCGCATTATTGCTCACATCCTCAATCAATGGATCACAAGCTTGCAGCGAACCGATACAACCCCGCAATTCACCCCATTGCGTCAAGGTGACAAACGTTGCCCCCGGCTTGGATAGCCACGGCATATTTTCATCAACCTCTGCCGCAGATACACCAGATACATGCAAAGCACGGGAAATAGCCGCACGTGCAATTTGCAACAGTATTTTCCCTTGCTCATTTTTCTCAAGTGACATACGCATATCCCCATTAGTTAAATGCAATCGCCGCATAACCGACCACTTGATCGCGTAAACCTGCGGTATCTCCGGAGTTTCTCAGATCTAGCAAATGTGGTGTTAGATGATGCTGTTGAGCGGCGAGGATCAAGCCGTTAATAGCCGTACTCCCACATGCCTGATCATGGTCAATCGGCTGCCGTAACTTCATTATGGATTGAACCGTTGCACTGTCCACACGCTGCGCCGTTGCATACGGTAAATAATGCGACAGATCCGAACTGATCACAATCAAGGTTTCTTCCCCGCCCCATAGTAGCTCCAATACTTCCGCCACTGCTTCTGCCGATGTCATGCCAACCGCCAGGGGCAGCAAAGTAAAATCACCCAGCACCTTTTGCAGGAATGGCAATTGCACTTCCAAGGAGTGTTCCAGGACGTGCGCTTCCTTACTGACGGTCACTTGGGGTAAATGGGAAATCGCGTTGGCTAAATCCGAATCCAGTTCCACGCTACCCAGCGGCGTATCAAAAACATCCACTCCGGGTAAAGCCAAACCATACACGGCAACACGATGCGCAGGGCCGAGCAATACGACACGCTGGATTACTGATGCAACAGAATGCAAGCTGGCATACGCTGTCGCAGCGATTGCACCGGAATACACATACCCCGCGTGCGGAACAATCAGTGCTTTGGGTTTGGAATCGTGAAATTCCGCTTTTGCAAGTAAATGCTGAACATCCTGTTCAAGCTGCCATGCATCAGCGGGATAAAACAAACCTGCCACCGCAGGCGAACGAATCGTAGTCATAGTTCTTTCTTCTCCAGCAGCCTTATTAATATAGGCATAAGACACAAAATCAAGAAAAAGATTGCAACTGTCTGGTCAACTCACATTCAACGTTCCTATGAAATTCTATTCATTTTTTCAAAATATTAATTGCACGCCGCTGATGATGCAAGCATAGATCATTCGAATCCGAAGCAGCGGCGTGCAAATGGCTTAAATTCCCTACATTATGATCCAGAAAGGCTTGACTCTGACTGCAGGCAACTACTTGTAAACTTCTACTGCATCCAGATACCATTTAGTTAAACGCTCAGTTGCGTCGAATATCGTCCACCAAACTCAGGGATCAGCGATAGCGGATCCCGTGGTTTATCCTGTGGCTCAGAAGATGGATGAAGTATTTTTGCATCGATTAAATCACTCATCGATCATTTTGCAGTTGGGCTGAATGGATTTGAAGGCAATACTTCCGGTCACCAGCCATCCCGATAAGTATTCATCAGATTGGTCGCATTATTGGCAAACCGGTTGATGCTGTGACGGTCAATTCTTAGGGAAACGCTGAATAATTCATCGCGCAGTAGAGATCAAGCCGAATGACTATGTGATATTGCGATAATTTGCGCAATTTTGACCTGAATTACATCATTTTTTGCATTATTACCCTCATTTCTTGTTTTC
>NZ_JAIEME010000063.1 GCF_019752415.1 Nitrosomonas sp.
AAAATGCTCATTTATTAAGCATAAACTGCGCTTTTTCGCCTGTTTTTGCCTTGCATCGGCTGCCTCGAAAACGTTTTGCAACAGCCTGTTAATACTTCACTCAACTGGATGTAGTCTGCCTACTCGATAGATAACGGAACATTGAGATGAAAACTCGTCGGATTTCTACGATGAATAATCAATTCCGCTGAAATCTGTTCACTCAACAAATGAACAAGCTGTAGGCCAAGAGAGGCAATATTTTCGATATCTAGCTCCTCCGGTATGCCTATACCGTCATCAGTAATGAGTACCTGTAAAATTTTTGGATTCAAATGCTTTAAAGTGATATTAATATTTCCAGAATCGTTCTCAGGAAATGCATATTTCATCGCGTTCGAGCATAGCTCATTAAGAATTAATCCTAAAGGAATACTTGTATCGATTGAAAGAAATACTTGATCAACATCAATATTAATTCTTATTCTGGAAGTATCTATGGCATAAGAAGTCGAAAGGCTATCGACTAAGGATTGAGTAACGCTGGAAAAATCAACGCGAGAAAAATCCAATGATTCATATAAGATTTGATGTATCAAAGCCATGGATTTCACTCTGTTTTGACTTTCTTTCAAAACAGAGATAGCCGTACTATTAAATAACAAATCAGACTGCATACCAAGCAGGCTATCGATAATCTGAAGGTTGTTCTTCACCCTGTGATGTATTTCCGCCAAAAATAAATCCTTTTCTTTCAATGCTGCTTTGAGCTGTTCTTCTTGTTGCTTCCGTTCGGTAATATCAATAACGGAAGCAAGTACCACAATACCGCTGGGCGTTTGGATCGGATTCAGCCCCACTTCAACGGGAAATTCTTTTCCGCCCTTGTGCAAACCATAAAGATCCCTGCCATGGCCCATAGAACGTCTACTTGGATTCTTTAGATAATTACCTCTTAATTGTGGATGATGCCCGCGATGCGAGTCCGGTATCAAAATCTCAATAGATTGGCCTACCAATTCTTCACGTTGATAACCGAATAATTCCTCAGTCGTAGAATTTACCATCATAATTTTTCCAGTATGATCGGTCATAACCATACCGTTGGGAGAAGCTTCAACTGACAGGTGTATCATTCCCTCAGCATGTCTGCGATCAGTGATATCGACAATAGCAGCTAATACAAAAATACCGTCATTCTCAGTTTCAACCGGGTTCAGACCCACTTCAACCGGAAATTCTTTTCCGTTCTTGTTCAAACCATAGAGTTCTCTGCCATGACCCATCGGGCGTGATTTTGATTCGCTGATATAGGCTTGCCGATATCCAGGATGCTGCTTCCGGAATCGTTCAGGGACAAGTATTTCAAGAGGTTGACCGATTAATTCTTGCCTGGAATAGCCAAATAGATTTTCAGTCGCAGAATTAACCATGACAATTTTTCCATCAGAATTCGTCATAACCATGCCATTGGGAGAAGCTTCCACCGCAAGCTGCATCAACTCTTTTGGATTCGTGAAATTACCGAAATGGGTCAGCAGCATATTTTTAATTAATCTGAATAAACTATAAACAGGAAAAAATTTAAAATTTTAATGCCCTCAGACGATCCGGCAATATCTTGATTAAATAAGGAATCTGTTCAGGATCGACCGGTTTGCTGAGCAAATAACCTTGCAATTCATCACAACCAAGATTATTAAGAAAATCAATTTGATCGTATGTTTCGATACCTTCTGCAGTAACTTGCAGGTTGAGCTTTTGGGCCAATGCCAGAATAGCCGCCGCAATGGCACAATCATTGTTATCGTGTGGTATATTTTTCACGAAACTTTGATCAATTTTTAACCGGTGTATCGGGAGATTCTTTAATGAACTCAAGCAGGAATACCCTGTTCCAAAATCATCGATGGAAATAGTTATTCCCAGACTTTCCAATTTTTCTAAACAGGTAATGTAAATTAATTCATCCTGCAAGCAGGATTCTGTGATTTCCAGTTCGAGTAAGTGAGCAGGCAAAGAATACTGCTGCAATAATTCTGCAATAAATTTTTGCAGGTGCTTATCCGCAAGCTGGCGGATTGAAATGTTAACGGCAATTCGCAAATCATTTAGGCCTTCGGCTCGCCATTGGTTAAGTTGTCTGCATGCTTCCGTCAGAATCCAGTTGCCAATTTCAACGATAAGTCGACTAGTTTCAGCGACAGGGATAATTTCTGCGGGAGACAACAATCCTTTAACAGGGTGTTGCCAGCGGATCAACGCTTCAACTCCAGTTATTTTTTTCTGCGCTAAAGAATATTGTGGCTGGTAATGAAGCAGAAATTCATTTTTCATTAAAGCATGATGCAGCTCCCTTTCTCGCGTCATGTAATGGACGGCCTGTTGCGTCAAAGTGGGGTGGTAAAAAGCGTAACGGTTACGTCCCTTGTTCTTTGCTTCGTACATGGCCGTATCCGCCATTTGCAATAAATCATCGGGGTGATTGGAATGATCCGGGCAAACACTGATGCCGATACTGCAAGATGGAACAACCTCCATATTGCTAATGACCACTGGACTAGAGAGACACTCCAGTATTTTTTCAGCGACTTTGATAAGCGCATCGCGGGATTCGACATTCGTTACAATCACGATAAATTCATCGCCGCCCAGCCTTCCCAATGTGTCGCTTTCCCGCAATACCGCAAGTATTCTTTGTGAAACGAAACACAGCATCGAATCACCGTGCCTATGGCCCAGGGTATCATTAATGCGTTTAAAGTTATCCAGATCGACAAACAAAACACCCAGCAGCGACGCGTCTCGCGAAGCTTTTGCAAGAGCTTGTTTTAGCCGATCCATGGTCAACATACGGTTAGGCAAATTTGTTAGACTATCGTAATACGCAGTCTGTGTAAGCTGCTCTCGTGTTTCCCGGATAGCTGTAATATCCGATATCATCACAACGAATTGTTTCTCATCACTGACAGCCGCCGGAATGAATCCAATCGTTAACCAGGCATACATGGTTTCATTATTTCTCTTGGATGCTTTGATTTCACCTCGCCAATGACCATCCTTATCGATACCTTGCCATATATTACTGTAGCTATCTTCGCCCAGAGAACGGCTGGTTAGAAATGGTAATTCTTTATTTCTTAGATTACGCGGTTGAAACTTAGTAATCTCATAAAAGGCGTTATTGGCACAACTAAACTGCCTATCCTTATTAAGAATAATGATACCTTCTGTAGCACATTCAAAAACGGTAGCAGCTTGTGCTAATCGATCTTTTGCAAGATGGCTCTCGGTTGTTTCTTGCAAAACACCAATTATTTGATGTTTTCCTGCGTTGCGATTTTTAAATGACTTGCCATACAATTTATACCAATAGTTTTTCCCTGCATCAGAAATAACACGAAACTCTATCTCAGCGGTGGAACCTTTCTTTCCACGTAGCTTAGCAATAAATTCAGACACTTTCTGCCTGTCACTTTCATTAATTGTGCGAAAGAAGCTTTTCCAGTCGGATATCGGTTGAAGATTTCCCTCAGGACTTTTACCCATGAATATCTCATGAGAATCTGTTGTTGTCTCCCATGTGCCCAGCCGTGCAGCTTCCAGTGCAAGACGAAAGTGTTGCTCATTTTTTATGAGCCGAATGTCACTTTGGTAACGCTCTATGCTAATTTGGATAATGATGTGTAATTCTCTATCGGAGAACGGTTTTAACAAATAGCCGTAGGGTTTGGTTGCGCTGGCTCGAGTCAGGGTTTTTTCTTCAGAGTAAGCAGTCAGGTAAATGACTGGAATACTATGTGTTTTTTGCAGTAGGGTGGCAGCTTCCACGCCATCAATATCTCCCTGTATGTGAATGTCCATCAACACAATATGGGCAATTCCTGATCTATCAACGCTAGCGCTTTATGACCGCTGGCAGCCATTCCTGTGACTTGGTAACCTAATTTGGTCAGGCGTCTTTTCAGATCGACTGCAACAATCTTTTCATCTTCAACGATCAGTATCTTTATGTATTCACTCATATTCCATACCCATTTGGCATAGCAATTTGTATTGAGTAATCCCTACAAATTACTGGTTTACAATTTCAACTATTTTTCATTTCTCAAAAAATCGCTGCAAATACGTGGGTTTTCCGGTTCAAAATTCGATAAATGAGAGACCGTTAAACTGTTTCTTTCATAGCGGAGAGGACTGTAATGGGCATATTCTAATTAAACAATCGAATGGCAGATTCAGTAGGAAGCACCAATAAAAAACAGACTAACATAAAAGGACAATTAATTAACATCAGCATTGTCTTACATCAGTGAGAAGCTCTGAATCATTTGACATGACTCAATAACGTACTGTAATTCGATATTCATACAAATACTGAAACTTATCGTTTCCTTTTATTGATAACTTAGACTTAGATTTTGACTGCTGTCAATGATGCAGTGGCAATTGTTCGTGTATAAATCCCCGCCATTACCATGAGATTTTTCATATTTCCGCAATTCTCATCCGACAAGGCCACGAAATCTCGTCATTCGGATCGAGTTGATCCACAACTCCAGTACCTGAGGAGGATAGAATGCTGGTCTTATAAAATTACCGCTATTGTTGCGATGGAAAGCCCGATGAGGGCGCACTGGGATTCGACGGTGCTGAAGATTGCGGTGCAAAGGGTGAAGCATTTCCCGGAGAAGGGGGCGAAGGATTTGTCTTCGATGAAGATTGGGGTGCAAAGGGCGAAGCGGTTGGTGAAACCGCGTTGGGTTTTGCTGGAGTCGATGCTGGTTTTGTCGAGCCGCTGGTATCGCCTGGCTTATAAACAAACTTCCAATCCTGGTAGGTTAGTGCTTCCGAGAATTTGGCAAAATGTTCAGGAAATTTATCCTTCTTAATCGGCTTTCTTTCAGAGAGGCTATATACCCCAATAATTCTCTTACTAATATTGGAGGTTGTTACTGAGCCAGTATTTGGCACTGTATTGTTGGATGCCGGGGCACTGTTGGGTGCCGTGGTATTATTGGCTGTCGAAATATTACCGGATGCCGGATTATTGGCCCCCAGGCTGTTACTGGCTGCCGGATTATTGTTAGGCGCGGCACTATTACCGGATGTTGGGTTCTTATTGGGTGCCGGGCTATTACCAGGCGCTGCGGTCTTATTGGCAGCTGCGTTACTGCTGGGTGGCGGTTCCTCAACGATACCCCACTCAACTGTGTTCATTACCGGATCCGTATAGATTTTACGCAAATGGCGTTTAATAGCCGGTGTGCGTTTGTCCTGAAGCAAATCTTCCAGTGATTCTGGATATTGTTTAGTGCCTGTATTGTAATAAGACATGATTGCTTTACGGAATTCTTCGCCTATGTACAACAATTCAGCTTCTTTCTCCCGCTGAGATTTGGCTTGCCACACCTGTCCCGTTCCTGCCATTACAATCCCAGCCAAAGCAACTGCAAACAAAGCCCATAGATAAACAAAACCATTTTCTAGCTGCGGCATACTACTTTCGCTGTGAAAAGTCGAGCAAATTGGCATCGCTTACCATTCTTCATAAAACGTACCATCCGATGCCCGTCCTGAATAGCCGCTGTGAACATCATAGACGCCTGTTTCAGTAGGATTTTTAGGAGGCACTTCAATCCAGGTTTTGTTATTCTCAGTGAATGGATCTACCGGAACACTACGTAAATACCGCTTGTCGACCAATTCCTCCAGATCAATGGGATACTTCCCAAAATCAGAATAAAACTGATCAATCGCGTTACGCATGATACCGAGATCCTGCTGCAGAACGGCCTCCTTGGCCTTATCGAGCGAATTGAAATAGCGCGGCGCAACAATACTTAATAAAGTGGCGATGATTGCCATGACCACCAGTAGTTCGATCAGTGTAAATCCTTTGTACTTCGGCTTGCAAAACAGCATAACAATCACCAATCCCGATATGGAATGCCATTAAGACCGATGCCTTCTGAACGTGAGTGAACATCAAAAACATCATCACCTTCTTTGGGACTATCCCATGGACTCTCATAACTACGCCTTCCCCAGGTGTCTACAGCTGGAGTTGCCGTTATCCCGACGACATCCAGCTCAATAAACATAGGATCCCTGGGTAAGCGGCGCAGAAAATAAATTATCTTTTTATCCGGACTCTTAACATCTGGCACCCCCATGAATAATTCTTCTAGCCTGGGTGGATAACCGGATTCATCGGCTTTCTTGGTAACACGCCCTTCGTCTACTGCTTGTTTATAGGCGTCAATCGCCGAGCGTATCTGCCGTAGTGCAACGCGCAACTCTTGTTCCTTTTCACGCTTCACCATGAGTTCGCGCAACGGCATTGCTGCTGTGGCCAGAATGGCCATGATCGCCACAACAATCATTAGCTCAATCAGCGTAAAACCCCTGTGTTTTTCAGAGATTCCGAGTAAATGCTGCATGCCCCGCTTATTTGACATTAATACTGACGGGGGGCGGCAGTGTTACTTCAACTGAGGTGCCATTTTCCAGGTCTTCTGCGACTGCATTCTGGATATTAATTTCTGTTGCGCCTGGGTTTGCAGCAATCACCTTAAAGCGTATTTGTGTCGCCAAACCAGACGTTTGATCTTTACCTAACTTGATTGTACGTGTTCCGGATTTATCTCCACCATCCAGCGCCTCCAACATACTGGCCTCGTAAGTTAATTGTAGGTCCGTATTAACCATAGCTTTTGCACCAACCAGCCTGACATTAACCGAAAATTCTTTATCCAAGCCTACGTTGGATGGCGCTTGTAGCGTAAGTGCTGGAGTAGCCGTTGCGCTCGAAGCAGCACTAGCAAAAGGATTCGGGGGAGGATTTTGATCATCCGATGGTGCGAAAGCATCCGCTATGCTTCTTACGCCACCACGCCCCGATCCAGCCGGAGCAATGGCCAGTGATTGCGCTGCAGTCTTTTTAATGGTAACCGGTAATTTACCCGCATCACTTGCCGTACCAAAGTGGTATTCGTTTTCTAAGTTAATTGGTCTTGGAATATTACGAACAATTCGTGGGGTTATGAGCAGAACGACCTCATTCTTCGTTCTTTCAATATCTTGATTGGACGTCAGTCGGTCCAATCCAGGAATATTTAATAACCCTGCGAGACCGCCCACTTTTCTAGATTCTCGATTATCAATAAGCCCAGCTATAACTTGCGTTTCTCCATCTTTTATAGTCAGCATAGTTTCAGCATTTCGCGTTCCGACAACGGGAGCCGTCGCTCCACCCGGACCTGTTATAGTATTTATTAAAGAGCTTACTTCCAGGGTAACTTTTAGTGTTATGTCATCGTTTATGCCAATACGAGGCTCAACATCGAGCTTAACCCCTAAATCAATAAAAGTCGGCGTTGAGGTAACGATAGAACTAATACCCGGCTGCACATTGGCCGTGAAGAAGGGTTGCTTGGTACCCACATGAATTTTAGCTTTTTCCCGATTATTGACTCGAATCCTGGGGTTAGCCAATATATCTCCCGTTGAAAGGTTTTGCAGGAAATCGACTTTGGCTTGACTAGTCATACCGAAACTTTTGAGTCCAGAAAAGCCAAAGTTACTGAGTAAGGCCGCTGGAGCACCAACAACTGCTTGTCCAGCATAGTTAAATTGCAGCGACTGAGGGAAATTAGGTCCCAATAAAAATTTGTTAGTACGCGTAATATCCAGAATGGTGACTTCGAGCATGACCTCTGGCTCTGCATAATCATTCAAGCTTACTAATCGCTCAGTTAAACGAATCGCTTCCAGCGTATCGCGCATGATAAACAGATTAAGTTGCTCGTTGACATAAATGTCTTTCGCTTTAACGATGCCTCTAATCATCGCTACCATTTGCTTGACATCAGTATGCGCAATTTGAAAACTGCGTACGACCAGTTCCTGATAATCTTTCAACTTGGCTGGCGTATTCGGGTAAATCAACAACGAATTACTATTGAGCACCTTGTAGGCTAATTGATTGGTCGTAAGAATCAACTTCAGTATATCTTCGATAGTGTTTTGCCGGACAAATATGGACAGTTTGGTATCCTGTCTTATATCTTTATCAAAAACAAAATTAATTCCCGCCGTGCGGGACATCAACTCAAACACGGTTTTTAAATCAGTATCTTTAAATTCCATTGTCACCGCTTTCTTGAAGGCTGATTCCAGTGCCAAATCAGTCACTTCAGGTCGCGTCAATCTTGAGTTAATCTCTGAAATCAACTGACGCGCATACGACTGCTGCGGATTCTCCTGCAAAATGGCTCGTACCATTGTTTCTGCCCCCAACACATCATTGCGCACCAACAATGCTCTGGCGGCATCAACTGCTGCGATATGGCGGCGCTCCAATGCTATTAACTCGATACCCTCCTTAGCGCGTTCATTGAATGGATAGAGATTTAAGATGCGTTGAAATGCTTGTTCTGCACGCTCCAGATCTCCAGACAAGCGTAAGTTCTCAGCATCAAATTGAAGTTTGCCAACTACTTCTCCAACCAGACGTATAGATACTGTTTGAATCTCCTTATTTTCAGGTTCCTCACGTCGCGCTTGCTCTAGTTTTGCAAGCCCGCTTTCAAACTGACCTTGCGCAATCAACTTTTGCCCATCATCGAACGCCAAATTCCGGGTTCCGAATGTTCGGTTATTAATCGCACACCCAGCAAGAGTTATGAACAGAATGATTAGGACAATCGTTTTCCAGCTTTTCATCGGAAAGCCCCTGCTATCGTATTATTGATCGTCAGCGTTTGCTTTACATTAAGTGGCAAATAAGTCATTGTAATCGCATCGTCATTGATTGAGTCGAGCCGGTATTTATCGTTAATTTTTCCACCCAGTTTAGTGATGAGATTTTCCCCAGCCTGAGAGAGAAAAATCCATGTTTCATTGTCTGAAATTGCTTTTCCAGCATATTTAAATTGTAAAGGGGGTGCTGTTGGCGCGGGTGGAGGAGTGGATTTAATTGATTTAACCGCTTCTGCTGCGATAGCAGCTTGTTCTTGCAAATTGACTTGAGGTTGCTTAGGCGCCCAAGTAGTGGATGCGAAAAGCTCACCAGCCAGAGCGCTGAATTTTCTTTGCCCCAATTTACTCACATCCAGTTGTTCAACATTGTTTTCCTGATTCCTTACTCGATCACCGGATGGCTTGACCGTTTGTATGGTATCCACGGTATCAATGACTGTCTCTTCCTCGTCAACCAGCACTGCAGCGATCAATGTTGCAATCAATGCACCCCCTACCATCAATTTTCGCTTTTTCTCAGCTTGATCCATCTTATTTATTCAAGAAAAGATTAATTTCAAGACGCGCTTCAAGTTTTTCAGAGGTAACACTCTCACGTTTAATGGCGATAGCGGAAATTGCCATCGCAGGAACAGTCTCAAGCGCATCAGCCATAAAAGCACGTATTTGAGGATATCTCCCTTTTACCGGCAATATCATCTCATACCGGGCTAAACGTGCATCATTTTCATTAACCAGACGATATTCACTGCTGCTGAGTTCCACCCCTTGTTTCTTAGCCAGTTGCACCAATTCACGAATCCAGAATGGTGATGAGTCAATACGTGGAAAAAACTCATAAAACGCTTGCAGTGCTTGTTCACCACTCATTTGTTTTCCGCTTTCTGTTTCGCCGGGCATTTGTTTGGATAACGCCTGCATCTGAAGCAGATCAGCGCGTTCTTTCAGTTTCAGCAGCATTGATTCTTGCGGCAAAACCGTCGAGAAAAAATAGATGCCGGTAGCCACAATTAAGCCTAGGCCGATCTTACCAATATTACCAAGGCGGCCTACCTGCCAACGCAGCAGCATCGCCAGTTGATTTAATTGTGTTTGGAATGTTTCAGTTTTCAAGAGGTCTGAATCCATGCTGCAGTCAGAAGAAAAATAATCGGACGATGTGGATTATCTTGTTTAATCTTGTAATTTAACAAATGCACATTTTCAAAAGTCAATTCCAGTTCTAATGCTTCTACAAAATCAAGTAACTCGGACATATTCTTGGCTTCACCACTGATACGTAATGTCCGGCTGGAGACAGTTGGTTGCAATGATAATAACGCGATTTCTTCAGTAGCCGCATTTTCGATTGAATCAAATAAGGCCTCCCAGGGTAAATTCATTTGATCCAAAACCGCATTGGCTTGGATGATTTCTTTGCGAATTTCCTGACTGAATTCTTTGACCCGTGGTGTTCCACGAGTACGTGGCGGCGCTTTTTGTTGCTGCTGTTTCTCCAAGCGTTCGACGCGATTAGTCCAGTAATTCACTTCTTCCGTGATTTGCTGGAATTGCAAAAGCACACCGGTAAGAATTAACAATCCAATGAACAGGATTGAATAATCAATATGCGGAACGGACTGCCCATGATCGGGAAATTTTAATCTTAAGCGAGGCATTGGTTCATCCTGGCATAATCGGCCGGCACAGTTGGATAATGCGCAAGCGCGGGTATTTGCTCGGTTTGTATCGGCACAGCACGCCATCCACAGTTCTCAGGCAACATTAAATCCGGATGCTCAGGCGCAAACATGTAAACCAGCTCAATAGCTTCTTTATTTCCGGACAGTACCGCCTCCTGGTCCAGCGCAGCGAGAAGCTCATCCCCCGCATTTTGCAGAATTCGCTGATTACGTATGCTGTACCAAATTCCGTTTACCGATAGCGCAATACAAATTCGCCCAGTTTCTATCACAGCAAAGTACATTTTATTGCCGCGCAACAGCTTTTGCCATCGATCATAAGCGGATGCCAAATAAGGCTCGATTTCTTTCAGTTTAAATTGATAGCGTGCGGCCAGATCTTCCACCCGCGCCATCAAATCACGAGGTATTGCCGCACAAACCGCACCATACACTGGACTCCATTCGCTGATACTGAGTATCCAAGAATCAACACGCTCCGCATAAACTTCGCGCACACGAAAAGTGGCATAAGTCTTCACTTCCTCAGGCGAGGTTATTTCTGCTTGCGGCGGCAACGCAACATAGCGTACAAAATGATTCGACAGCGTCACCGCCAGTTCCGTGCCAGCCGCATCCCCCAGCTTCTCTTCCAATTGGCGCAAGGCGGATTCCCAAATAGGCGCACCTTGAACACGTTCGCATAATACTGTCACTTTAGCGGATTGAACCGGCTTAAAACCTCGCGCTGAACGAACCAAATCCACCCGTTCAGGCGCCAGAAAAACTTCAATCTGATCACGCCACAATCGTGACACGGTTTGCCTCCTCTAAGCTGGTTAGTCCTTGCCTGACCATATCTAAAGCACCTTCCCGGAGAAAGCGCGTGCCATTATTTCGCGCCGCTTCTTTGATACGCCGTATCGGCTCTTGCGCCACAATGAGTTCGCGGATTTCATCATTCAGAATCAAAATCTCGGCAATCGCATTTCTCCCCCGATACCCGCTTCCCCGGCATTGGCCGCAACCTTTTCCACTTCGAAACTTAAATTGACTCGCTTCTTCGGCGGAAATTCCGGATTCTGCGATCAGTTTATCATCCGGACGTTCGTCCACCGCGCAGTGTACACATAACAAACGCACTAATCTTTGTGCCACGATTCCGTTCAAGGCAGACACAAAGCTGTAAGGATCCACACCCATATGGGAAAATCGCCCAATGACATCAAACACATTATTCGCATGCACCGTTGTAAATACAAGATGCCCGGTCAGCGCAGCCTGTATGGCGATTTGCGCGGTTTCAGCATCACGAATTTCGCCCACCATAATCTTGTCAGGATCATGACGCAGGATTGACCGGAGCCCTCGCGCGAAGGTCAGTCCTTTTTTCTCGTTAACCGGTATTTGCAACACACCGGGTAACTGATACTCAATTGGATCTTCAATGGTAACAATCTTGTCGTGACCATGATTCACTTCCGATATTGCAGCATACAACGAGGTTGTCTTACCACTGCCGGTTGGACCGGTAACTAGCAACATCCCATAGGGTTCCGAGCTAAGGCGGCGAATAATCGCAATGGCTGCTTGATTAAAACCCAGCTGGTTTAATGTCAATCCTTCAATATGATCGGATAACGCTTGCCGGTCAAGAATACGCAAGACAGCATCTTCGCCGAAAATACTCGGCATAATAGAGACACGAAAGTCAATTTCCCGCCCCTGGATAGAAATCTTAAATCGGCCGTCTTGCGGCACCCGGCGCTCCGCGATATCCAATTCTGACATCACTTTGATCCGGGAAATGACTTGCTCAGCCAAGTCTGCACCCTGCATCACACCAATGGATGTTAATACGCCATCGATGCGGTATTTAATAGAGAGCGCGCCTGTTGTCATTTCCAGATGAATATCACTGGCTTGGGATTTATGCGCGTCATACAAGGTAGAATGCACTAGCCGAACAACCTGGCTGGTACCCGCATTGATACTTTTTAAAGACAGGTCTTCGATGCCGCTCTGTATATTGTCTAACTCAGTAGAAGGTAATACTTGATCCATGGCGCGCATGGTTTTCTCTTGCTGAGTAAAAAAAGCGGTCAGGTCAGCCGGATGTACCAAATACCATTCAACAGCCATATCAAAACGTTCTTCAGCCCATGCGCGTATTTTGTTTGAAAATGGATTGCTGACAGCGAGCAAATAGTTCTGGTCTCGACGAAATAATACGCATTCATGCATGATTGCTTCCGCAAAAGGCAATCGATCAAATGCCGGACTCAAGGCATGAATCGCTTTCATTTCCAGCACCGGCATATGCAGTAGTTTTCCTAGCTGTTGTACCAGTTCATCGGGTGTATAGCCGCCGGTTTCATCCAATATCTGGATAACAGAAATGCCTTGTTCGAATGCTCTCCGCCGGACATCAGCCAGGCGACTGAGATCAATCGGTTGCTTGTTCCCGGATTGTATTGATGCTTCAATCAATTGATGCTTCCTGCCAATTCAAATATTGGCATATACATAAGAATAATAATACCGCCAATCACAATGCCGATGACCGCCATCAATAGCGGCTCAATCAGTTTGGTTGTCCACTCAACCCAGCGGGCGATTTCCTCATCGTGAAAATTACCGATTCGCTCCATCATATCTCCCATCAAACCAGTTCTCTCGCCAACGCGGAGCATACGATTCCCCACGGCAGTTGTTAGTCCCTCGAGTTCCATCGCGCTGGAAATCGTTTTGCCTTCACGAATATGCTTGGCCGCTGCATTCACATTTGGACGAAAATGCGGTTGCAGCAACCCACTGACCATTTCCAGTGCTTGTGTAATCGGAATTCCGCCACGTAACAGCATTCCCAATGTTTTGTAGAAACGCGCCAATTGATAAACACGCATGTGCTCTCCAATCGCGGGAATGCGCCACAATAATCGCATGACATTGGCGCGAAAGGCTGGCCGGCTTACTGTGTAAATTGTCACGGCCAGCAGAATCACCGTTGCAATGGCCAATTCCAAGCCACGTTCATGAACAAAATGCCCCCATTTAATCAATAATAGCGAAAGCCAGGGCAAATCACTGCCCATATCGTCATAAATGGCACTAAATTTTGGAACAACAAATACCAGCAAGAAGATAGAAACCAGAAAACCAATAACCAGTAACAGCACAGGATAGATCGATGCGCCGACCAGTTTCTTGCGTACAAAATCCATCTGGGTTTGGTAAGTAATAAATCGTGTTAAAGCTTCCGCAAGATCTCCAGTTCGTTCACTGGCACGCACTGTTGCAATATACAAAGGCGGGAATGCCTGGGGAAACTCTCCCAATGCCTGGGAGAAGGTTACACCTTCATAAAGTCTTGCAAGGATATTCTGGATAATTTTGCGATTGCCGGTGTCTTGTTCTTTTTCTAGCAAGGTTTCAATACTTTCTACCAGACTGAGTCCTGCAGTTTGAAGTGAAAGTAATTCCTGACTGAAATGCACCAATGGAAAATGGCTTTTCGATTTCAGTGAAAAACCTGAAAAGCTTCGCCGTATACTTAAAACCATTCCACCCTGTTCAGCAACCTGAAGACGAGCCTCCTCTTCACTGTTAGCCTCCAGTTCAAGGTACACAGTACCCTGCCCGGATAAAACTGCTTTCACTTCATAACGCATTACTTGGACTTACCAATTCGTGATATCAGCTGCTTCACCCTCACCGCCCTGCTGCCCATCCTTCCCGAAGGAGAGTAAATCGAATTCCGCGCGTTCGCCAGGATATTTATAGACATAGGCACGCCCCCAAGGATCCGCTGGTGGCAATTTTGAAAGATAAGGCCCTTGCCATCTTGGTTCATTATTGGGCCGTGCGACCAATGCAGTTAATCCCAGCTCGGTTGCTGGATAGCTTCCCACATCTAAACGATATTGATGCAATGCCTTTTCCAACGCATCGATTTGCGCTTGAGCCATTTTAATTTCCGATTTTCCGACTTGTGAAAAGTATTTCGGCCCGACATAGGCAGCTAACAGACCAATGATGACCATCACAACAAGCAACTCAAGAAGTGTAAACCCACGTTCGGCTTTTGCCTTTTGTCGTTTAACCAAATGCATCATATTTGTCCTTTTTAACTGAAGATATTGCTGATGATTATTTTACTTGTATTTAAATGGGCAGTTACCATCGAATACTCGCATGGTAAGTCGCTTATGTGACAGGGTCAAGACTGCACATAGCATAAATACTGGGGCCATACAAATTCGAAACAGCTAGCGTCGAAGAATTGCCCACCATCGGCCGATATTGAGCAATGTCATGAGCGAGGCTGAAACATACGTCCAGGCTGCGGCGCGCAGGATTTTGCGTGCATGCGGCTCATCCCCTTGAATCAGATATTTACCGTGCTCCAGCATCGGCAGCGCGCGCGCAAAACTCGCGTGCATTTCCATCGGAAGAGTAATCAAATGCACGACCGTCGCGGTACCCAACGTTAACAAGCCACCGGCAAAAAACAATGCACCGGCGACCGGTGCCCGGGTAATCACTGTAATGACAGGAGCCATCATCAAAATAGCCGCACCCAGTTTTTCAGCTGGGGCAGCGATTTGTATCAATCGCGTACGTAATTTTAGCGGCAAATAACCATCCCGGTCTTGGATTGCATGCCCTACTTCATGCGCAGCCACGGTTATTGCTGTCAACGATTTACCGTTAAATTTATCCGCTGTCAAACGCACAGCTTTCTCTAGCGGATCATAATGATCACCTTGCTCCGTCACCTCCACCTTAACCGCTTGTAAGTTGGCCCAGTCCAATAAAATGCGTGCCAGCTCTCCACCAGTACCTGGATATCGATCATCAGGGTAACTGTACTTCTTAAGGGTATGTTTGACCCAGTAAGACGGCCCGACAATAAGTGCCGTCATTGCAATAACAAATATTAAGTACAGCATAATCTACTCGGCCGCTTCATCAGTGCAGGGAGAAAGCGCATAAAAATTAGGCATCCTGAAAGAATTCACTGTTAATTCAGATACAAACTCAACCTATTGGTTCCGCAAGAAAAACATCTGCTATTAAGTACATAGCTCAGAAATATCTTTAATTTGCCGTTGAAAAACTATCTGCGTTGCCGCTGCAGTGTTAAAAACAGACTCAAAATGCTCATTTATTAAGCATAAACTGCGCTTTTTCGTCTGTTTTGCCTTGCATCGGCTGTCTCGAAAATGTTTTTTAGTTGGCCTGTTAGAGGCGTCCCGTATTGAATCAATCGTTAGGAAGCATCACAGAATAATGCCATTCGATTCAAATATAAAAAGCTTGAAAGTACAGCACAACAAAGCACTGAAATTATATGATTACTCATAATACATTCTTTTGATTGACCGATCAGACCAGCCAAATGGCATTATTTATATATTCAATTGAGTATTCTACCTGTTGAGCTCGGATATAACTTGATAATAAAGCACTTTGAAGCAATCAATACCAAAATCCAACGAATATCAAAAAACACAAATCACTAATAATTATATAGATACCAGAAAAAATCACACAAAAGGAACAACCTTATAAAAACAAGGCACTCGCATATTCCGAGGAAAATCAACTATCGCCAGCGAAGTTTCTGTTTGGTTTTGAGTGTTCGCGCAGCACTGTGCAGACAGAACATGAAGCTATCTACAAATGAAAAAACACCCGGATACCGATCAGCTCTAGCGAATATTTTGTTTTAATCATTGCCGTGATAATCTCTACATCTATGGCTTTACTACTCAAATTCTTCCACTCGATTCGGCTTTAACTGTTTATTCAATATCTATAAGCCACTATCTATGCCAAGCAGCAATCAACCAGCCTCATACCGTTATTATATCTTTCAGATTTTGGTATTAGCTGCCTTGTACTTTACCTTTGGGCATATTAGTTTTTTAATTACTGTCTCGCATTTCATTGTCACCCCGGTTTTCTTTGTGGCTGAAGGTATTGCACTGGCCGCTATCATCCTGTTTGGCCGCAGGGTTTGGCCAGGTATTTTTTTGGGACAACTCGCGCTCGCTTTAAGCACTGGCCTTGAATTTTTGCCATCCCTGACTATTTCTGCCATTAACAGCATCGAAGCAGTGATTGGGGCAACCTTGTTTAAACGCTGGAAGCTTGATCCAGCGCTTAGCAGCGTACATGACTTCAGCCGCCTGGCCACCTTAATTTTTTTAATTCTCCAGCCATTTAGCGCCACCCTTGGCACTGCAACGCTGCTCTTCTTTAATGTCATTCAAGAGTCACAGAGCTACTTACAAACCTGGACATACTGGTGGTTTGGAAACTGCTTGGGGCAACTCCTGGTTACCCCATTTTTACTGATTCTCTTTTCCTCGTCCGATCGTATCAAAAGTGTCCTGCTATCCACTCAAAGCGCGACCGTACCGATTGTTCTGATGCTGCCTGCAACCTGGCTGGTTTTCGGCGACACTCCTATCGGCGGCATTGCCCTGGCGCTAGTCATCTATGTTCCCCTTTTACTATGGATTGCGATAAAAAGCGGATTAGCTGTTGTATCCCTTATTTGCAGCGGTATTACCGTACTGGCATTGTTTGAGACATCACACGGATTCGGCCCCTTTGTCGTGAATGAGAATCCGCAGATTTTCGACATGAATATCTTTGTCCTCGGTATCTCGCTCACAGCACAGTTTGTCAGTGTGCTATTTGCTGAGCGCAACCAGGTTGAAGCAGAATTGCGAAAAAGTGAAGCCAAGCTTTACGCGATCATTGATTCATCTCCTATACCCAAGGCAGTGAATGATGAACACAAAAATATCATCTTTTTAAACAAATCATTTGTTCAATTATTTGGGTATACATTGAAAGATATACCCACATTGGCTGATTGGTGGCCGAAAGCTTACCCGGATAGCGCATATCGCCAGTGGGTGGCGGAAACATGGAATAGGAATCTGGAAAAAGCATTAAGGGATAATACGGATTTCGAGCCTATTGACGTCATAATCCGCTGTAAGGACGGCTCGCTACGTAGTGTCATCGCGACCGCCTCGCCGCTTGAATCTCCGACTTCCGCCAGAAACTATCTGGTTACCCTGATCGATATCACAGCACGCAAGAATCTGGAAAACCAGCTCGTCAAGAGTCATAAATTCCTTGAAAGTTTATCCAATAATATTCCTGGCTTTATTTACCAGTTCCAGCTTTTCCCCGACGGGCGAAGTTGCCTGCCTTATGTTAGTAGAGGAATCATCGATGTTTTTGGCATCTCTCCTGAATCAGTAATCTCAGATGCTTCTCCAGTATTTTCACTCATTCATTCCGAGGATTCCAAATCACTCAATCTGTCGATCCAGGAATCTTTAAATACACTGAATGATTGGCGCTCCGAGTTCCGGATTGTTACCGCGCAGAATGAAATCAAGTGGGTACATACACAATCAAAACCCGAGAAACAGAATGATGGAAGTACCATCTGGAATGGCTATGCCACAGACATCACGGAACTAAAAAATATATCCCTAAAATTTGAAGCCTTACTAGACCTCGCCAGTGATGGCGTCCATATTTTGGATGAAGATGGAAATATCGTGGAATTTAGCCGTTCATTCGCCATGATGCTCGGTTATACCTTCGAAGAAACTACCCAACTCAATGTCATGGACTGGGATGCCATGATCCCGAAAGAAAAACTGATCAGCGCGGTGCGTGAAGTCTCAAAAACGCCACGCGTTTTTGAGACGCTTCACCGGCGTAAAGACGGCACTATTTTTCATGTTGAAATCAACGCCAGAAGGCTGGAGATCTCAGGAAAGAAACTGATTTATGCCTCATCGCGCGACATTACCAGTCGCAAACAACATACTAAGGAACTGGAATACCAACGCCTGCGCTTATCCAATATCATTGAAGGAACGCATATCGGTACCTGGGAATGGAATGTGCAAAGCGGTGAGGTTATTTTCAACCAGCGCTGGGCAGAGATAATCGGCTACACCCTTGATGAACTTGCACCCACATCCATTGAAACATGGCTCAAGTTTGCTCACCCGGATGACTTAAAGCAATCCGAAGCACTCCTTAACGATCATTTCTCCGGGAAAATTCCCTATTACGAATGTGAAGCACGAATGCAGCACAGAGCAGGTCATTGGATCTGGGTGCTGGATCGTGGCAGAGTATCGAGCTGGACAGATGACGGCAAGCCATTAATGATGTTTGGAACCCATCAGGACATTACCAGCCGGAAAGAACGCGAAACCATGCTGATACACGCACGTCAGCAAGCAGAAGCTGCCAGCATTGCCAAAACCCGCTTCTTAGCCATGATGTCACATGAAATTCGCACACCGATGAATGCCGTACTGGGCATCGCTTATCTGTTGAGCAAAAGCTCGCTTGACTCCCAGCAGAGCGCCTATTTACGCAACATTGAAGGGTCTTCGAAGATTCTGTTAGGTGTCATTAACGACATTTTGGATTATTCCAAGATCGAGGCAAATAAAATCGAATTGGATAACATTCCATTCGATTTGAATAATATCCTGGAAAATCTATCGGCAATGGCTTCAATAGCAGCAAAAGACAAAGCTGTCGATGTGCTTTTTTATGTAGCGCCGAATGTCCCCAGGCATTTTACCGGCGACCCGTTACGGTTAAGTCAGATATTCGTCAACCTTACTAACAATGCGATTAAGTTCACTGACCAAGGTGAAGTGATTATCCGCATCACAATTGAGAACAGCGAAGATTCTGAAACGGCCACCCTTGCTTTCAGCATAACCGACAGCGGTATCGGCATAACCAGCGAGCAGATGGCGGATCTTTTCAAAGCGTTTTCGCAAGCCGATAGTTCCATTACACGCCGTTTTGGCGGAACCGGTTTAGGCTTGTCCATCTCACATCGGCTAGCCCAGCAAATGAACGGCGATATCGTGGCCGAAAGTCACTATGGCAAAGGCAGCCGGTTTCATTGTACGATTCAATTGCATCGGATAGACCATCACCAGGATCCCTGGGTATCCCTCCCCGAGCCGCTTCGGTCGCTTAAGGTGATGATTATTGATGATCATGCAACAACCCGTGCAGTCCTCTTGGAAATAGCGCAATCTCTGGGCTGGAACGCTGTTGCTAACAGCAGCAATGTTGAAGCCCTTAAACAGCTTGCTGATCCCGATTCCTTACCATTCGATTTGCTGTTGTTCACCACGCATTTCCCCAATATGGGATATCGCGAGACCATCCATGCGATTGTGGCTGCACTGCCCGATTTACGCCGGCCTAGAATCGTGCTGATCACCAACAATCTAGAGGATTCCCTATTTTCTAAAGAAATTGAAACGCAACAAGTAACCCGCGTCCTGATCCAACCGTTCACACCATTAGGCTTGGTTGATACCGTTGCAGCGCTTTTTAGCGAAACTGCTGACAAAAACAATCAGAAACAAGGGAACAGCGTTGCCCGAAAGCAATTCGCCGGTGCACATATCCTGATTACCGAAGACAATGAAGTCAATCAATTACTGATCTCTGACTTGTTAAGTACTCTGGGAATAACCGTAAGTCTTGCGCAAAATGGCGTTGAATGCCTGGATTTACTCAGAACATCAGAGTCTCATCCGTTCGATTTAATCTTTATGGATATCCAAATGCCGGAAATGGATGGGCTGGAAGCGACTCAGCACATTCGCCAAGATTTGCACCTGACTGATATGCCGATTATTGCTTTAACCGCTAACACGAAAGAACATGATCAACAAGAATTCATAAAAGCAGGAATGAATGCTTTCCTGCCTAAACCTTTTAACCCGGACCAACTCAATCAAATTCTTGATCGCTTCTTGAAGAAGAAGAGTAACAACGATCAGAAAGAAATTCTTTAGAATCTGATACCAATCAATTTACTCTACCGGAAAATGCAGACAATAGACAAAGAACTGGATGCGCGCGGCTTAGTTTGCCCATTGCCTATCTTGCGCACCAAACAATCGCTGGCTGGAATGATCAGCGGACAAACCTTGAAAATTGTTGCCACTGATCCGGGTTCCGTGATTGATTTCCAGGTTTTTGCTGAGCAAACCGGGAATGAGTTATTATCGCTAGCTGAATCTGACAAGGAGTTTATTTTTCTTCTGAGGAAGAGATGAATGTAGAGCTTCCTGTTTGGAATCCGGCGAGTTATTTTTCTACCAGCTAAAAAACATCACGAGAGTATTCATAAGCTCTTACGAGAAAGCAAACGGAACCACACCGTTCGGTAAATGCCCATCGCGCTGTTTGGTGTTGAGACAATCGACCCATACAATGTTTTCAACCACCGGCTATGGTCATGCGATCGATCAAAACTGATCCGCACTGTTTGGATCCGCGCACTATGACGTCGTCACCAATCGCCAGAATTCCTTGGAACATATCTTTCAAATTGCCAGCAATGGTGATTTCCTCGACCGGATAACTGATTGCGCCGTTTTCCACCCAGAAACCGGAAGCGCCGCGCGAATAATCGCCTGTCACCGCATTGATGCCATGCCCCATTAATTCCGTTACCAGCAAGCCTGTACCCATTTTCTTTAATAACGCATCAAAACGCATCGGCGCCGCATTCTGCATAATCAGATTATGCGTACCGCCGGCGTTTCCCGTTGTGCGCAGCCCCAGTTTCCGGGCTGAATAACTACTCAGAAAATAACCCTGCACGATGCCATTTTCCACCACCTTGCGTTCGACTGTCGCTACGCCATCATCGTCAAATGCGCCACTGGCCAGGCCTTTATGCAGATGCGGCAATTCAAGAATCTGAATATCGGATGCAAAAACCTGTTTCCCGATGCTATCCAGCAAAAAGGAAGATTTCCGGTAAAGATTGCCGCCGCTCACCGCCGAAGCAAAATGTCCGACCAATCCGGAAGCGATTGGCGCTTCAAACAATACAGGCACTTCACAGGTGGCGATTTTTCTTGCGCCCAGTCGTGCCGCGCTACGCATACCCGTTTTTTTCCCGATGCTTTCCACCGCTTCCAGATCAGCGGCATCACGCGCAACGCTATACCAGTAATCCCGTTGCTTGCTGTCGCCCTGTTCAGCGATCATGGCGCAACTGATACTGTGGCGAGAAAGTGGATATCCTCCCATAAAACCCAGACTATTCGCATAGATAAATTGCGATTCACTGACTGAAATCGTGGCACCCTCGGAATTAGTAATGCGCTTATCCACTTCATAGGCCGCTTGTTCGCACTCTTTTGCCAATTCGATGGCCCCCTCGACATTCAATTCCCAGGGGAAGTACAAATTCAGGTGCGGATATGTTTGTGCCAATAATTCTGCTTCCGCCAATCCGGCACAGTCGTCGTTCGCGGTATAGCGGGCGATCGACAATGCGGCCGCAACCGTATCGCTGATAGCTTGCGGTGAGAAATCGGAAGTGCTGGCATGACCGCGCTTCTGCCCAATATAAACTGTCACCGACAGTCCTTTGTCACGATTGTATTCAATCGTTTCAACCGCACTCTGCCGCACGGTAACGTTTTGACCAAAACCATCGGAGACATTGGTTTCACAAGCAGTCGCACCGCCTTTTTTGGCATGCGCCAAAATGTCTTGGGCAATTTGCTGCAGTGTGCTGAGCAGATAAGAGAATCGGGAATCTGAAACGGGTAAGTTGTTCATAAATAGCGTTGTGACAAAGAATTTAAACTGGATTTTAGATAAAAAACTTCAATCGTGGAAACAAATCAAAGGCGAAAATATTCTTGTAAAGCGCTATGATAGCAGCTTCTTGACACCGCATTACACAGGTTACCGTGCAAAATACCCCGGAAAACGATACCGAACAAGACGCAACGCCGAGCAAAACCCGGCGTAAGAAAGACATGCACGCATTGCAGGAAATTGGCGAACAATTGGTAGAATTGGATCAAAAGAAATTGAGCGAATTTGATCTGCCGGAAATTTTAATCGACGCCATCAACCTTGCCAGGCCCATGAATAAGCACGGCGCACGCCGCCGGCAAATGCAATACATAGGCCGCTTGATGCGCGAAATTGATGCACTGCCGATCCAAGAAAAGCTCGATTCCTGGCATCAGGTATCGGTGCACCAAACCGCCCGGCTGCATCAGCTCGAACGATGGCGCGAACGTCTTCTGAGTGATGAACATGCCCTCACCGAGTTTGCGCAGAAATACCCGCAAGCTGACTTACAGCGCTTGAGGTTGCTGATCCGGAGTGCGCACAAGGAAAAAGCAGCTGATAAGCCGCCGAAAAGCTTTCGCTTATTGTTTCAAGAGTTACAAGAAATTATCGCCAAAACCTAAGAAGAGAGAAATGCAGGGTGGGTTAGTAATGCGTAAGCATCGGCGTAACCCAACGAGAGCAGTTCAAAACGATAAGTGCATGGCGGGTTACGCGATGAAACCGCTAATCCGCCCTACATTTTTCAGGATGCAACTCCGGATATGCGCTGCAACACATACCGGCCTGCCAATACGATGCAGCCATGCGCATATTTCTCCCCGATGAAATTTCTTGCTGGGTACACGCGTGTCCAGCTTACGCACGCAGTAACAAATTCCAAAGTTTGTTCAATCAAATCGGCGATACCATGATAAATTATCAGTATCCTAAAAAAAGCTGTTACGTTTAATTACATTTTTTCGTCGTACGGGGAGTCATTAATGAACGAGTTTATTGCCAAAGTGTTGAAATTTGTTTCGATTGAAGCATTGATAGAAAGAGGCTGGCTAGAGATCGTGCAAATTTTAATGCCCGTTTTCATTTTAGCTTTAGTATTTCTTGGGTTGAGTTTTTTTATTCAAAACAAACGATGGAAAACTGCAGCCTCCGTTGTGTGCGCTTTACTGGCATTGGTTTATTTGCCGTATGAACTGTATCGCCAGTCGATCGTATTAGCCAGAGCAGATGCGAATGTCAAAGAGATTCATGGCAACCTGCAGGACATATTAAATTCTGCTAATTTAAGCCATCTGAAAGATGTCGGGGATAAAGAAGTTGCTACCAACATGCTGGATCAACTGATTCTTGGTCTCGATCAGGAGAAGAAAAAAGATCTCCTGCTGATTGCGTGGTTAGTTGCAGAGAATGAGAAAGATGCGCTTAGCCAAATTGATGATAAGCAAAAAGTACTCACCGATGACATCAAATCCAGCTTGAGTGCAGCCAAAACAGAAATTATCGACTCACGGCCTCCTGTTGAAAAAATCTCTGACACGATCGTGAAGAAGCTGGATGATGACGTTAAACAATTAGTCGAAAAGAAGATGCAAGCATTTAAGCAGGAAATTGACAGTTCATTGGATGGCTTCAAAGAAGGCATCAATACCTTTGTTCAAGGTGAGCTCAACAATTATCAAGAGAAATTGGCTGGCATTACCCAACAAAACGTTGATGAATTAAAAAATTACTCCGGTAGAGCCAATCAGGCTTTTGCTGAACAGGCCAAAAAAATCAATCAAGAATCATTGAAGAAACTGGATGAAACAAAACAAAGTATTGATGGGATTGGCGTCACAATTTCGGATATCAATTTAAAGAATATTGCTCAGCAAGTTAAGCAACTTTCCGCTTCGTTAGAAACTGCTCAGAAAAAGAATGACGTTTTATTTGAATATAACGAATGTATGAGAACTGCTGGATTACTAGATTTGGGCGGCAAGGTAGAACAATGTAAAAGCAAATTGAATCAGGATATGAGCAACCTGAAATAAACCACCGAATAAAACAAACTTGAATGGATGGATGGGTTTCGTATTCCACAAAATCGATCCATCCAAGTTTTGGATTGATTTATAGGGCATTTTTCTACCTGATGAATCCAGAATTTGTGAACGCATCGCACGCTTAACTTTCAGTTACCATCAGCATTTCAAGACTATCTGTTTTTGTAAACGTCAAATTAATGCTGTTCTAGTGGCTTCTATGCCTTAGTTTTGCACAGTTCTCAGAAAGAATCTTCATTATGTCAATCTTTAAAATTGCGGTCCGATTGTGTCAATAAATGCGGCCATAGACGTTGCATGGCCAGAAAGGTAAAAGAAGCCGACCAAGTAATCATCGCCAATCCTGCCAGACCTTCAGCAGCAGTCAATATGCGTATGGCTCCAACCGGTAATAAGTCACCGAATCCGACTGTCGTATACACAACAGATGAAAAATAAATAAAATCAAATAAATTATCTTCGGTCATCCCAGTGATATGTCCCAATCCCAAACCATATTGCATGACGAGATAGCCTAGCGCAAATATAAGAATTTCCAGCACATGTGCAACCAACAATCCAAGCATCACCACCAGCACCCCAATGCGTTTATGCATATGTATGCCCACCGTACGGCTTAAGAAACGCAATGCCTCGTAATGTAATACAACGCAGGCTGTCACGATAACAATGGTGATCGCTAGTGCCATCAAATAGAAAGTATGCTCATTCATCATTAACAGGCAAATTACCTATCACAAAACGCATTGTAGACACCTATAATAGAAGCTGCTTTCATTGAATAAAATTGTGATATTGAAATTGTTCGATGCCTTGCTGTTTTACCTCACATAGCCATGTAAATAGCAGAATCAAACCAATACTTATCGTCATAAGGAAAAATTGATGGGCCAGGTAACTGAAATTGTAGGCCGCGGTCTGGCACGGTTCCTAACCAAACCGGTGCGACAAAGCACTCAAGTTGCTACGATCAGTCAGGAAAAACTCGCAGCAACCTTGCAACCCGGAGATGTTCTATTAGTTGAAGGAAATGCCCGTATCAGTGTCGCTATCAAATATCTTACGCAATCCACCTGGTCGCATGCAGCCATCTACATTGGCGATGTATTGCCATCCAGCGCACCCTGGCAACTTCCACAGGTACTGATTGAAGCCGATCTGCAGGAAGGAGTGCGCGCAATAACACTGGCACATTATGCGCAAATGCACACGCGGATTTGCCGTCCTGTCGGTTTGAACGATGAGGATCGCAAACGGGTCGTCGATTATGTCATTGCGCGCATTGGTCAACACTATGACCTAAAACACATTTTCGATCTCCTACGCTATCTTCTTCCTACTCTACCCGTTCCCACAAGATTCCGCAGACGCCTTCTGGCCCTAGGCAGCAGCGACCCGACACGCGCTATCTGTTCAACCCTGATCGCGCAAGCGTTTGAATCAGTGCGCTATCCGATCTTACCGGAGATTCAACGCACCTGGTCAGATAATCCGATGCAAGCTGATTGCTATGCGGAGATCTACCACATACGCCATCATAGTCTGTACACACCGCGCGATTTCGACATATCGCCCTTCTTCGACATTATTAAACCAACCATTGAAAATGGCTTTGACTACCGTTCACTGGCCTGGAGTGACGCCAGACAAGAGCTCAAGCAGATTCCATGCAATCAACCGGGCAAATAGCATTTAAATGATTTTTAACTGCTGGGCTCGTGATTCAATTGCGCTGCTGCCTGCGACAACGGTTCAGCCACACCATTGGAAAGTATAAACACACGATCTGCGGCATTGATGACAGCCGGTTGATGCGAAACAGCAATAACCGTCAAATCTTTGGCCAATTTCTGTAGCGTTTCGCAAATAGTTTTTTCGCTTTCCGGGTCCAATGCGCTGGTGGGTTCATCCAGAATCAAGAAGGATGGGTTGTGAGCCAGCGCCCGTGCAATGGCGACACGCTGGCGTTGTCCGCCGGAAAGTAGCCCGCCGCGCTCACCCACGACCGTTTGCAATCCTTCCGGCAAAGCACTGACAAAATCCCAAGCACCGGCCTGACGCAACGCTCGTTCTGCATCGACGGCAGTCAATGCGGGCTCTCCGACCAAAATGTTATTCATTACTGTGTCATGCAACAAAATAGTGTCTTGCGAAACATAGCCAATCATGTGGCGCCATTGGCGAAGATTGATGTCATGCAGCGATACGCCGTCAATCTGAACTTCGCCGGATTGCGGCTCGGCCAGTCCACAGAGTAGATCCAGCAATGTACTTTTGCCGGCGCCGGATGGCCCCATGACCGCAGTAAATGAGTTGATCGGTATTTCGATATTCAGATCTTTGAAAATAGTTTTCTGGCCATAATCAAATTTAACATGCTGCAATGTAATACCTTTTTGTAAGGTAGGTTGCAGTGTTCCCGTTGCGCTTTCCGCCGCTGCACGCGCATCCTCGGCAGCCTTACGTAAAGCCCAGTAAGCACTTTCTTGCGCGGCCAGTTGCTGGTGTCTGCGCTGTGTTTTATTCAATAACCCTAGAATACGCGTCAGCAAAAAAACCATCAACATGACTTCCGGCAAGGATAATTGCCACACCACCAAGGCAAGATATAAGCCGCTGGCTGTCAGAGCAGCTAGTATGGGTTCTTGTAGCGCAGTTAGCGCGGCTCGATTCATCACTTCCCGGCGCGTGGCTTTTTCCAGGTGTTGCGTTTGTTCGTGCAAAATAGCATCGGCAACGTTGTCTCGCGCCATGGCTTTGAGTGATTTCACCGAGCTGAGCACATCGGATAAGTACGTTAATAAATTACGTAGCAATTGGGTTTGCTTGTTACCTGCACGCCGGGTTGCGCTGACTAAGCGATTCAACACAATTAACAGGAATAAGCCGATAATTAATGAAGCCAGTGTCGCTTCCCATGAAATAAACAATGCGACGATGGCGTATACCAGTACTTGAATAGCAAGCGCCAGCACGTTGACACTGTGCTCAAAACCGTTGGCCGCACGATACGCTTCCGTCGCAACCGAATTAGCAAGTGATCCGACGGGTTGCCGTAAATAGTATTGCCACCGGCTAGCCAGCAAAGCTTCAATTAGATCCAGGCGCAAGGCCGTCGCTACATGCGCAACGGTGTAACCGACCTGACGATTAGCCAACAGCAACACCACACCTTTGAGAAACATGCCGCCAACGATAATGATCAAGATCGCATCCAACGTGGGTTCAATGCCGATATCTTGCAGCGCTTTCTCCATGAATTTACCGATGCCCGAATCGCCCGATTCGCCTGAATCGCCGACAGCGATCGATAATAAAGGCAGCAGCGCCGTTAAACTCAAGCCTTCGGCGATACCGGCAATCAGCAATGCAATCAGAACAAAAGCGCTGCGCCGGGGAAAAACCATAATGTACGTAAATAAAGTACGCATAAGCCGGTTATAAAGATAGATGAATAATCGGTGGTTTGTTCACGTAGTCATTATGCATTTGGAATGTCGCATAGAACGCCGTCGATCAATTGCTTGATTTGCTGAGCACGATTGGCAAGACGGGAATCGTGCGTGACAATGACCAGGCTGGCATTAATTCTATGGTTCAACTCCAGCATCAAATCAAAGACGCTCTCAGCTGTCTGCCGATCAAGATTTCCGGTAGGCTCATCAGCCAGGATGCAGGCGGGTTGTGTAACCAATGCACGCGCAACCGCAGCGCGTTGGCGTTCACCGCCGGATAATTCACCGGGTGTATGTGTCAAACGATGACTCAAGCCAACCTGTTTCAATATATCTTCTGCCCGGTCATAGGCTTCCTGGTTCGGCAACCTACGAATCAGCAGCGGCATAGCCACATTCTCCAGCGCGCTGAATTCCGGTAACAAATGATGAAACTGGTAGATGAAGCCGAGCGACCCATTGCGTAACCGGCAGCGTTCTTCTTCATTGATTTGCGCAATATCCTGTCCAAGAATCCGGATATTCCCGCTCGTCGGTGCATCCAGTCCGCCGAGTATATGCAGCAACGTGCTTTTGCCGGAACCGGAGGCGCCGACAATTGCCAGCATTTCCCCTTTAATCAGATCCAGATTAACGCCTTTCAATACCGGAACTGCCAAATCACCCTGAGAAAACTGTTTAACCAAATTGCGGCAAGAAATAACGGTATCATTCATAGCGTAACGCCTCCGCTGGATTCACTTTGGAAGCACGATAACTGGGATAAATCGTTGCCAGCAGACTGAGGACAAATGATGTCACAGCAACGGTGGTGATATCTGCCATCTGTGGATCGGTTGGAATGGTGCTGATGTAATAAATTTCTCGCGATAAGAACTGAACGTGGAACAAACTTTCAATAAACGCCACCACCTCACCCACGTTGTAGGCTAACAACATACCGCCCGCGACCCCCAAAATTGTGCCAAAAACGCCAATAAACGTTCCCTGCACAATGAATATCTTCATGATGCTGCGCGGGCTTGCGCCAAGGGTACGTAATATCGCGATATCCGATTCTTTGTCGGTCACCGCCATTACCAATGTGGAAACAATATTGAACGCTGCCACCGCAATAATCAATGCGAGAATCAGCGATAACATGCGTTTCTCGATCTGGATTGCACGAAAATAATTGGCATGCTGTTTTGTCCAGTCACTGATATAGCTGTCGATCGTCAGCATCGCGGGTAATTCTTGAACAACTTGGGGTGCCAGAAACAAATCTTTCAGCTTAAGGCGCACACCGGAAACATCATCGTTATCCATACGATAAAGTTTCTGCGCATCAAACATGTGAATCAGAACCAATCCGGAGTCATATTCAAAGTGCCCGGCTTCGAAAATACCGACCACGGTGAATTGCTTCAGCCGTGGCAAAATGCCCGCAGGCGTGACCTGCCCTTGCGGCGAAATTAAAACGATTTTATCACCGAGGAAAGTACCCATAGAGCGCGCCAATTCCATGCCGATGACAATACCAAATTCACCCGGCACCAGATTATCCAGCGTTCCGCTAGCCATCATTCTTCCAAAATCCGCCACCTTATCTTCCATTGTTGGCAGAATACCGCGCACAACAACCCCCTGAACAACTTGGTTGTGCGATAGCATGCCTTGCGCATTGACATAAGGTGCGGCAGCTTCTACGAATGGGTGCTTAGCTGCTTCTTCTGCGGTTTGCTGCCAGTGACTCAGATTGCCATGAATGCTGCCGATCTGAACATGCGAAGCGACGCCTAGAATCCGTGTGCGCACTTCTTTCTGGAAACCATTCATGACCGACATGACTGTAATGAGCGCAGTCATCCCCAGCGTAATGCCCATCAGAGAAATTAATGAAATGAATGAAATGAAATGATTGCGTTTTTTGGCGCGCGTATAACGCAAACCAATGAAAAGTTCATAAGGGGACACGAATTTAATAGACCCGTAATAAGTTCAACTGCGAAGTTTGCCACATTTAAGCACGGCATAACAAATAATCAAGAGATTGTAATCAGGAAATGTTACTGCAAGATTTCCATTAGAGACCGCCGCGCGCCGCATTGACCATTTCAGTCAGCTTAGCTACATCCAGCACATGCAAATCGTGCCCCTGCCGCATAATAAGCTTACTTGTTACCAGCTTATTCAGTTCTCGCGATACGGCTTCACGATGCGTGCTGACCAGATTGGCGATTTCAGTCTGGGTTGGCGCCGGAGAGATGATTGCAGTATTCGCAGATGCCATGTGATTCCTTGCCAGACGCAGCAATTCCGACTGAATACGATTACGCACAGCCAGTGTACTGTAATCATATACGCGTTCGGTCAAACGGCGAACTTGCCCGGTCAAGCGCTTCAGAATAACTTCGGCTATCTGGCGATTGGAATAAATCAGATTCTGAAAATCCAGCGCAGACATAGACGCCAACAGCACACTGGTTCGGGCAATCACCGTTGCCGAGCGGGGATAGCCGTCAATCGCTGTCAATTCACCAAACATCTCACCCGTGGGCAAATCACACAGATAACCTCTTGCCCCGACAAGCCATGATAAATGACACGAATTTTACCCTGGGCGATGAAAAAAGCGCTGTTAGTGTGATCATGATAGCGCACAATTTCATTACCGGTTTCATAGCGATGCCACTGACAAGAAGCCGCAACCATTTCTATAGCTTTGGGTGACAGGCCTTGAAACTCCTTGATAACAGACAACATGGCATTAGCACGCTCGGCCGGTATAGTTCGTGTGGTCATTCCGCTTTTATCCAACGCTCAAAAAAGTTTCTTCCCCAACCAATCCGGTAATTTTAACCAAGATCACATTCCCCCAAAAGGGGTAATGATATATCAACTCGGAAGGATACTCTGTTTAGTAGGGATTGATTAGTAAAACCGCTTGTTCAGAAATTTCTTCGCAACAACAACATGGCTAGGTTCAGAATTTCAGTTAATGATCGTTTCTTATTGCTACATCATTGACGTAGCAAATTTTATGTTTTAAGTTGAGGTTTGTTTACTATTAATAGCTTTTTGATGGAATGCATATGGAATCACTCTCTAAGCTCTTGATCGCTCTTGCATCGCTAGCATGGCCAGTCATTTTTGCTCTGATGTTATTCAAATTTTCTGACCCGCTAAAAAATTGATCGAATCAGCACACTCCAGAAAGTTTAAGATCAAAATAGCAGGGAATGAACTTACAATGGAAGAAGTGTCGGAACAGCAACGTCGAATTCTTGATGACATTCAGTCAAAACTGGCAGAGCTAGAAAAGCAACTGACCAAAAATGATGCTGCACGAGTAACCAAATCACTTACTCCAAGCACCAAACGGATTCTTTGGGTTGATGATCAGCCAAAGAATAATAGTTTTTTAGTCGCTTTGTTTGAGGACAGAGGGGTGAAAGTGGATGTCGAACTAAGTTCTAATGAAGGCATTGAGAAATTCAAATCACATTCATATGACATGATTATTTCGGACATGGGACGTCCTGAGGGTGGAAAGGCGGGAATAGATCTTGCCTTGAAGATTCGATCCGTAGATCCCCAAGTCCCATTTTTTATATTCTGTGGCAATTGGGCGGCAAGAAATCTACATCAAGAATCTCTGCAAGCTGGAGTTAATGAAATAACGTCATCAGGAACTACGCTTCTTAGTCTTCTTCCGTTATCAAATGGAAACTAGTATTTCAGCCCAGTTATTACTTCTGGCTGATTTTATCGCCAAGATATTCAATTCTGACTTTAGCCACGCCGTGCAGGCCAATTTTTTTTGCAGCACCGTGTGATAAATCGATGACTCGGCCTTTTTTGAAAGGTCCGCGATCATTGACGAGGACATCGACATGGCGGCCGTTGTGCAGGTTAGTGACTCTGACTTTGGAAGGCAACGGAAGCGTTTTATGGGCGGCGGTTAAACCGTGAGGATCGAAACGCGTACCCATGGCAGTGCGATTGCCTGATTCTGAGCCATACCAGGATGCATGACCGACTTCCCGGTATCCGGCAGCTGATCGCATCGGATAATAGGTTATCCCTTGTACTTTATAAGGCTTGTTGTAAGGAGCGGTAAGTTTAGGCGCTTGATCACCGCGTATTTCTGTCGATCGCTGCGAAGTGCCGGAAAACATGGAAGCGCAACCGCTTATCAAACCGGCAGTCAGCAACATGACGCCAATGTGCTTGCGATAGACTGATCGTTGCATAGCATCTTTAATACAAAATTTTATATACGCAGGTCATTATAACTACATCCTGTTGAAAATATCCATCGGACGGGTCTTTGTCTTCTATCAGAATCTTGAATCTATTCCAATCAATCGTATTATCATGTTGGATTGAGATCGTCTACAGCAAACGATGTTTAAGGAAAATACAGCAATCAACCATTGACACTGAAGGACAGAAATATGACAAATAAGATTAATGACGCCATAGCGTGCGAGAATCCCTATGGAATGCTACGTGAGCCGACTTTTTCGGGTATTCTTTCTTTCATGCGGCGTAATTACAGCAAAGATCTTACCGGTGCCGAACTGGTGATCAGCGGCATCCCTTTCGATTTGGCTGTAACCAACCGTCCGGGCACACGTTTCGGTCCGCAGGCAATCCGACTTGCGTCGGCAGAAGTCGCTTCGCTAAAACCTTATCCGTGGGGTTTTGATCCATTCGAGAATCTATCTGTGACTGATTTTGGCGACTGCTATCTCGACGTGCACAACCCGATGACAATTCATGAAACGATTGCCGATCATGCCCGTCATATTTTGGCATCCGGTGCCCGCATGCTGACTCTCGGCGGCGACCACTATATTACATATCCGTTGTTAAAAGCACATGCCGAGAAGTTTGGAGAACCGCTCGCGCTGATCCATTTTGATGCGCATAGTGATACCTGGCCAGACGATTCGCCCAATTCGCTGAATCATGGCTCAATGTTCTATAAGGCGATGAAAGATGGATTGATTGATCCCAAACATTCTGTGCAGATCGGCATTCGCACCTGGAACGATGATTTCATGGGCATCCACATCCTGGATGCGACCTGGGTGCACCGGCACGGCACGGATGCAGTAATTACAGAAGTTGAACGTATTGTCGGTGACCGTCCAGCTTATTTCACGTTTGATATTGATTGTTTGGATCCAGCGTTTGCACCCGGCACTGGCACACCGGTTTGTGGCGGGCTGTCTACTGCGCAGGCATTAGCGATCATTCGTGGCTTTACCGGAATCAATCTGATCGGCATGGATATTGTTGAAGTTGCTCCTGCCTACGATCACAGCCAGATCACGGCACTGGCTGCCGCGCATATCGCCTGCGATCTGATCTGCCTTTATGCAAAACGTAAACTTAACGGCTTCGATCTGCCTGGTCACTGAAAAAAGGAAAACGAATGTCAATCGGTGTTCCATTAATTAATTGTGTTTCTACCGGATTGATAAACTCCATGTGAACCAATATGGCGGACCGAGGATATTCTAGTAAATTAATGCCGTCTGGCGGTGATTTTTGTGTTACGCCTGGAATAGAGGAAATTCGTGCTTTGGCAGTCTCCCCGTTGGGAAGAGTCACCGTAACGATCTGATCAACCACCACATAATCCTGATATTTCGGTGGAATAAACGCGCTGATATGTGCTTTTTCAGGAAAGATGATGTCTAAAAATGGTTGGCCTTTCCCTAGATATTCTCCGGGCTGCACAAATAGCTCTGTGATTAATCCATCTGCGGGAGATTTAATAAGCAACTGTTTCTTCTGATCTTTAACTTGCTCCAGCTCTAAACTTAATTGACTAATCCTACTCGCCATTTGAAGCGTATCGGTAGGGAATCCTTGGTCTCGTCGTTGTGATCGTTCATTCAGCACCAAATTCTCAAGCGCACCATGATATTGGTTACGCGCTGTTGCAACCTCAGCTTGAGTGGCTGCACCCTGCTTGAATAATGATTCATATTGATGCAAACGATTGTGATAGAATTTTTCCTGCTCCTGGGCAAACTTCAACAGGGACATAGACCGCGATGTCGTATTGCCTGACTGGCGTTGTAGCTTATTTTTTTCCTCATTCAGAAAATCAATTTCAGTGGTTAACCGCTGAAAACTATCTTCCAGTGGCAAATTCTCCAATATAGCCAGCGCTTCACCCTCTGCCACATTATGCAGTGACTTGACAAATACCTGCTTTACATAGCCATCAACTGATGCACGCACGATAATATTCGGTACCGTAATACGCCCGTCCGCTTTGACAATTAGCATTTCTTGCAATACCAATCCAATCAGATACAGCAAGGGAAGGCTGGAAACGATTAATATCAGGTACCAACGCCATGGTCTTATGGGACGTTTTGCCTCTCCATACTGAATACGTATGCCTCGATCATCATTCGGTATTCTGTGCTCTGGTTGACTAAAGCGGATTTTCATGAATATATGTTTCCCAATCTTTCAATGATTGAATGACCAGTCCATTAAAATTTGAAGCGCGCAAATGAGTATAAAGCTTTTGCATTGTGTCCCTAAAAAATGCTTGCGGCTTGTGTGCATAGCTGTTTTCTACACCTAATTCAGGCTCCAGACTCTGAGCAAGGCTAAACATGAGCCCTGGATACTGTTTCATTGCGGATTTCATTGTCGCTGCAATACTATTTAGATTCATAGAGTAATACATTACAGTAATTTCTTTTACCCCTATCTCTTTAAATTGGCAGGGTATGCATAAGTTAAAGGATGTTTCTTTCGCCAGATAGCGGGGATGAATACTAATTGCAACCGGCCAAGGAGAAAGACGGGTAGCTTGACGAATTGTTTCTATAAATTCCTCCAGCATATTTTCCCCGGCCAACTCTCCATCAAGCTGGTCGGGTTCAATATCAAGATGTAATCCATCAAAACTAATAGACTTTAATCGCTTGATAATTTCCAGTAACCGCACACGCTCTTTCGGAAGAATCCACCCCGGATCACCCAATAATAATTCAACTTTTATGCCATGATGTTTTGCTTCTTGCAAGAATTTATTTAATATGGTTGGATGAGGAGCAATTGATGCAATTTGCTTCTCATTTAAAGAAAGCAGTAGGCGGTTTATTCCCATTGATTGACTTTTTTCCCAAAATCCAGATTGGCCAACAATATCGTCATAGTTCCAGGCATAGACTGAGAAATTCACCGATGTTGAATTCGATCGGCTTACTAGCAATTGATCGTTCGAATTGGCCAATTTTATTGGCTTCATTTCTTTTGCATTACGCTTTTCAAAAAACTGATCAGCCTTCCTCAGTGGTTCAAGCATTCCAACCAGATCCGTTTCTGAACGAGCGATTTCACTCGTGCTGCCAGGTGAGGAAACAAACTGACGCAGACGAACATGCAGTTTCCACTGCTCAGCCTCCGCTTCCACGTATTCAATGGCAGTCCGGTAATACGTATTAATAGCTTGAATATATTTTTCAAGCACATCTCCATCCAATGATTGCAAGCGTAAATACCGCTCACGCACAGATTCCCGGGTTGCATCAAGCCGAGTTTGCTGAAATTTAATTTGTTGCATGAGCTGTTGATAACGGCCTAGCATCGAACGAAATTCCAGATCTAATTCCTGATCCCGCCGCGTATACTCGGTTTGAAAGCTAATAATTTGACTGTTTAAACGCGATTGTTCATTTTTTCGATAGCTAACGATTTCGAGCGGCATCCTGAAATTGAACCCCACAGCCCCTCCATATCCCCATTGCATTGACTCAGGGGAAGGATGTGGTATCGCAGGTCCGCCAAATGCAACGACTGATAAATCGGAATCAATCCCTTGCCAGTTTTGTGTTTCCCTGACCTTGCGTAAATTATCTATTTGAGCTTGTAGAATCTCCAGATCAAGTTGTTTGATATCATAAGTTAAGTTACCTGTTATCTCGTTTAGCCCGGGTTTAATTGCTTCAAAAGGCGTGACGGAGGTATTCGTTAAATGCGCTAATCGCATTAAAGCTTGTTCTTTGTTGTTTATAAACTCTAATCGCATCCGTTCTGCTTGCTCAAAAACAGATAAAAACTCGAAATAATCTGACATGAGCAACAATCCCGTTTCATGTCTTTGGCGCAATGTTTTTTCGATGCCTGCATTTCGCAGATGGGTGTAGGCATGATTTAGCGCCAGCATTTTCTCAGCGCTCCAATAAGCTGCATAATTCTCTTCTATAAATAGTGCAGCTAATTTTTTGCTCCATTCATGACGGATATTTTCAATTCTGACTTGGGCTTCCGCATCACCAATCGCACGATCTTGTCTTTCTGCACTACCCAATAGGGGGTAACGCAAACCAATTCGGGCCAGGGGGTCAAAGAAGTTACCGAAAGGCTCTCTTGCAAATGGACTTTTTTGGTAACCTCCTGATACACCGCCAAATACCTCCCAACCCTTCTGTGCTTCATTAGCCCGCAAATGAAATTGCTGTGCTTCAAGATCTGCTTGTGTCTTCAGAACGGAAGCCGCTTGATCCAAATGCAAATAAAAATCCGCAAGTGTTCTGACTTCAGCACCAGCACTGATCGGTAGTAAAATGAACAATATCTGTAACAGGTACCAATGAATCTTCATTGTTTACCCTTTTTCAGAACCCACCAGGGCGCCATGGCAGAATCTAAGTGACCTTTGTTGAGCATTTGATTGAGAAGAGCAACCGCACTCCAGAGACGCGCTATGAACAAAAATAATGGATAAATTGGCAATACCAAAAAAGCGCCACAGTCTTCCCATTTCCTGTCCGAAAGGACCGATAGATATAAAACAAATTGAACCAGTATCAGACAAAAATAGAAAAGATAGACTAATACCATGCTGGCTAAAAAGAATGGTAAAGGTTGAGTAATCGCCATATAGATCGTGTAGAACACAATGGTAAAAGGCATAACGATCTGAAACAAGATGCCGTACCAAAGGATAAATAGGAAATTACCCCAACCCATGATGGATGGAGAAATCCCGTGCTTATGTTTATGCGCGTAGATATACCAGAGATCTCCATCCCATCTGAGTCGTTGTCTCAGAAAATCACTGAATTTTTCAGGCGCATCAGTATGCGATACGGCACCGGGCTCATATTCAAACCGAAGTTTTGGATAGCGTCCTTGATATTGCTTGATACGCAGCGTTAAATCGAGATCTTCAGCAGTACCTGTATTCCATCCCCCAATTTTTTGGAGAAGAGATTTTCTGAAGATACCAAAAGCACCGGGTATGTTGTTAATCGCGTTCATATTCGTCAAACCCAGCTTGCCGACTTGCATACTTAACATATACTCTAAGCTTTGCAGCCGGGTTACTAAAGATTTCTTGGCATTACGCACACGCATGGGTCCCGTAACCGCAACGACATTATCATCCTGAAAATGCAAAGCAGACCGGTAAACCATTTGATTATCGAATGAGGTATCGCCATCCAATGCCAGAAACACTTCACCACTCGCACGACTCAATCCTGCGTTAAGAGAGGAAACTCGACCACCCCGTTGAATCTTTGGAATAATAATTAATGACCGTCTGGGATAGGATAAAATCCGCGGGATGAGATCTTTCAAAGCTTGATAGGTCGCTTGATTTTTTTGGACCCCGTCAACCATCGCAATGATTTCAATGTGACCTGAATAAGTCTGTTCCAATAGCGAGATGACCGTATTTTGTACGGCCTTTCCTTCCGCATAACAAGTAATGGCACAAGTAACGCGAGGGGTAGCGGGTGAAATAAAAGGTATCTCATAAGTATCTTTCGTAAGATAACGAAAAACCCCAAACCAGGTCATAAAATATAATGGTAATTCAAGGAATAACACAAACGGAACAAATATGAGCAAATAGGAAACTGTACCTTGGTCTTGTAGCAGAGAGACCAGCAGAATCTGTCCGGTTTGTGTCAAAGTTTGCATGACTTAAATTAACTCACCATATAATCGAGCAAGCAATAATTCCGCAGTTTCTGACCTTAGTATTTGTGAAGAGTCAACGCTTATGAAGCGACAATCCAGTTTCATATCACTCTCTGCTTGTAATAATTGTATGCTATTTCCGATACGTTTTTGGAAGCTACTGAGACCTTGTACGTCGGTATGCGGCAATAATAACCACAGCATATTTTCAGCCGTACGTGTCGATAAATCAGGTGTACGAAGCATACTGCGCAGCCGCTGAGCAAAGGATTCAAGCATTTGCAATAGCTGCGTATGCCCGATGAGATCTATCAGTTCTGTTAAATTTATAAAATAAATACCAAACAGGCCGAATGCTATATCCGGATAACGCCGAGATGAGATCAATAACCAATCAAGATCATGAATAAATAGATCTTTAGGAATAAAATTTAATTGATCAAAGCTCGTTGCAATGTCGAAGACTTCGCCACGCACAGCTATAATCCTTCCTCTATCGCTTAGCTTCCAACTTTGAATCCGGTTTGAAGCGAGATCATTCGGCATCATTTCTTTTTCACACACGGTGCAACGCGCTAATACCTTGGGTTCTACAAATGTTTGTAGACAGACATGGCAGCTGTGGTTTTCAATTGGGCGGTCGTAATCACTCCCAATGTGCCGTAATTGAGTATTGCATTTTGGACAAATGAGTGCACCACTATGGATAAACTTTTCCTGCACATCAACACATCCGCAGGTAAAGCAATGTAAAGATGCCTGCAGATCAATATCAATTGCATGACAGCTGGGGCAAATATCTATAAAGCTTAAATGAGAGGAATGACAAAAAGTGCACTCCCTTTGTCGATCTATCAGTGCAACAGGTTCCAATAACTTAGAAACAGAGAGACTCTGTAACCATTCAAAGGAATCAGATTTATCCTGACTCAATGCTTCTAGTAAAGGATAACGGTACGAACGTAAGTGCTGCCATTCCTGGTAGGGGTGGAGAATGAAATTCGGCCGTAACCATAGGTATTTAATTAATCGCCCTAAATGCGAAATCTGCACTTCACTATTATTGTATGCGCTGAAAAGATCTAAGAATTGACTAATGATCTGTTTTAATTGTGGCGGTTGCGGTAATTGTCCATCGACGAGACTGCTATAAGATGCAGGAACTGACTCCGTTACGAAACATAAAGATGCAAATAGGTCTCCGTCTCTTCGTATTTTGTCCAAAGTGGAAGTAATGTAATTTTGATCACTCCCGGTGATTATTACTACCGGCGAGTGGACTTTCTCTTTTTTCCACTCAACGTAGTCTTGAAAAATATGCGTTCTAAAAGAATCGCTATATTGATCTGACAAATTGGTTTTTTCATGCGAGAAGAATATCAGCTCATCACCCATGTCGAGTGATCCTAAACTTGATGATTTATTTATCATTTATTCACTCAGAAATATTTGTAGGAATTATAGCATCAGAAGCTATTAAGTTACCTCTAAATAGCAATCTAACTGGCTGGTATCTATAAATTAAATGAAAATTCTGATGACTATTTTGGAGAAAATCTTTAAACAAAGATGCTCAAACTGGACTGTACTTATTGCTTGCGATCTGATTTTCCTCTGGATGTCTAACGCGCAACAGAAGTGTTGTTATTATCCAACTGGTGAATGCATCGATATAACCGGCTCGGCTATTTGGGGTCAGCTAATATTCATAATACAGACAGATATCCGAATATTGACAGCACTAAAAAATGTAACGTAGGTTAAGGCCACCACCCCAATCAGGACTTCGCTCTGAAAAACCTCGTAAACCATAGATATTGAGCCGGAATCTATCACTGACCCGGTGTGATAGATAGAGTGTGAGATCCCTGCTGTCCTGCAGTCTCACCGTTGATTGTCCTATATTAAAGCTTGTCCCAATTGTTGAATTTGGTGACAATCGATAGGCCACTCCCGCTGCGCCGTACAAGACGTTATGAAAAGTAATACCAGATGGATTACCCAGTATTCGATAGCCAAAAGTTGCATTAAATATGAATTTGGAAATCGCTTTAAACAAATCTCCCTGAACAGCGTAATCGACCTGTCCGCTTAAACTCTGGCTGGCGAGATTTATAAACGCGCTGTGATATCAAAGACAATGTCAGAGGGATTTGATTCGACCGTCTTGTTGTTCCTCCGTTCGTTGCTCCTCATACAGAACCTAAATTATCTGTCTTTCCTCATCTTTAGACGAAATTGGCGCATCATTCGAATGAGAGCCGCTGTCTGTAAATCCACTGTCATAACTTTGATTAATATCATTTCTTGGAAAAGATGTAACATCCGATTCATTGTCTGAGCTATCTCTATTAGCATTGTTACTGCCATCCACTTGGCTCCTCTCATTCCTTTCCTGAATTTGCACTGGCAATTGTTGCACCAGTTCAATACGCTCGGCACTAATGCGCTGATCCGTATTGAGTCGGCCACTGATTTGGATAAGTTGATCCAGTTTGAGATCACCCGTTGCATCGCCAGCAATCTGAGTACTCGGATCCAGTATGATAATCCGGTTACTCAAATTTAATTCCTTATCTGTGGTTGCATGGATATATCCTTCGATCACTACATGTTCCACATTCCCAATACTTAGTCGAGTTGGCTCTGTCTGGATATGTCGTGCATTCAGGCTAACGCCATCCCAATAACCCGCAACCAGCACTTCCATACCTTGGGCTATGCCAACTGGAAGTAAATTAGCGTCATGATTGATACGTGTGCCATTGACTTCAAAGCCCTGCGCATCAATTTGGGTCACATAGCCGTTTATTTTGGCTTCTGCAAGTGGCAGGATTACTTCAATACGTGATGAGACAACCGTACCATTCGAAAGTCTATGACCACTGACTTGCACCCAGTCACCGGTTTCCAGGTTTGAAAAATTACCGTGATCTCTGGATGGATCAACTTGTATGATTTGACCTAAAATGCGCATTTCTCTCATTTCAGCATTAAAGAAGCTGATCGGTCCAACAGCAGCATGGATTATCGCGATACTTTGTGCTGCGAGCTGATGACCTGTCTCAAGTGAGCGTGCGGCAATTACCTGTCCAACGGCAAGATCTCGGGTTGTAGATAGACGTCCATCCACCGAAACAAGTGTATTGTTGCCATAGTAGAGTTCAATACCATTGACACAAATACTTGCTAATCCAGTGATGATGCCGATAATTCCTGTGCCACCGATGCCACCGTCGTTTACGACAATTCCAGTTCCGCCTATTCCACCTTCCAGATTACCGGCATCCCTACTTTCTCCATCGAGAAGCCCCGTTCTCCCAATGCCAGACTGAGTTGCACCCGTTCCACCGATACCAGAATTTGCAAGGATTACAGGATTTATCGTTGAAGTATCGTTATCGCAATAATTTACTACGAGCACACTTACTGAACATACGAATGTCAGCGCGATGAAACTTAATATAGGTAAGCTACTACGATATATCGCCGTCAATGAATTTTTTTTATCCAGATTTACAAATATCCTTTTTATAACTTAGTTATGCGGACTTTCTTTTATATCAGCAGGCATTTCAGCCTCCACCGGTTCGCTAAAAAAATAAATACCAAAAGTCATGCGATAACGTGAGTCGTTTTTCAGAGCATCATTTTTTTCCAGCTCCATAGCCGATTTATTGATGGCAAGCAAGGATTTCATCCCCAAGCGTTCAGATTGCTCGGCGAGTATTTTGACGGAATCCACGCTTAAACCGTCGTAATAAGCACTACGCTCAAAGAATGGTTGATTTTCACCCAGCAGATTATTGGTGGCTGCTGCCGCATGATCATGCAAGTTATGGCCAAAGTAATAGACCTTTTCATCAAAACCATGGGCAGGAATAAACGCAGACGTATTTAGACATACATGATTATTGTCATTAAAATGAGCAACGCCGAGTCTTAACCATTCATCAAGCACAACGCGCGAGCGAATATCACAGCTCACACTGGCTACCAGTCCTTCAAAAGAAATATCCCCGCCCTCTCTCGCAAACCTTGGTAATGGTTTGGGTTGATTGTTCTCGTCCAGGAACCGTGCATCGCTTGTCCAACGACTAACGAGCCGGGCTCCCAGTGAAATGGTTTGTGGAATAATTTCGGTTTCGGAGTGCTCGTCATGACGTAATCGCTTGATATCTTTGCGATGAATACCGGTGATCAAGCTCAAATGACTATCGGTCAAAGGTCTCTTATCCATCTTAAATTCATTTTCTGCTACTTCTACAAATAAATCTTTAAGCACTTCCGACAAAAACGGATAGGTAATCCCTTTTGCCAGCATTAGCTTAATTAATGGACGTAGTACCCAGCGGAGTGCAGTAATAAGTGCAGGCGGGAAGATTGAATTAATTGGACGGACAGCATGCATAAAAATTTTTCACTGGTTAATTTATAGCCTAAAAATCAATTTCAAAATTCTAACACAATGTGGGAAAACATCACACCATCAATTGACATGTGAAATATTCCCACGTAATATCCAATAACGAGGGAATATTTCCCATGTATACCGCAGAAATCTACTAATACTGTCTTAGGCGAAATTAATAGCATAACTAGGCTAGGAAAGGCATCTTAATGTAAGAAATCCATTTCTTACATTAATCAGCATCACATCTTTCTCAGCAGAATTGAATAGTCACACTTTCAATTCACGTTGAATCAGCAGCAGACAAGGAGAAAATTATGAAAAATTTTATATGGAATATGCACGCCTTTTTTCCACAAATTCTTGGAATATTTTTTGTACTTAGCATTGGGATGATCTCCCAAAATGTAATGGCATCAGATAATGATGACGACGACGAACCAACCGAAGATATAGTTCTACGAGGCGACCGGACGTGCACGGGTTGTCATGATGAAGGTGCCGAATCGGTACTCACTATCGGCAAGACAAAGCATGGAACTGTTGCGGACGAACGCGCGCCAACTTGCACAAGCTGCCATGGTAAGAGTATTCGTCACATGGATAGGCCCGAAAAAGTACCGATGCCATCGCGCACATTTGGTAAGAATTCACTGAACCCCGTGGAAGATAGAAATCAAACCTGCTTAAACTGTCATCAGGGCGACAAACAAATGCACTGGGCTGGCAGCACTCATGCCAATAGAGATGTGGCTTGCACTTCGTGTCATCAGATACACACCGCACAGGACAAAGTACGCGACAGAATTACTCAATCGGAAGTCTGTTTTTCCTGTCATAAGGAACAACGTGCGCAGATTAATCGGCCTTCCCGTCACCCTGTCCGGGAAGGGAAAGTCATTTGTTCCGATTGTCATAACTCTCATGGCTCGGCTGGGCCTGGCATGATGACTCGAGATAGCATTAACGATACTTGCTATACCTGTCATATGGAAAAGCGTGGCCCTTTCGTGCGAAACCACCCGCCGGTTCAGGAAAATTGCGCACTTTGCCACAACCCGCACGGAACGACAGCGCCCAATCTGTTGAAAGTTCGCTCGCCCTTTCTTTGTCAAGAATGCCATGAGCCCAATACACATCAAGGCAGCCCAGGAACAATCGATGGCTCTTACCGAAGAAATCTCCTGGCAAGGGGGTGTTTAAATTGCCATACCCAGATTCATGGCAGCAATAACCCTGAGGATGTTCGCCTTGAAGATCTTCTGCAGCGCTGATTGGGGAGGGAAAAATGAACAAATCAACGAAGAAGTTTCTTCAGATTATTTATGCTGTTTTTTTCTTGCTTATCGCTGAAACAGCTGCATCAACTGAAGATGAAAATCTCAGACGATTAACCAAACCACAAAGCGCAATCAATTTTGGTGTAGGTTACCTCGCGAATGATAATGCGCGTTTCGGCCAATACAGTGGCGTACGAAATGAAGGACCATATGGCACTTTCAATTTCGACATCACAAAACGCGATGAGAATACCGGCACCTGGCTAAAATTGTTAGGACGCAATCTAGGATTACAGAATCGCGACATCCGCTTCGAGCATACTAAGCAAGGCCACTGGAGTTATTTTATTGATTTCAGTCAAACACCCAGATATGAGCCATTTACAGCCGTTACCGCCGTCACAGGCATTGGCAGTGCGCATCTGGATGTGCCAACATCACCGACAACCGGCGAACCTGCACAGCTGAAGACGGAACGTCAGGCGATATCATTTGGGATGAATCGAGTTCTGCCCGGCAATTTTGAAGCGCAGTTCCACTTCCGTAATGAAGAAAAAGATGGATCAAGAATTTTCGGGCGTGGTAATCGTTTGGGGCCGCCGATTTCAGGTGTTGTCGGCGGTTATGAGTTTTTGCCCGAACCCATTAATTACTCAACCCGACAGTTCGGCGGCACCCTTAATTATAACGGTAAGGACTTACAGTTGTCCGGCGGGTATTATGGAACGATGTTTATTAATAAGAATACCGCCTTAACTACTACGGGCGGCAGTAGTGCAGGCGGAATCTATGCACCGAATTTATTTTCTCCGATTGCGCTGCCTCCGGATAATCAGTCGCATCAGTTATTTTTATCCGGCGGTTATAGTTTTAATCCAACCACCCGCGGCACGTTCAAGGCTGCTTATACCCGAGCAACGCAGACGGACAGTTTCTTTCCTACACAATTTTTAGCTCCCGGTGTCGGGAGTAATCTGGATGGGCGCATTGATACAGCATTAGTACAAGCCAGCGTTACCAGTCGTCCGTTACCAAAATTATCTGTCGTGGCGAATATTCGATTTGAAGATCGCGATGATAATACGCCCGTGCTTTTATACAATCCATTGGCAGGGCAATTAGATTTCAACGGAAATCGCTGGAGCGGGCTCAATCATCCGCGTTCATTTAGTACGTTGACGAGCAAAGTAGAAGCCAACTACACATTGCCAATGAATTTTCGTTTGATTGGCGGTATTGAGTATGAACATTGGGATCGTCTCTGGCAGCCGACTTTTGTCGGTCATCGCGCCAGAACGGATGAAATTTCCTATCGGGCGGAGCTACGGCGTACTTTGTCCGATAGCGTGACAGGGTCGATTGCATACATCCACAGCAATCGATTTGGATCGCCCTTTATCTCGACCATGACCGCAACGGGTGATCCTTTCTTCAACACGATTGCACCCCTCAATCTTTCTGATCGGAATCGTGACAAGATTCGCCTATCGCTGAACTGGGAACCCATTGAACCCCTGTCACTGCAAGTGATGGTCGACGAATCATTCGATAATTATGGGCATCGTAGCGGCTCAAACCTTGGATTACAGAATGGTTCTGCAAGAAACTATTCATTGGATGCAGCCTATACAGTCTCGGAGAACCTACAAGCGGTGGCGTGGTTCTCACGCAATGAAACTTTTATTGATCAAGCCTCAAGAAATTGGAGTCCTGCGGATGGTTCTCGTGAAATTTGGTCCGCCAATCTCCAAAACATAGGCACTTCATTTGGGGTCGATATCAATGGAAAGCCAACTGAGAAATTAGAAGTCGGAGCGAGTTTATCTCAATCTTTCATTACTGATAAGTTTAAGCAAAGAACAAGCGATCCAGCAACTTATTCAGTACCCAATATCTCAACTGAACTAAGCAATTTGAAATTATTCGCAAGGTATGCCTTGCGGAAAAACCTCAGCCTGCATCTGGATTATATCCTTAACCGCTTCAAAACCAATGAGTGGACATGGAATCATTGGACCTATACCGACGGCACTCGATTAATACAGGATACGAGTCAAATCGTTAATTTCATCGGCCTCTCTGCACATTACACTTGGCAATAATAGCGCGTAATAGATACTATGAAAAAATATCGTTAAACGCCGCATACGTCTGGCGAAATCCCAGCGACTAAGAGTCTGGATACCTTCGAGAATACATTGTGAATGGATCGACAAGCGAGCATGTCATCGCTCTGGGGAACATTAGGACTGGCACAGGAAGATATAGGTGAGCGATGAAAAACGACTGCATATTTACAAAAACAGTTGACCAACGTTAAGCTACTGATCATCGACGAGCCATGTTATGTGGATGCAAGTAGTGTTTATCTGCGTGTTTCCGAGCAATGGCAAAGCTCTTCAGGCGCCCTACTCTTTATATGCGCTTATCCGCTTTTGACCTAATTTTGCCTATATTGCTTTGGGGACCCTTGCTGAATAACGCATCGAAAGCTGGCTCATTCGCTTTTGCCAATAGATTGAAAAGCTCCTGTTTAGTTAAACTGTGTTTTAGTTGCAGCAATAATGCGGCGAGTCCTGAAACATGCGCTGCAGCTAGAGAACTGCCCGAGACAAAGTCATAGGTTCCCTTGGGCAGCGTAGTGAGTATATCTTCCCCGGGCGCAGATACAACAAGAATGTGGTCCTCAGGCGATAGATGGATATCCGAGTCGCTTAAACTTCGGACTCCAATCACACCCGGCTCCTGTGCCGGAAACCCGGACTTTTCATCCTCGCTGTCAGGTTGAGAAGCGATGATAAAAATACCTCGTTGTATGGCTTTTTCGATTAACCTGGACAAGAGTGGGTCATGAGGGCCAGTCAAACTTAAATTAAGAATATCAACCTTCATTTCAATTGCGGCATTGATAGCTAAGGCCAAGGTAAAGCTATTACAAATCGCCTCTAAACCACCAGCTTTAATTCCCCAACAGGCTTTCAATGCGATCAAATGGCTATCTGGGGCAATACCGACAATGCCTTGCCCATTGTTTGCCTTGGCCGCTATAACACCAGCTATTGCCGTACCATGATTATCACCAAAAGAATCTGATGATTTTTGTGCAACAAAATCTTTACTCTGCCGAATTTGCCCCTCTAAATCCGGATGCGTAGCGTCAACACCGGTATCAATAATCGCAATTGTTACATTTTTGCCAGTAACCTGGCTGTGTATTTTGGCTAAATCCATCGAATGAATATTCGTTTGGAAACGATAATAAGGATCATTGTATTTGCTCGCCATGACTTTAAAAGTGCTCATCGTCTGGACATTATCGATACGACTGTCATTTCTTAGCGCGTTGATGACCTCAACAATAGATTGATCTTCACTAACCAGAAATACCACGCAATGTTCACCAATTTCTTTGATGGGCCATTGAGAAAGAACTTTTATTTTGTAATCCCCCCCGATGCTGGCAGCCACTCTTTTGCTCCAAGTTGAACTGCTGTAACTCCCCCTTTGACGATATGTCTGGTCCGCGGCCCCAATCGGAATACGATTTATGTGCTTATCAGCATAGGTCACTAAAATGATACGGCCTGCTTGTTTGGCATCAAAAAGTTGAGAATCAACAGATAATTTCTGCTCAGCTTTAGCTGGTAATGCAACGAGCATTACTATTAATAACAGAAAAAAAAGCAAACTAATTCTCATTTGAATATTCAGCATCATTGTATGATCCTAATCAGAAGGTAGTTGGTGAGATGGTTCAGCAAAAACAACCAGCGAGTTTTTACGCAATTGTGAAATGGCATCATTGACTTCCAGAGAATTAGTTTGCCGATTGCCGATTTGAACTTCATAAATACCATTTTTAGATGGCCCTTTAATGATTTGGCCTGAAACACCACTCAAAATGGCTTTAATTTGTTCTGAACCTAAATGTTCTGCAAAAACAATGCGTATGAAATTGTTTTTATGTTTACCTTCAGCCGGATTGGCGAGTGTTCTGTAATCGCCTTTTAACTCAGGATCATCAGTTGTCAGATTTAACATCAATGGCAGTGCCAGCAATAGCAAGCTTGCTGCTAGAGCAGTGTATTTTACAAAGCCAAGAAACTGATGCGAAAAAAGTTTCTGCTCTTGGCTTGGCTTGGCCTGTTCAGCAAACACACTCAGTTTGGATTGTTCTTGCATTCGCTTTTTCAGCTGAGCAAAAGAAACCTGCGACAACTGCTGCAAAAGATCTTGCTGCTGTATCTTTTCAAGCAATTGTTGTTGTTGATTTATTTCAATTCTACAAGTGACACAAGTTTTAACATGCTGCCTTACAAAATCATGTTCGGCAGGATCTAAGGAATGGTTAACATACCAAGGTAAAAGATCCCATACCTCTTGATGCTCGCTTTTACTAGTGATTTTGATCTGTGTAAGTGTCATATTGAATTCCTACCACCAAGCTCTGGAAGAATTTTTGCCAAAATTTTTCGCGCATGAAACATTCTTGTTTTAACTGTACTTTCAGGGCATTGCATAATTTCTGAGATTTCACTGTAATGCAAGCCCTGATAATATGTCATTTCCACCACGGCACGCTGCTCCGTAGACAATTTATCGAAAGCGGTCTCGAGCCAGTTACGGGTTTCCAATTGAGAGGTCCATTGCGCACCTCTTTCAGGAAAATAATCCAGTTCATCATTCAATTCCACCAAGCTATCCTCTCTTCTCTTACTTTGTACTGTATTTTTCAATGCCTTAAAATAAGCAATACCCAATATCCATGTGGAGGGACGGCACACTTGATCATATGTGTATGCTTTTTCCCAGACCACATACATGACGTCATTAATAATCTCTCCAATACAGTCCTGACGTCTTGTGATGTGGAATATAAACTGAGATAACCTAGTAAAGTAGATTTGATAAAGTTGTTCAAAGGCATGCTCATCGCCACTCGCGATCTCTGCGATCAAACCCCGCTCCTTATCCTGCTGCGCCTGCGAACTAAACGATTTTTGCATTTTTAACTCTGGCGCCACCCGTTGTTTCATAAATCTAAGATATTAATTTTTAGGATTTTAGTCTGTTTATTCCTCACAACGAGAAAAAAGTTCATGACTTACAAAAAAAATGGAAAAATTAGAATCCGACAGTGATGGAAAATACAACACGGTTGTCGACAACATGGGGGTGGAATTGCCACTGTGAGGGCGAAGTTTCCTTTTCACTTGATGCGTGGATGCCACCGTAATAACGCACATCGATACCAATATTACGGGAGAAATGTGCTGTTATTCCTGATGTCCAATAAAGATAATCATAGCTCAGAACCTTCCTCTGGTCATTGTAGCCAAAGGTGCTGGATATTCCGATCGAATCGGTGATTGGATAACGGCCTATAATCTCGGCATTGAATGACATGTGGTTCTGCTTATAGCTATTTTCTGAGAAATTTAAGTTGACTGTCAGCAAATCACGAAAATGGCTATATAAATAAAATTCATTATAATCAACAACTTGACCAAATATTTTGCCATCGTATATGTAGCGGGTCCATGCTGTATTAAATCGCCAATCATCCGAAAGTTGATAAAAAAACCCTAGGTATGGCCTGAATTCAGCGGTGGAGCGGTTCTCGAATCCATGGTCAGCAAAATTAACCGTTGAAGCAAAAGACCCCAGGTAAATTCCCGATTTGAACTCATAATCAATGTTAGCTTGTACAACAGGCTTTCCATCGCTCTTTGAATAACCCCGCCAAATATAATCAGTAGCACCGGTAAAGCTACTACTTGCTTTTCCGGTTAATTCAGCAACACAATCAATAGAATAAGCAAGACTTAATATGAGCAATAATAATCGACAACTTGGCCGACTTAATTCCAGTATGGTTTCTTGTGCGTGTGGATAAAAAATAAACATCAAAGAATATTCAAGAAATACAATTATCTAATAACTTATGTGAACCAATTATTTCGAATCCAGAAAAATTAAATGGGCAGCTCTGAACCTTTTCTTGTTGAGATGGAATATACGGCACGTCAGACAAAAAGATCATGCTTTATATTGATTTGAGCATATTCTATCTACAGCGCTTCGGATTATATGTGAAAAATTAAAATGGATTACTATTACTACATGCACTTAGCATGCACAATCCACATGACTTAAATTTTTAATAGAGAGAAATGTAAGGAAATTATCAATAATTAAAACCTCTTTACAGCATTAACTGCAGTATTAGCAGTATTAGCAGCATTCGTGACAACGACCTTACCTGTCTCAGAAGCAAATGCCGCTGATATTCGCGTAACAAGCGAAACAAGGGCGAACCGATCTTCAGTTTCTGTGGATGGCAATAATTTAGTGACTGGTAACTATATTGCCAAAATTATATCGGGTAGCCATACAAAAATCCGGTCCCAAGGCCACCACCGGTGATGAAGTAGGACTTGATTTTGATAGCGATCCAGCCGATGTGGCCGCAGTCGCCACACGTATCAATCGCACCTTCATTCAAGGACAAGTAACCGGACAGCTCATTAACGAACAAGGGTTTACTGTTGCACAGGCCACTAGAACCTGTCGTGCACGTTAAAAAACAGAACAGCTAATTCTGTTGTATTCTAATTCATAGAGGTGATCCTTCGTTCGCCATTTCGGAGGATCCACCAGGATCTGGTCTTTGCTTCAGTCGATATAAATTTCTAATCTCAACAAAGCAAAAGGGGGTGTACGACGAAACAATACCGGAATTAAATGAAACCAAAAGAATCATACATATAACTCTGTAAGATTTACACAAAATTTGTTTCTAGTTAATTAAAAAGGACGACTCTCTATGTTTGAGACAAAACAATTTAGAAAGATTGTTAGCGCAATCATTTATTTCACGACAACCCTAACATTTCTATCTGTAAACAATGTCTCTGCGAATGACAATCAAGTCAATTTCGCGCTGACAGATACCCCTGGAAGCTGGTTTGATACCGGAACATCGGTTGCAGGCAATCGTTCGATTGCCATTGCTACGCCAGGTGTGCGCGTGAAGTTTTCCGGCAATTCCAACACTGTGCATACGCGAACCAGCTTGATTTACCCCACGGGCGCCGCTAACATGCCTTTCAATACCAAGCCTAGGAAGGGTGGCGATGATGTCACACTAACGACGCCAGGCTTGTATGTTTTCACCTGCAGTATCCATCCCTATATGTTTGGCGCAGTGATTGTCGATGATCCTAAAACCACTGGATTGGATCTGGGTTCTTCAATCAGTTTGATCAACGGCATTACTGTTCCATCCAGCAGCGACCTAGCGACACGGCTCTTGAGGACTTTCTTTATTGCCACCAATCCAGCTAACTGGCAGAACTATGCCAGTAATAAACCATGGCATATCACCTATCCGGATGTCGATGTGCGTGTGGACATAGGTGTAATCAATCTTCCGGACGTACTGAATGCGCGTTATGGAAACGATATTACGTTAGCGCCACTGAAAAAACCCAAAACTCCCGCAGTCGGCGAAATTTGGGTAGCCACGCAATTTGAAACTACGCGAAACAAAGAAAAACCCGGTACGGTATCAGCGATCGATGGATCTTCATGGCAAGTGACACGTAAAGTTGCATTACCTTCTATCGACATGAACAATCCGCACAATATGTGGACCGATAAAAATCAAGCCGTGATTTATGTTACTCAATGGTTTGATTCAAAACTGACCGTTTATGATCGTAAAACCGGCGCACTTATTCGCAACGTATCCGTAGGCGAATCTCCTGCACATGTGATGACACTCACTGACTCTGACCGCCTTCACGTCACAAATAATGGCGATACGCGCACTGATTCAGTAATGGAATTGGCGCCTCTTGCAACCCAAGTGCTGCGTAGAGTGGATATTGGACGTGGAAACGCGCATGCGCACTGGATGAGCCATGATGGCAAAACCATGGTAACGCCCAATGTCTTTACAGGGGACTCCACGCAATACAATTTTTATACCGATTCTATTGAGGCCATTTTGCCAGTCAGCAGTCCTTTCGGCCATCCCTTGGCGACAGGCATGATGCCAGATGCCAGCAAGTATTACGTGGCTAACCTGCTCGATAGCACTATTGCGGTGGTGAATATGGATACCCACAAAGTTATGAAACACATCAACCTGATCGAGAACTATGATCCGATTTCTGGTTCCATTACCGGTCCGATAGGTGCATTGCCGATCCAAACTCCGGTTTCTCCGGATGGCAAGAACATGGTAACCGCCAACACGCTCTCAGGGACGATAACTATCCTCAATACGAGTACCGATGCAGTGGTTGCGATGCTGCCCTGTGATCCGGGTTGCCACGGCGTGCAATATGGTGCTAAGAAAGGGGGAGGTTACTATGCCTATGTATCCAGCAAGTTCTCCAATAGGATGTTGATTGTAGATCCTGATCCAAACAATGATGGTGATCCATCGGATGCAAAAATTGTGGGTGCGGTAGGATTGTTTGCCGCAGGTACCACACAGAAGGATGACGCAATAAAAGGCAATCCGGGAATGGGTGGACAAGGCATCCTGCCGATCCCGGTAGTTTATAACGGTTGGGTTCAGAATCTACCCGCTTCCTGGAGTAATCAATTGACCCCGGCGCAACGCAATCCGATTGAATAATTATATTTATAATATAACTAACTCAATGGATGAACGACTAACATAAGTAGTGCTTGATACTGCTTGGTCATATCAAGCAGTATTTATGTTACATTGATTTAATTAACTTTCTCAGGAGAAATAAGATGAGTACAGGACATGATGATCGCCCTAGCAGTGGTGACCGAAAAGGTTACCAGTTCACCATCAACGATGATGGTGAAGTCGTTGAAGTATTTGAAATCAAAAATGGAGTTCCGGAACTTAAACCCATTGATGATGACGGTACGGAGACTTATGCAGTCAATGAAGATGGAGTAGTGCGAACGGATGAAGAACTGGGTATTGGCACAGAAATAACTGTTTACGCTGATGAGGATGGCGATGGCACCTATTTCCGTGTTTCGGAACAATGGGCCCTTGATTCGCCCGAAGAAGGCCCATTCAGGTTTGAAGGCAGGCTCGTTTATTCCCCAACTGACGACGACGATCATGTCGGAGTGCGTGGTGGTGAAGACTGCCGTGGCGGGCAAGGCGCGGATGATTTCGTGATCCGTGAGGCTGCCCATTTACGAATTGGGGATTTCAACTCGAGCGAAGACAACTTCATTATTTTTGATACTGGCCTTGGTCTGACGTCAATCGAGCAGTTAGCTAGTTTTGTTACAAATCTCCATCACGACGGTCAAGATTTCATCGTCGACTTTGGCGATGATGTGTCGATCACGCTGGTAGGCGTACAACCGGATCAAATCAGTTGGGACGATGTCAGTGTATTGAGTTAATCTAAGCAAACAAAGAGGGGTTTATCAACCCCTCTTAAATTTCTTGTCAATCGGCGATGCTTCTTTTCGCAAGATAAAGCCTATTAATCCATTACCGCTAAAAAATATCAACGCACGAAGTTCTGTGCAACTTAACAATGTAACACGTCATTCGAAATTAGAGCTTACTCAGAAACTCAAGCGATCAGATATGCACTGCCAAGTAAGAATCCCGGTTTGAGACGACTTGGCAGGCACGCGCAAACGGGATTCTCTGGGCATACCCTTTTTTGTCACCCAAAAGCTATTTTGGCAGAAAAGTTCCTCAGGCAAATAAAAACCCGCACCAAGATGAGCAGGTTCATAACCAGTAAGACGCTATTGATCCATGCGGCAGATTATCAGCGCACTTGGCTCGAATATTGTTGAGCCAATAACCATCCTTCCCTAGGCCAAACTTTCCTCCAATCGGAATGCGCTCGCAATATTCCTGCCGATGTTGTGCTTTCAGGCGTTTCAATTCATCTTTATTTTCAGGGATACACTTTGGCGGACGTCCCAGTGGGTTGCCTGCGAAGAGGATATATTGGAATCAAGAATCATGCCTGGTGGTGTATCAAATCCTTCGAGCGGCAGTTGCTTTTGGCTGATATAACGAATCATAGTGCACAGTTTCTGGAGTTAGCTCACCTATTTACGTGAACTATTTTACTAGAATATACAACAAATCAAATATAATCAATTGCCTATGCTTTTTACTAAGCCCGGATTAGCTTCTACCAGACGGAATTGGGTTTCCTTCTTGCTGAAGAATGTGGTTCCGGTGCCAATTCTTTAGACTCCATGACATGACGGTAATCTCCTTTTGTTCCATCCAGCCTAAAGCATGACAGAAATACTATGACTCTGAGGATTCATGTAGAATTATACCGTTGGGTTCGAATGGCCGGGCCAGCGCCAAACGTTTGAGAAATCGAGTTTAACCATCAAGCCATAGTGAATATTTTATAGAGGAAAATTTTAGATGAATTTTAAATTTAGCGTTGCTTGTATTATTGGCCTAAGTATCGCACTGATCGGTTGTGGCGGAGTTCCCGAAGCAAGTTCTGAGAATTGTGCAGGAAGAGGACTGGAGTCATCCCTCACAGCTTTTAAGAACGACGAAGCTGCACGGCAAGCCTTTCTCGATAGTTGCGAAGCTATGAAGAAAGGAAAATAAACGGTCCACTAGAAATTCAAGCCAATTCCAGAGTAGCTTTTAGCTCTTTTAAAAGAAATTGGAGTTGATGCCACTTTCAACGAGCGGCGAATCGAAGTCTCCTTTGATTCGCCGCTGTTTTTCTATATGTCAACGGTTCATCAATTGCAATTACGGTGCCAGTTTACTAAATATACTTAAGGAAACGCTGAATAATTCATCGCGCAGTAGAGATCAAGCCGAATGACTATGTGATATTGCGATAATTTGCGCAATTT
>NZ_JAIEME010000033.1 GCF_019752415.1 Nitrosomonas sp.
GAAAAGGTTGCCCAGATTGTATGTTAGTAGGCAGGTACAATCGCAGTCATAGGACAAATGCGCCTTCTGAGCCGATAATGATCAATGAAAGTGATTGTTCGCGTGATTTCAGCATGGAAATGACTAAAAAATATCGCAATACTCACAAAAAAATCAGAAATTGTAACGAGTTTGATAATTCGTTGAATTTTGCAAAGGTCTCCCGCAATGTTTGCGGGTAGGTGAATATCGCAAGTTCTAGGTTGAAACTGTCCCTGAAAACAAATCCGGTAAAATAAATTTTCTCCACGTGCCCTGCACCTATACCTGTGGCAAGACCACGGGGAATCGCAAGTTCAATGCGTAGCCATTGTGCCACCAGACCGCCGGTCCACGACATAAACTCCATGAGTTGTGCGAACAGCGTTTTTCCAAAATTTATAGACCACCTCCAGAAGGCTCAACTTCTGGAGATTACTCGAACCTGAATTTGCGAAATATGATTTCAAATCGGCACCAAAAAGATTTCTCTGCAATCCTTGTCAATATTGAGATCTATCGTTTCAACAGCTAATTTAACCGAGCACTACTGAAAATTGAGTAAAGATTAAATCAATATATTTCTAAAATTTTCTTAATTAACCCTCTAACTCTCCGTAACACAGGCAACCCCATTAGCAGTAAAAAATATTAACCTAATCGTAAAGCTACATGCTTCATATTATTAAAATATTCTTAAGATTAAATCTAAACTTTCATGATCGACTGCCGTAAAAACAACGGCAAGATGAAAACTACACGAGCAATTTGCTTAATAAATCATAAATCAAAGCAATCCTAGTAATAGAAAAAATACAGTTTAAACGGAGAAAAGAATGGCTGACAAAAATATGAAATTCTTGGTAGTGGATGATTTCTCTACTATGCGTAGAATCGTACGCAATCTTCTAAAAGAACTTGGTTTTGTCAATGTTGATGAAGCTGAAGATGGCGCAGTTGCTCTTCGTAAGCTACAGGACGGTGATTTTGACTTTATTGTGTCGGATTGGAATATGCCCAACATGGACGGATTGACCATGCTTAAGAATGTACGCGCCAACGAGGCATTGAAAAAAATTCCCGTGCTCATGGTAACTGCCGAAGCAAAGAAAGAAAATATCGTAGCTGCAGCTCAAGCTGGAGCAAGCGGCTATATCGTAAAGCCTTTCACCGCAGCGACACTTGAAGAGAAATTAAATAAAATTTTCCAGAATATGGAAAGTAAAGCAGCTGTTTAAATGTACATTATCTCTTTTCATAACAAACTACCGAGTCCAAAATGAATACAAAACGTCTTATGAAAACAAAAGCTGATGATGCTTCTCCAGAAACAACCAATTCAAAATCTAAAAAATCTATTCAATTAGCTGATACGTCACCCACACCCGCTATGAAGGCGATTGATGAAAATGAATTAATAACAACTGATAAGAAAGTTATTGATCAGATTGGGCAGATGACCCGAAACTTACACGACAGTTTACGTGAACTCGGGTATGACAAACGCCTGGAATCGTTTGCAGCTGAAGCACCCGAAGCACAGGATAAGCTAGCCTATATTGCCACCAAAACTGAACAAGCGGCTGAGCGCACACTAAATGCTACCGAGATTGCAATGCCGATTCAAGAAAAACTCTCTGCAGGTGCAATTAATTTATCTGAACAATGGAAACAAGCTCTTGAGATGCATCAATCTAATCCGGATACAGAAAAATTCAAAACATTATTAATCGATACACTTCAGTACCTCGATAAGGTTCCTGAGCAAACTAATGCAACGAATACACAATTGCTAGAAATCATGATGGCACAAGACTTTCAAGATCTGACAGGTCAGGTAATCAAAAAGGTTACGCACATGGTACAGAGTCTGGAGAAGGACCTCCTTGATTTATTACTTGCAAACGTGCCCACCAAGAAAAACATTGCTGTAGATGAAGGACTTCTCAATGGACCAGTCACTAACCCAGAGAAAAGAACTGATGTTGTATGCGATCAAGACCAAGTTGATGACTTGCTTGCGAGCCTTGGATTTTAAGCCGTGCGCCACTTCAGATTAATTTCATTTAAAAGGCCGCTGGAAAACTCGATACATTATTGTCTTGACCGAGGAGTCCACTATAAATATACTGCAAATAACCAGAAGAAAAAGAATAAGGCTGATCAATAACTGTCAGAAAATTGCAGATTCGGCTCAGCTACCAAAGGGTCTATCAGGGAATATTCTGTTCAGATAGACTCTATTTGCCAAGATACTGAATTTGACTTGCAACTCGGTTATTCTGGAAGGAACACCAGTCCTGCCAGACATTACGGGCTTCTTCTATGTCACTGAATGTCCAGAGTACTACACCATCTTCGGTCATCAAAGTTGCCATTTTATTAGGCCATTCTTTAATTAAGCAATACATCACTTTCTCCTGTGTATTAATAGTATCAACAAGCTTAATCTATTAATGTAAATATTTGATGACTGAAGTATGAAGAATATATGACAATGTGTATTTTATGCAGTACTCAGCGTTCATTGATAGCATCTTGACATTTACTTGAAATACATTTCATCTATATTTAACATTTATTATCCCCTATTTTCTTTGCATGGAGCAATTACAATGAGAAAAATTATTAATAATCAGATAATTGCATTAATATGGCTCATATTAATCATGGGCTGTGCAGCCACCAGCGGTCCAAATAACCCCTTGAGTACTGTAGACCGCGGCTTGTCAACGATAGAAAGTACAGCGCAAAGTGGCAAGCAAGTTCTTGATGCAGGTACGGCAGCTACCAGTACAACGGGTATTAACCAAATTAGCCTAGTTGATATTCTGGTTCACCGGTTAAACATATCACCCCAACAAGCATTAGGGGGAGCTGGAGCGATTTTCCAGATGGCTCAGGGGAGTATGAATCCACAAGCGTTCGCTACATTATCTAAATCCGTTCCTGGAATGGATAGCATGCTGAATGCAGCTCCTGCTATGTCAAATTTATCAGGTGGCTTATCTTCTCTAATGGGAGAGAATAATAATTCGTTGGGCAACGTAACTGCACTCGCTGCATCATTCCAACAATTGAATCTTTCTCCTGACATGGTAAACCAATTTATTCCCATCATAACCAACTACGTTAGTAAAACAAGCGGGCAAGCAACGGCCAATCTGTTGCAATCCGCTTTAATTAATAGCAGGTAAACCCCCGGCTTTGCCGGGGGACTCCCAAAGGTTTGACCGTTACGGCAGTTGTCGTAACGTTCTCGTTTCAACCACGAGACGAGGAGTCAAAGATGAAGGAGTACCAAAGTTTTAGCCATACGCGCTGGGATTGTAAATATCATGTGGCATTTATTCCGAAGCGGCGAAAGAAACTGATATTTGGCAAGCTCAGGAAGCATATAGGGGAAGTGTTGCACGATCTGGCAAATCAGAAGGAAAGCGCGATTGTGGAAGGCCATTTGATGCTGGATCACATTCACCTGTATATAAGTCTTCCACCCAAGTACTCGGTGTCGCATGTAGTAGGTTTTATCAAAGGTAAAAGTGCGATAGCAATAGCGCGCCAATTGGGTAGAGGAAAGAATTTCACGGGAGAAAGTTTCTGGGCTCGTGGGTATTTTGTATCCACGGTTGGGCTGGACGAGGAGATGGTCAGAGCGTATATCCGAGATCAGGAAAAGGAAGATGAACGTTATGATCAGTTGAAATTGGGTATGTAGGTGCCGCTTTAGCGGCTCGCAAACAGCCCCTTTGAGTGTCTCCAGCGATAAGCCTCCGGCTCTGCCGGAGGTAATTTAACTGGATACCGAGCACAACCCTCAATTCTCTACAGCTTTCGATCTGAAGTACCGATCAGTTCTTTTCTTTCATAAACATCTCCAAAAAAAGTTTTGTCGGATTATTAAAAAACGGAAGTAGTTTCCACTAACTCAACAGAAGATCCTCAAGAAACAAAACGGGACTTAAACTTACTACGTCTATGACTGATTAATTGTTGGTTAAATAAGCGGGTATTCCTGATAGTGTAAGAATTTGACAGCACTTCCCAAAAACATAAATTTAAAACATGCATAAATATTGAATTTCAGCATGTTATGCGGTTGACCCTCCCGAATTGATTGTATCAAGACATAGCAAGCATCTTTTGACATATCATCAAATGCTTACTGATGTCGCAGCCCGTAATGCCCAATTTTCTGACAAACCGTATAAAAATAAGTGACAATGGTGGACTGTATTTGCTGGTAAGCAAAAGACTTTTGTTTTTTTGCGCTTCGGTGAACCACGCCATGCCGAATGGGCAGAAATTGACTTTGACAAGCCAGAATGGCATATACCTGGCCAAAAAATGAAAATGAAAATGAAAGAGCCTCATATCATCAAGCTCTCAGTCCATCCATTAACTGGCGATGGTCAATATATTTTCCCAGCATACGCCCGACGCGCCCGGCCAGTCTGAGAATACCATCAGTGCAGCCTTGCGGTGCATGGGATATGAAAAAGATGAAATAGCCGGACACGGTTTCCGCAGCATGGCTAGCACACTATTTCATGAACATGACTGGTCGCGTGGAAGCGATTAGCGGTAATTAGCCAACGCGAACGCAATAAGGTAGGTAGTGCACGTTAACTACATTGAATACTTACCCAAACGCAAAAAAATGATGCGCTGGTGGGCGGATTATCTGGATGAATTGGCGGCCGGTGCCAAAGTAGTCAGTTTTCAAAAGACTTGATTGAGTTTAACTGCGCCTAGTCCGACGAAGCGAACACCGGAAGCCTTGCTCGGGCTGGAGTGTTTTTCTTTTTTATGGAATTGTGCAACAGGGATACGATGACTAAAGAAATTGAATTAAGGAAACACTGATTAACTGCTTGCACGAGCGAATCGCTTCCTCGCCTATCTGATTGATATGTCTCGATTGCTGTGTTCCGTGCGCCTCGCACTTCATCACGTTCGTCGAATTAATCAGCATTTCCTTAAGACTGCAAGAACAATAAAACGAATTAATTAGTAAAGATTTGATATGTCATCCAGTGAAATTATCTTCATTAGCTAAGGTTTCAGAGTTAAGAAAATCCATAAAATAAACTTAATTCTTTGGTTAGAACAAGAAAGGGGATCTTACAAAGAGAATAATAATGGTTGTTTTGCAAACAACCAAAACAACTCATGAGACCGTGATGAATCATGGCACAAAAACGATAGAATTTCCAGAATCTCTGATTATTAACACAAATTTTCCATTTTCAGAAATGAGTTTTTAGGAAGGGTTATTTGATTCTTCATGTTGTTTGTGAGCGCCTACTATTGTCATGATATCCGCTGGTTGTAAGTGCAGGAGTTTGGCAATTCCTTCATAATCATCAGGTAAAGCTGCATCGTCCCATCCATTTGCGGAATGTCTAGCCAAATTGACAGCGAGGGTTACATTTCTTACGCGCTGTAGGTTTGAGCAATTATCATCCATTAAGGTAATTAGTAGTTTAGGTAACCTCCACTTAACCGCAAGCTCCAGTTGTAACTGATTAAGGGAGAAGCCAAAAATACTTTCTTGTGCTGTCACGCTACGAATTGTTTTGTCTGATTTTTGCAAGTGTTTGATCTTTAACATGTCATTTGGTGAAAAACACCACATGAGCATTTCAGCAATATCATGCAATAAAGCTGCGATACGGATTTCTTCAAAATGTAAATCATGTAAACGAACTGCCCAGTCAAAGGCATATGAAGAAGCAATATTTGCGCGATGAGCAGTTTTGAGTAAGTAAACGAGCGCGCTCATGTTGTCGCGTCCCAGAATTTCTTCAGCCAATGGTTTTGCTGATACCTTATTTAGCGTAGTTTCGAGGCCAAGTATCATGATCATTTGTTCTACTTCCACGACATCATGTTCTTGGCTACGATGTTTGTGCTGTTGTAGATAGCGTAGTAGCTTTACTGTCATTAACGGATCATACTTCACAACGTGAGCAATGCTGCGGGCACACATGTGTTGTTCATCTTGCTCCAGGGCTTGAAGATTACGAGCGGTTTGTTTTAGAACAGGAATTTCCGTTGTCGTGAGAAAATTTACCCACTCAGATAAACTTCTCTGTTTTGGTTGTGGCATATTGAACCCCAGGTTTGGAATAGTGTAGGTTTTTTTACGACAATTCCGGATAAATATTTAGGAAACAATAGGCTATCTGTATATAACTTATATGTTGATAATATTTTTTTGATTTAGGGAAGTTTTATTATAGAAAAATTAAATGTGAGATCAGAAGAACAATCGTTCTAATTCAATGCCTGGATCTTCAGCGCGCATGAAAGCTTCACCTACAAGAAATGCATTAACGCTATGACTGCGCATCAGTGCGACATCGGCAGAATTATGTATGCCGCTTTCTGTAACGATTATTTTGTTAGATGGAATTCGATTCAATAATTCCAGAGTGGTATTTAGAGATGTTTCAAAGGTTCGCAAGTTGCGATTATTGATCCCGATTAACGGTGTATTGAGCTGGAGTGCCATTTCTAGCTCATTTGCATCATGCACCTCAACCAGAACGGCCATTCCAAGCGAATTGGCGAGTTCTTCAAGCTTCAGCATTCGCACTATAGGTTCAATGTTTTCTAACAGAAAAACACTGACTATTAGCAAAATACAATCCGCATTCATAGCACGCGCTTCCACAACCTGATAATCCTCAAGAATGAAATCTTTGCGTAAAACTGGAAGCGGGCAGGCTGCTCGCGCCTCTTGCAAATATTCGGAGCTACCCATAAAGAATTGCTTATCAGTCAATACGGACAGACAGGCTGCACCGTGTTGCGCATAAGTATTGGCTATCTCAGCGGGCAGAAATTCAAACGATTGTGCACTAATGTCAGAGGAACGTCCGCGTAATATCCCTTTGCTGGGACTGGCTTGTTTGATTTCAGCAATAACAGCGGATTGTCCTGCAGTAATTTTGTTACGAATTGCTGCAACAAAATCACGCGGTGGGGATACGGATTGGGCCTCTAGGAGTAATAATGGGAAGGGCTTTAATGCCGTGGCAGCAATAATTTCTTGTTTTTTTACTGTAAGGATTTTCTTTAAAATATCGGACATTTTGCGATTAAACAGAATTTTTGTTCGTAAATTCCACTAGTTCATGAAGTTTTTTGAGTGCCGCGCCACTTTCTATTGCCCAATGCGCTGTTTTTATGCCCTGTTCGAGGGAATCCGCAATACCGGAAACATATATTGCAGCGCCAGCATTCATCAGAACAATATCACGTGCAGGACCGGCAACGTTCTCCAGAACTGAAAGCAACATTGTTTTTGCATGTTCACTATTCGTAACCCGGATAGTCTCGATGGCGTATGTTTTTAGACTAAAATCCTCTGGTCTGACGGCATATGCCGCTACTTTGCCATTTTTCAATTCGCCGACATTGGTTTCGCCCGTTATCGTAATTTCATCTAATCCATCTTTGCCGTGCACGATCAGCACATGCTCACTGCCCAGTAGCTGCAGCACATGCGCCAAGGTTGTAACCAGGTCTTCATTGAATACACCCAATACTTGTCTTTTGGCATTGGCAGGATTTGTCAGCGGTCCAAGAATGTTGAACAATGTTTTGATGCCTAATTCGCGCCGTACCGGAGCAGCATGTTTCATGGCGGCGTGGTAATTTGGAGCAAACATGAAGCCAACGCCAATGTCGCGGATGCTTTGAGAGACCTGTTGCGGCGTTTGATTTAAATTAACACCGAACCCTTCAAGTACATCAGCACTTCCCGACTTACTCGAAACCGATCTGCCGCCGTGCTTGGCGACGCGGGCTCCCGCAGCTGCCGCGACAAATGCTGATGCGGTTGAAATATTAAATGTATGTGCAGAATCTCCACCTGTGCCACAAGTATCTACCAAATGCGTGTTATCGGGGATATCAACTTTAGTTGCGAATTCACGCATCACTTGAGCTGCCGCAGCTATCTCTCCGATTGTTTCTTTTTTTACCCGGAGACCGGTAATAATCGCAGCGATTAGAACAGGTGAGATTTCTCCTTGCATGATTTGCCGCATCAATGAAACCATTTCATCATGTGCTATTTCTTGATGAGCAATAATGCGGTGTAACGCTTCTTGTGGGGTCATTAAATTACCTTTTTTCAACCTGGGCTAATTAGCGATTCAGAAAATTCTCGAGCATTTTATGTCCATGTTCGCTCAAAATAGACTCAGGATGAAATTGAATTCCTTCGATTGCGAGTGTTTTATGACGGATACCCATAATTTCATCATCTTCCGTCCACGCTGTGATTTCCAGGCAATCAGGAAGTGAGGAGCGCTCAACAACCAGGGAGTGGTAGCGTGTTGCAATAAACGGATTGGGCAAATCCCGGAAAACACCGATATTATGATGAAAAATGGGCGATGTTTTACCGTGCATGAGCTGTTTTGCATGAATAATGCGGCCGCCGAATGCTTGCCCGATGCTTTGATGCCCAAGACAAACCCCTAAAACTGGAATATTCTGACTGAACTGATTAATCACTGACAGCGATACACCTGCTTCATTAGGAGTGCAGGGTCCTGGGGAAATCACTATTCGTTCGGGGCTCAGTTGTGAGATTTTATCCAGAGCGATTTCATCATTCCGGTATACAACAACCTTTTCACCCAATTCGGAGAAATATTGCACCAAGTTATAGGTAAAAGAATCGTAGTTATCAATCATTAGCAACATATATTTTTACGCTTTGTTTGTGGGCGCTATTGTTTAAATACTTCTGTGAAAATTTTATCAAATGACAGGTTATTGAACAGAGCAAGCAAATTTTACCAGTTCAATGGACATGAGTGTTACTTCATCTTTTATTGTGAATTGGTTATTTTACGTGAGACATTGATCCGAAGCGTTGAAGCATCTGAATTTATCACTGCCAACTAATATCAATTAATTGAACATTATTTGATATTGCCTTATTAATTCAGTAAAATTAAATGTTTTTCAACCTTGTCTCACTATCCTAATTGATAGGAGGCTTTATCCATAAGGAATCTATGCGACATTACGAAATAGTTTTTATTGTTCATCCTGATCAGAGTGAGCAAGTACCTGCAATGATCGAACGTTATCGCGGCATTGTAACCGCAAAAAATGGCACAATTCATCGCGTGGAAGATTGGGGGCGCCGCCAGCTTGCCTATCTGATTCAGAAAGTTCATAAAGCGCATTATGTATTAATGAATATTGAGTGCGATCAAGAAACTCTGAATGACTTAGATCACGCGTTTAAATTCAGTGATGCTATCCTGCGGCACTTAACCATCAAGACCAAGGGACCGGTCACAGAGCAGTCACCAATGATGCGCCAAGAAGAAAGATCCGGTTCTGCGAGCTTGCATGTCCCAGATGCAGTTGCTGATGAAGTAGAGCCTGATGAGGTGGCTGAAGAATCGAGCACCCCCGCATAAACTTAGTAGCAATTGGATTGTAATCAAACAATTATTTGTGGAAGGATAGCTAAGCTAGGGGTTTTGCGCTACACACCTGCTGGTGTTGCTGTGATTGAGTTTACAATCAATCATGTATCGCGACAAAAGGAAGCGGGCGTAGCTCGACAAATAATATTTGATATTCTTGCAGTAGCATTGGGACAACTGGCTTTGACTGTTGCCGAGTTTAAGATTAACAATACGGTTAAACTCACCGGATTTATCAATAGAAGAAGCCATTTGAATCATCAATTAGTATTGCATACCGATCATATAGAACTTATTTAATCAGTTAATAGGAATTAAAATGGCACGTTTTACAAGACGTAAAGACAGTAAAGATAAAGAAAGAGAAAAAAAAGTTAATCGTCCTTTATTTAAGCGCAAAAAGTTTTGCCGTTTTACTGCGGAAGGCATAAAGAATGTTGATTATAAAGACATTGATATATTAAAAGACTTTGTGAATGAAAACGGGAAGATAATCCCGGCACGTATTACCGGTACGACATCTTTTTATCAGCGCCAACTGGGTACAGCGATAGAGCGAGCTCGTTTTTTAGCATTATTACCTTACACTGATCGTCATTAAGGAGTAATGATATGCAGATCATTCTGATGGAAAAGGTTGCCAATTTAGGTCAATTGGGTGACATTGTTAATGTTAAAAGCGGATTTGCGCGTAATTATCTGATCCCGCAAGGAAAGGCAAAACGTGCCACTGAACAGGCTATTGCGGAGTTTCAATCCAAACGTGCCGAACTTGAAAAAGTACAAGCAGCAGCTTTAGCGGCTGCTCAGGCAATGGCTGCGAAATTAGATGGATTATTAGTGCAAATTAGCCAGAAAGCCGGCAGCGATGGTAAATTGTTCGGTTCCGTGACTAATGCAAATATCGCTGAGGCACTCAGCGGGCAGGGTTTTGCAATTGAAAGAGCCATGATCCGTATGCCGAATGGTCAATTAAAACAAGTTGGCGATTATCCTTTGACAATTTCTCTGCACAGCGATGTTTCAGCCCATATTACTGTTTCGGTATTAGGCGAGGCAATGCTCTGATAGTGCAATTGTAAGCGCACTCGTTTTTAAAAAGGACTATTCCGGTAGTCCTTTTTCATTTGTTCTTCAGCAAGTGATAGAATCAAATATCACTGTTGTGCTTCTATACGGATACCCATGGCGTCAACTCTCAGCATCAATCAGGATCAGCCCATAGATTCCTATAAAACGCCCCCTCACTCTATTGAAAGTGAGCAGTCTGTTTTGGGTGGATTGATGCTGGATAATCATGCCTGGGAGAAAGTCGCTGATGTCATTACGGATAGCGATTTTTATCGGCAGGATCATCGTCTGATCTATCATCATATTTGTAAATTGATAGAACACAACAAACCCGCTGATGTCATCACGGTGGCAGAATCCCTGGAAATATCGGCTGAGCTTCAGAAAATCGGCGGACTTGCCTATATTGGCGCCATTGTACAAAACACCCCTTCTGCGGCAAATATAAAACGCTATGCGGAAATTGTCCGTGAACGTTCAATTATGCGTAATCTGGCACAGATCGGTGTCCAGATCACGGATTCTGCATATAGTCCGGCCGGACGCTCTGCAGCGGATTTGCTCGATGAAGCTGAAAAGAAAGTCTTTGAAATTGCCGAAGAAGGCGCTCGCGGTAAAGAAGGTTTTATGGATATTCAACCGCTTCTGAAACAAGTGGTTGAAAGGATAGAGTTACTCTACAGTCAGGATAATCCAAGCAATGTTACCGGCATTGCTTCGGGCTTTCACGACCTTGATCAAAAGACATCCGGATTTCAACCTGGAGATCTGATCATAGTGGCGGGTCGGCCATCCATGGGTAAAACGGCCTTCTCACTGAATATTGCCGAGCATGTTGCGCTGGAATTGCACAAACCGGTCGCCGTGTTCAGTATGGAAATGGGAGGGGCCCAACTTGCCATGCGTATGCTGGGATCGGTCGGAAAGCTGGATCAGCATAAGGTACGTACCGGCCGCCTGGAAGATGCGGATTGGCCCAAGTTGACGCATGCGTTAGGCAAACTGAACGAAGCGCCGATTTTCATTGATGAATCTGCGGCACTGAATGCTTTGGAACTCAGGGCACGCGCCAGGCGGCTCTACCGCCAGCATGGGGAACTGGGTCTGATTGTGGTGGACTATTTGCAGCTCATGTCTTCCAGCAGCCAAGGGGAGAATCGCGCCACGGAAATTTCAGAAATATCGCGCGCATTAAAAGGATTGGCCAAAGAATTGAAAGTGCCGGTCATCGCGTTATCTCAGCTTAATCGCAGTCTTGAGCAACGCCCCAACAAGCGTCCGGTTATGTCGGATTTGCGCGAATCTGGTGCGATCGAACAAGACGCCGATGTCATTCTTTTTATTTACCGGGATGAAGTGTATAACCCGGATTCTCCAGACAAAGGTATTGCAGAAATTATCATTGGTAAACAGCGTAATGGCCCGATCGGAAAAGTCGATTTAACTTTCCTGGGTGAATATACCCGTTTTGAAAGCCATGCCCGCCCAGAATATTATTAACTGGATCTTTTCGCGGTATTTGCTGCGATTGTTACCGTGCGTCTTGATCCTGGGTGTCCTTACCGGTTGTGTCTCACCGATGGCGCTGAATCGCGCCGTAATCGCTTATGATGATGCCGTCACTGACGCCATATCGCAACAGTTACTGATCAATATCGTGCGTGCGCATCACCGCCATCCGGTTCATTTCACCGGCGTTTCAAATATTGCAGCCACTTTCACCTTCCATGCGAATGCCGGTGCGACACCCGCATTGGGAGGGCTAGCCGGAGCGACCATGTTACCGATTTTTGGCGGTGGTGTTTCAGAAAGTCCCACCATCAGTATCGTTCCGATAGAAGGAGAAGATTTCACCAAGCGGTTGCTTACGCCGTTTCCACAAAGCAAATTGACGTTGCTGCTGCGTCAGCGCTTTGATGTCGACCTGTTATTACGGATGATGGCGCAGGAAGTGCGTTTGCTAAATGTTGCCGAGCAGCATAGCAGTTACCGCAATAGCCCGTCAGATAAAACCGGTTACGAGATGTTTCGTCGCGTGGTACTGCATCTTTCTGCGATTCAAGATAAAAATGAATTATATGTAGAACCCTTGCCGCTCATACAAACCTGGACCATCCCGGCTAACTCAATTGCAGCCGAAGGCTTCCAGGCGCTGCAAAAAGAATTTGTTGTACGCTACAACACGGAAGACAATACCTATACGCTGCGTAAACAAGTACCGGGGCCGACTTTAATCACCAACCACGATCCCAGCACGCTAACTGATGCAGAACGTGAGGCGTTGCATGATCTGGCGGGAGACTGGAATGTCAGCGATATTGCTTTTGATATCCGGCCCGACCACTACGGCGGGGAATGGCCTATCAGCGGTGTTTTCCGGCTAAGGAGTTTTCACTCAATTCTCGGTTTTCTCGGCAAAGCACTCGGTGAAGAGCCGGGATATCACGTCGAAAAAGATCCAAGAACACCGCCGATACTCTGGAACGAGAATCCTGACCGGACTATGGAGTTTGTGGTTTCAAACGCAACGCCTGCAGATGTCGATTTCTCAATCCGTTGGAATGATGGCCAGTATTATGCGGTGAATACCAAAGGCCCTTACGCCCGCTGGAACCGCGATGCCTTCCAGTTATTGTTCCTGTTGTTCCAAATGACCGTCACCGACATTCCGCGTGTCGGTGTGCCGAGTATTACGATCGCCAAGTAGTTTTTAGGGAAACCCTGAGTAATCTGTATTTGTCATTCCGAACGCAGTGAGGAATCTTCGGTAATCAACCCGATAGATTTCTCGCTATGCTCGAAATGGGGTTCTGTCGCATTAAGCGCAAAAACGCATATTTCGGATGAGCTGACATACCATCCCTTTAAACTAGGCGGATTTATTCTGCCAGCGCATAAAATTGCTCAGCAAAAGACATCTTGTCAGCTCCCTCCATCATCATCTGACCTTTGCGAATCATGTGCATTAGTTCGATACCAGCCAAGATGTTTTTAGCTGATTGAAAAGATTTGAATCCGAGCATTGGCTTCGTTATTCGCTTCACTGCTCGATGATCTTGTTCCACAATATTATTGAGATATTTGACCTGACGAACCACCATGGGCTTCTCTCTGTTGGCATTGATCTCATCAATCGCCGCTTTATTGGCGCCACTTTTATCCATCGTGACCTTTTCAGGAACGCCATTGGCTTGCATGGCTTTGTCAAAGAAGTGTTTAGCAGCGGCCTTATCGCGCTTGGTCGTTAATAGAAAGTCGATCGTTTTGCCATCCCTGTCTACAGCGCGATAGAGCTATTTCCAAACGCCTTTCACTTTAAGGAAACTCTGATTAAGTCCTTCGGCAGGCTTAGGACGAACGGTAATATATTGATTACGTTCGTGGTGAGCTTGTCGAACCATGAATGTAATCAACTTAATCAGAGATTCCTTAATGTAAGTCTCGTCCATCCGCCAGCTTCCACCAACCGGGCGCTTATACTTTCTGAAAATCTTTTCCAGTAATGATAGAAACCGGATCGCCCAACGGCTCACTGTAGAATGGTCAACCGTAACACCACGCTCCTCCATCATTTCTTCTAGGTGTCGGGAACTTAACGGATACGCCGCGTACCAACGGATGCAGACCAGAATCACCTCAATCGGAAATCGCATTCCATTTACAACCGGCATGTAACCTCACCATTTTTCGACGTCAACAGTCTACACGAATGTATCGATGACCTCGCTTAATGCGACAGAACCCTTGCTGGTAGGCGCGATCCAAATTCTTGCTGCGCGATCTCTGATTTCATTCCAAGCCAGTGCCATGCGTTCCTCAATGTTGTCTGTGACGATTTTGCCAGGCCCGATTCTACGTGATCCACCGGGAACGTTAAAGCATCGCTTGTGGTATGATTTTCGATCATCACTGGAGTATTGAAATGCGCGCTGTTTTTCTGGATTTTGGTTCCGTAACCCGCGGCGATATGGATTGCGCGGCATTGGAGCGGGCGATATCGCCATGGCAGTACTATCACGATTCTTCCGAGCAAGAAGTGTTGGAACGAATCCGCATGGCGGAGGTGATTGTCAGCAACAAGGTGTTTGTCAGCCGCACAACGATCGCTGCGGCGAAGCATCTGAAACTCATTTGCGTGGCGGCGACCGGGTACAACAATGTTGACCTCGTGGCCGCCGCCGAGCGCAACATTCCGGTATGCAACGTGCGCGGTTACGCCACGCCTTCGGTGGTGCAGCATGTGTTCATGCTGATGCTGAATCTGGCGCGCCATTTCGTCGACTATCAGGAACTGGTGCAACGCGGTGGCTGGCAAGAGAGCCGGTTTTTCTGTCCGCTGGATTTCGGCATTCAGGAGTTATCCGGAAAAACACTGGGGATCATCGGCTACGGCGAATTGGGTCATGCCGTGGCGCAAATCGCGCAAGCATTCGGCATGCAGGTGCTGATTGCGGAACACAAAGGTAAACCGCCGCGCTCCGGCAGAATGGCATTTGACGATGTGTTCCAGCAGGCGGATTTTATTACGCTGCATTGTCCTTTTTCGTCAGAAACCCATCATCTGATCAGCCGCCGGGAATTGGAGTTGATGAAACCTTCCGCGTATCTGATCAACACCGCGCGCGGCAAGCTGGTGCATGAAGCGGATTTGCTGCATTGCTTGTCCACAGGCCGGATTGCAGGTGCGGCCATCGATGTGATACAGGAAGAACCGCCGGGCAAGGATAACCCGATACTACAGCAACAACCGGAAAACCTGATTATCACGCCGCATGTCGCCTGGGCCAGCCGCGAATCCAGACAACGGCTATTAGATCAATTGGCAGGTAACATTAAAAACTTTTTTCAGCAGAAACCTTTTAATCAAATTACCGATGCGTTGGGTCAGTGACCTGTTACCGCAAAACACTGGAGTTATTACAATGCAGCACTGGATTTTTCTTTCTATCGCGATTGTCAGCGAAGTGATTGCGACTTCATGCCTGAAAGCGGCCGAGGGATTTACCCGCTTCTGGCCGTCGCTGGTGGTTGTGGTTGGCTATTTGCTGGCTTTTTATTTACTTTCCTTGACGCTTAAAACCATTCCGATCGGCGTAGCGTATGCGATCTGGTCCGGCATCGGAATAGTATTGATCGCGCTGAGCGGCTGGCTTTTTCTCGGACAATCGCTGGATACCCCCGCCGTGATCGGCCTAACCCTGATCGTTGCGGGGGTGATTGTTATTAATGTGTTTTCCCGTACCGTTGCGCACTGATTCAGCGGAAAAGCTAAGTGCAAGGTTTCTTCACATTATCGCAGAATATGCGCCTAATATGACAAGTTGTCTTGAATAGGTGGCTGAAGACCGCTATCTTAACGCCCTGTGTGTTTCTAATGAAGACCTATCAGTATGAGTAAAGCATTTACCAAGGAAAGCGAGGACGACGACGAGCTTGACGGAACGCCGAAATTACCGCAAGGCCTGAAGAACTATATTACCCCGGCTGGACATCAGCGATTGAAAGACGAGTTCGATCAGTTATGGAAAGTGGAACGCCCCGAGTTAGTTAAAACCATTACTTGGGCGGCTTCCAATGGTGATCGTTCGGAAAATGGCGATTATATTTATGGTAAAAGGCGCTTGCGTGAAATTGATCGCCGTCTGCGTTTCTTATCCAAACGTCTGGAAAATGCTGAAGTGGTCGACCCTGGCCAGCGCGGTGAATGCGATCAGGTGTTCTTCGGCGCCACCGTGACCGTCTGCAATGCGCAAGGGGATGAACATACCTACAGTATCGTCGGCCTGGACGAGGTAGATCCCGGTCGCGGCCGTATCAGTTGGATTTCCCCATTGGCTAAGGCGCTGCTCAAAGCGCGTGAGGGGGATACGGTGAGGCTGCACACACCGGGCGGCGTGGCAGAACTGGAAGTGGTGGAAATTTGTTACAAAGCGTTATGAGAATTAATTGTCACCACCATTGCGATTGACTCCTATTACTGACCTGACTGTTCAGTATTCATAAATCTCTGGGGATCTGGATTGATAAGATTCATCGCCTTTACATTCCTGTTGCTGCTGATCGCGGCCCCATTTGTGCTTGCCGGAATCCTTCATCTGGCGATGGCCGAGCAGCCCACGGTCAACCGTGCCGCAGAATTCACGCCGGTGCATATCGAGCGCGCCAAGCACATCATTAAAACGAATGATCCGCGCACGATGAAACCAGGTGTGCTGCGTACATTTACACTTTCGCAGGAAGAGGTTGACCTGACCATCAATTATCTTGCTAGCCACTATGCACGAGGCAGTTCTCGTATTATGCTACAGCCGGGCAAGGTGGAGTTCTACGCGAGCTTCGAACTTCCGCCCAATCCCTTTGGACGATTTCTGAACATCTCGGCAGTGCTGCATGAAACCGATGGGCTTCCAGTCTTTGATCAACTGCAGATCGGACAGTTATCGGTTCCGGGGTGGCTTGCAGATACGTTGCTCGAATACGCGCTAAAACTACTCAGCGTGCGTGAAGAGTACCAAATCGTGAGTGACACCATTAAGAAAATCAGTGTTGCGGATGGTCGATTCACCGTAACCTATGACTGGCAGGCAGACCTGCCGGATCGAATCAGAAGTATCCTGCTGCCGCACGAAGAACAGGCGCGATTGAAGGCTTATCAGGAGAGACTTGCCGAGAACGTCCGCAGCGGCTCCTCAGGTACGGCCGAGATGACGCTTGCAGATGTGATGGCGCCACTGTTCAGATTCGCCGCCGAACGCTCTGCAAATGGCGATGCCGTGGCGGAAAACCGTGCTGCAATCGTGGTGCTGGCGTTCTTTGTGAATGGTAAGGGGCTTAGGGTCATCGTGCCTGCTGCGCGAGACTGGCCACAACCACAATCACGCAGGGTGTTGTTGGACGGACGTGAGGATTTTTCTCAGCACTTTACGATATCCGCAGCGATCGCCGCCAATGCCGCCGCGCCGCTCTCGGATGCCATTGGGCTTTACAAAGAAATCGACGATTCACGCAGTGGCAGCGGGTTCAGCTTTAACGACGTTGCTGCCGACCGTGCTGGCACGCGCTTTGGCGAACTTGCAGTGAGCAACAAAGAATCTGCGCTGAAATTGCAGCGTCAGGTTGACGCAGGTATCCGCGATTCAGATATCCTGCCGAGAGTCGCGGATCTGCCGGAATTCATGCCGGAGACCGAGTTTAAGAAACGCTTTGGCGGCATCGACTCGCCCGCTTATAAACACATGATGGATGATATCGAAAGACGCATTGCCGCTTTGCCATTGTATTTCTGATTGGGAATGTATCCAGATAGAATGCGAGCATATCGCGTTGTTTCTTTCTATCTTGCAAAAATCATTATCGATATAAAACCACAGTCCATCTTTTCTTACAGAACGGCTGATTTGCCAATCCGAATGCGGCGCGGAAGAGTGCTGCGATGCCAAATTGCTAGCGGATAGTCTCCATGACTCAGTGTTTAGGCAGTGTAGCGAGAGTAAATTAAGTTTTTTGCCGTGGCGGCGGATCTCCCCTGATCCAGTTGGTGGTCGCAGCAGCAGCCGGTGTATTGATTGGCACTGCCGCAAGGGCGCCGCAGCGTTTTCAAATTTCAGCTTTAGTATCCATATACGATGTAGCTTATTCGAAACTCTCATCTACACGGCGATCACGCTTGTGTTCTTCAGCAATCTTTTTGGTTAATAAATCAGTCTGCCTTTTTGCCCATGCAACCACCAAAGAGTCATCGTGTATTTGTAGTTTTTCTACCAGAGCGAGATAAGGCGAAAGATTATCTGCAAGTGAGCCAGATTGAACGCCACTTGGGTGGAGCCGAGATGCATATATATCCAAAATTGCCGAGCGATCAGGCGCTAACTCAAGAATCTCCAGTGCCAACGGTGACCAAAGAAGGATGTCATGCTCGCCATTCTTGACGAACAAATGAATCTCTGCGGCTAACTTGGGTAAATGGACTTCAAGATTTTCCTTTGCCCATGACATGAGTATTTCCGGTAATGCTGCATTGACGGGACTCTCACGATCAAATCTAAAAAAATATGACAGTGGCTTATGTTGCTGGTTGTTCGTTTTTCCTACCAAATCTTCATTCAGGAAAACTGCAATAGCTGCCACTGGCTGAAGTCGAAATAAAATTCGAGCCAATTCACCGTATTGTCTAGCGCTTGATGAGTGGTAATCGAAGAGTGCATGAACCAGTTTCTTGCAGACCGTTACGGCATCCTGAAACGCAGCATCTCCAACCATACAGGTAGCGGCAATCTCATTGATGTGATAGGCGTGATTCGGGCTAGCATCTTGAAACTCATTCAGTTTCAACAATTCTCTTCCTATCGCGGAGATGTCACTATTGACTGACACTCTGCCGCTTTGCAAGAAAAATAGCCGCATCCCAAAAATATCAACTGCAACCTGATAACCATTGGGTAAGGATGCGACTCCAAGGAGTATTTCCCGGAAAAGTGGTAGCGGGATTGAATTGCATGCATTTCCATACTTTAGGTACAAGTACGTCTGCGATGGTGCATGACCACGGGAAATCGATAAAATCAGCCGTTTGGCTCCGGCCTCGTCAATGGAGTATGAAGATTGAAGTATTGGAAAAAGTGAGGAAAGCAGTGGATCGGTTAAGGCTTCATCCATAAGCTGATTGACCATAGCGGGATCATGAGTGTTGGCTACTTCGATAAAACTGCGTAATAAAGAAATATTGCGCTTACTTTCCGGTAATGTCGTCAGGGTAGTGAGAAATTGACGCCAATCCTGCTCTATATTCAATGCGCCTTTTGCAAGCCCACGACCGAATTGCCCTATCATGTTGCTATCGCTACTTAATAATTCCGGTAGCAAAGAGGCGAGAATATCCGGAATTAAAGCAACTTCTTCACCCAAATCCTCCACAATTTTGTTTGCACGATCCCAAGCCTGTGCATACGCGGTGTCACTATCACCATTCAGCTCAATATCAGTGATATCAAAATGTCTTTGCTTGTTTAACACATAGGCTCGTATCTTTTGTTCCAAATCGATTGGACGAAGCATAACTTCAAGTTCGCGTGTGCGTTCGGCAAATTCTGGAGTCATTTTCTGTAGATCAAAATGAATGGTTTGGCGAATTGCAAGCCATCCCTCCGGCCATCCGCCCTGCGCGGCTAAGGCTCTCGCTGTTTCTTCAAGCTCGGCGCAAATTCCGGCATTTACCCATAATCCACAAAAGTTTTGTGCAAGTAATAGTTTGATATCAAACTTATGTGGTGAATTCGAATTTACTTGAGTCATGGCAAATGCTATCACTGCTCTGAACCAAGCCGAAACATCAGCATTGGTTCTGGGTTCCCAACCAAAATCGCGATGCCTGCCTCCGAAGGTGAAGTCGTGGCTAGCATTAAAATGCAAATTTTCCAGCATCGCAGCTAAAGCTGCTAATCCACATGTGTTAGTAGCTTTATCTATGCTTCCAAGCAACCGTTGAACAACATCCAATCTTGCCTCTACCAAGGCATGCGTACCGGACAGATACAAATGGAATAATTCTTTGAACGAATCCTGAGCAGAATTGTGATTATGCGATTCGGTTTCTTCAGCAACAAACCTTGCAAGCAGTAGTGCGGCTCGATTGAAATATTGCGGCTCGTATGCAATCGAATGCAGCAAACTGTACCACCGCCAACGCTCACGATTGTCTGACGATAAAAAAAGTTTTTTCTCATCGCACGATGCAGCCGCCTCGATAGCTTTAAGTGCCGTACCCGGTGTGAGCGGTGCGACGTTTATAAACATATCGATGCCAAGTTCATTCAGGCAGGCTGGGTTTCCTAATTGTCCAGATGATCCTAGCCAATCTTCTGCCATCTGTTTGGCTTGTTCCGAGTCATGCAGGTAGCCAAGCCGTCGGCTGAATGATTTCAGTAGTCGTTCTTTTCCTGATTGGAAAAAGGTACTGGTGAGTGTGCTTGGATGTAATTTTTCTAATGCTTGATGTGCTAATCGATTAGCTATTGCATGCGGTAATACGGCACGCCATTTGCTTCTTCGCTGTACGAGATCACGAGAACGCAATTCCCCAATATGGCGATACAACTCATTGGGAGGAATTCCGGCTAAGCTCGCCAAAGTAGGTAACTCAGCCGTTACATCCTCAATAGTTTCCCCATCGAATGAATAAACAAGCGAGCATACTTCTGCGGCTCTCATCAAGGCTTCGCTATCACCTTGGCGCTGGTGAAAAAGCCGCTTGAATAGTTCGGCATCATTCAGTGTAGCCAGGCTGTCGCTTTGTTTGACAGTGCGTGCCAATACCAAAGCAATGCGTGCATTCCCGCCAGAGAATTCAGCGATGCGCGTACGATTTATTTGCGATACATTGGGTTTTAAACGTTGAAGAATTTCTTCTATGATTTTGTCAGAGGCCGGTTCAAGTCGGAAAACCTGTGTCTCTTCCGGTTCATCATCGGAAACATCATATTCAACGGTAATCAAACTGACTAGATTGCTTGATGTGCTAATTGTCTGAGCCAAGTCTCTGTGCAGCACCTGCTTGCAATTATCCACAACAACTATGGTGCGTAGCCCATCTACCGCGCACCGATGAATCATGTCTCGGGCTGAAGGTGTCGGGGGCTGATCACTTCCTTGGTCGACATAGATGACAGTGGAATGATCCAATGCGTCATTTCCAATCTTGGCATCAAATAACGCTTGAACCAAACGAGTCTTTCCTGTCCCGGATAGTCCAACCAATCGAACAATTCCGTGTGGATTCCTTAATACTGAGCGTATAGCCTGGATTCCCTGTTCGACAGTGAGTGGCGCATTGCCGCTTGCTTGCTGTGGAGCGATTATTCTGCATTTGTCGTCAAGTAAATATTCTGAATCAACTGAGTCACCGTATGCCCATTTGCCATACGGAAGCCAGCCGGCCAGTGGTTCGCCTATTCGTTCGCGTAACCATAGCGCAACCCCTGGATAACTTCTGATCCATCTAGCCAAACGATCTCGATCATAAAAATCAAGCGTCAGTGATGTGCCTGGTGGCAGATCCGAAACAGCATCTTACATCGCATTCTTGCGATTTTTAAGTGCACTATCTGCTGTTGACCCTAATCCACTGACAATTACATATGCACCACTTTTTGAACCTAATTCACAAATTGAGGGGCGGATTTTTCCATTAGGGCGCATTTCAGAATCAATTGCTTTGCGCGGCATATCCTGCTGTTTGACTTGAAAGCCGGTGTTGCTTTTTGGAATGAAATCCAAATCAGGAGATTCATTTGGTAACTCCACACGAACATCAAGACCCCCATCCGCCGCATTTTGATGTCCGCCTGCTGTAACCGCAGATAAGGGAAGATTTAAATGACGAAGCTCTGCTTCACATAGCCTTGCAACTAAAGTGCGAAGATCTTCGTCGCTAAGTTTATTGATGTGATCACCAGTGATATCTAGCATTTCAAAATTTTGGAATTGGGAAAACGGTACTGTACCATCCTAAGCAAAATAAAAGGAAATCAGGGGCATACCACAATTTTTATTTTCAAGCAGTTTTATGCATTGCCAGAAATTTATAACATGACATATTTTCTCTGCCAGTTCTTAGTTACTATTTTTCTCGTAACCTCATGGAATATCACCATCGACATAAAACCATGATTCGTCCTCGCGCACGAATCGGCTGATTTCATGCAATCGATGAGCACGCCCATTGATTTTGTAGCGTGCGACAAATTCAACAATCGCCAGATTCGGAGCGGATTGTTCGTGGTGTTTCACTGTAAGACCCAGCCATTGGTTACGCGGCTGATTTTCCAGTCCGAGTGCTGCGGGGCGCGTGCTGTGATGCCAGGTTGCCAGCAGATAGTCTTCACGATTTAGTGTATAGGCAGTGTAGCGCGAGCGCATTAAGTGTTCTGCAGTGGCGGCGGATTCACCCTGATCCAAGTAGCGGCCGCAGCAGCCGGTATATTGTTTGCGGCTGCCGCACGGGCAGTGCGGTGTTTTTAAATTGGCAGCTTTGGTCTTCATATACAATGCGGGGTGATTGATGGCGTAATTTATCACAGTCCGCAGGAATAACGTTTTGACCAATACAATAAATACTCCGCAACGTCGTATCGCGCATCTGGATATGGATGCTTTTTATGCCTCTGTGGAGTTGCTGCGCTATCCCGAGTTACGCGGTCTGCCGGTTGTGATTGGCGGTCGGGATGAGCATCAGCCGTTGATCCAGGCGGATGGCAGCAAGCATTTTTTTCGCTTGCGCGACTATGCCGGACGTGGCGTCATAACGACCGCCACTTATGAAGCGCGTGCAATGGGTGTTCATTCCGCCATGGGTGTCATGAAAGCAGCACAGCTTGCGCCGGAAGCGATACTTCTGCCGGTTGATTTTGCTATGTACCGTCATTATTCGCGTTTGTTTAAAGCTGCAGTTGCCGGCATCGCGTCGCGGATTGAGGATTCCGGCATTGATGAGATCTACATGGATCTTACTGATCTGCCGGATGATACTCTGGCGCTTGCGCAGCGTATTAAGCAAGCGGTGAAGGAGGCTACCGGACTTTCCTGTTCCATCGGCATCACGCCGAACAAGTTACTGTCAAAAATTTGTTCGGATCTGGAGAAACCGGATGGACTGACTATTCTTGGGGTGTCCGACATTCCTAATCGAATTTGGCCGCTGCCGGTAAATAAAATCAATGGTATCGGCCCGAAGGCTGCCAAGAAGCTTGCGTCACTGGGTATTATCACCATTGCCGAACTGGCGCAGGCTGAATTGAGTTTTCTCCGGATTCACTTTGGACGTAGCTATTCGATCTGGTTATATGAGGTGTCTCACGGAATCGATCAACGCCCGGTGATTACCGATGCTGAGCCGAAATCCATCAGCCGGGAAACCACTTTTGAAAGGGATCTGCACCCGCGTCAGGATCGCCATGATTTATCCGAAGCATTCACCGCATTGTGCCTGCAGGTGGCCGATGACCTGAAACACAAAGGTTATGTTGGGCGTACTATCAGCATCAAACTGCGTTTCGAGGATTTTCATACACTCACACGAGATTGCTCGCTGGCTACGCACACTGCCGATCCAGCTCTGATTCGCCGCGCAGCAGGAGAATGTTTACGACGGGTGCCGTTGCAGAAAAAAATTAGATTACTCGGCGTAAAAGTCAGTACACTTTCTCCGCTTGAATCCAAGCGGAGAAACGGAGCTCTTTGCCAGAGAGAGTTGCCGCTAGGAGTCTGTCGGACTTAAGGTATCGGAAGTGCCCATTGGCAAGTAATTTGCCCAAGGCCGGTTTGCAATTTTTTCATTATTTCTTCAATTTACGAACTTTTTAGCGCTTGCCGGAGCGCTATGAATAAGCGTAGTGTTCATTATGACAATAAACCATAATCAGAAGAAAAATTCAGAAGGGGTTTGTTATGTTTGATCGTGCTAATTTGTATCGTATTGCGCCTTTCGGCGCGTATGTCTTTTTTATGCTGCTGGAAGATATGCTGTTGAAGTTTGGCTGGGAGGCGAATGATTTGCGCCTGCTGTATGCGGTGAAAATTACGGTCGTGGCCGGTTTGCTGTGGACGATGAGAAGTGCTTATAGTGAATTGCGCTGGCCAGTTGGCACAAGCTTCCGTACCTGGGCTGTTGCGATAGTTGCCGGTATCGTTGTTTTCGTGGCGTGGATTAACTTGACAGCAGACTGGATGGTGATGGGAGAATCCGTTGGTTTTGATCCGCGTGATCAGGATGAAATTGACTGGTTTCTTGTGGTGGTGCGGTTGGTGGGTGCGGCGCTGGTAGTTCCGGTGATGGAGGAACTTTTCTGGCGCTCATTTCTGATGCGTTGGATTGATCACCCAAACTTTCTTTCTGTTAATCCGGCGCACATCGGATTGAAAGCATTCTGCATCACGGCGGTGCTTTTTGCTGTTGCGCACAGTTTATGGTTAGCCGGCTTATTTGCCGGTATCGTCTATAATTTGTTATATATGCGGAGTGGAACGCTATGGTCACCGATTCTTGCCCATGCAATCACCAACGCGATATTGGGTATCTGGATCGTATCGACAGGTAGTTGGGGTTTCTGGTAAGCGGATTTGCCGGTGAGATTTTGTAATTAAACTACATTCTCAGGATTCTCGACGATTTCTTGATAAATCAGGTGATGTATTGTACGCATATGTTCTGATTTTATGTCGATAAATTCAACGCCAGTGGCGATTGTTTTGTGTCCGTTCTTATTGATTGGTTTGGCAGATCTGATAGCACTTTTAACGGTTACAGGTATTTCGTTGTCAAGAATTGTGATGGTAAAAGATAAGGTAACTATTGTACCTAGCGGTCCCAAAGGGATGCTTGAACTAATCCCTGCACCGCATACACTGAGATCTATCAGGGATAGCGGGATATGTTTTTCAATGACAGATCCTGGAAGACTGCAACGGATCCTTCGTGATTTTCGAATGCTTTGACCTTGAATTTCCTTGGGGAAGGATAAGTGCAAATACTTAAATGGTACTTTAATAACCTTGTCGACAAAGACTGTAAAATTAAATACTGAATTTCCGCTGAATAAACTTACCTGAACTTGATCCCCTTCAACGAAGGGCTCTCCAATTAACTGATCAGTCGCGGGCATGGCGGTGATGACCGTGTTGTCTTGTACGTAACCAATCAAGGATGTTACGTAGGAGGTATATTTTATCTCGACTGGGCCTTTTGATCGTGAGGATAGTTTAAGCTGTAGCTTATGTCCCACTTTGAGATGCATATCATCAAATCTAAACTTATCGCCGCTTGACTCAATCTGCTCCGGTTCGGGCTTTTGCATGCGGAATATCGATGATCCTTTTAATTGCTTTAATTCATCCTCTGTTTTAAAGACATAACCGCGTTTTTGTATCGGCTGATGCGCTTGATCGAATAAATCCCATGGCAATGGCTGGCCTATTGTCAGTTCGGTAGTTTGTATCGGTATCAAATTCATAATCAATTATTTTTATAGTGAACAATGAATATCTAGTTAACGAATCGGTCAGTAGCGCTGATAGGATGCAAGCCAATATTTGGCAATTAGCACCGGACTGTCTTTTTAACGGTTTGAGCGATTTAAAACTTTAGTCGTGTAAGTGAAAGCATTCAGGGATGAATACACCGATAGGAGGTGGGTTAGCATCGCTTTTTTAGCTGGTATTGACAATTTCTATCGCAGATATTTGTTTGTACCGTTTACTCGCATAATTTAATCAAGTTACGGCGGTGTGATTGCAAATCAAGAACTTGCTTATCCTGGCAAGAAGTACTGTCGTGTGTTTAACCAGAATTTCTTGGACAGAGACCGGATATGAAGATTATTGAATAACATATTTACGCTATTGTTCGAGAACGAAATGGACGTAGTGGCAATAAAACCACTATTTGTGTTGTATTTTTTAATGATGAGTCGATTAACTCGCTTGTTCGCGTTGACCCCTTAAGCGATTCAGTGTTAGAGTTCTTTCCACGTAGTAGCTAGGGTCTTTTTTGGTTTTTGTATCTTTTCCATTGTGTTATTTATATCTAGAGAGGGGAGAGTAATGGAATATCAATCGCGATACAAGAAACAGATGTTTCACGCTGTGGCCGGTGGGTTGTTGTTGTTCGGCATGAGTTCGTCGAGTGTTTATGCACAAGCTGTCACGAATAACAAAGATAGTGGCGGCAACAGTTTTATGAATTTGCTTAAAAACAGCGGCATTAAGTTTGGCGGCTGGGTGAATGGTGGCGCGACTTTCAATCCGAGTCAGACTGATGGTTTTAACGGCCCGGTTACTTTTGCTGATCAAGCGAATAGAGTTCAAATGAATCAATTGAACATATTTATGGAGCGCGCTGTGAAGACGGAAGGCAAAGGCTGGGATGTCGGTTTTCGTGCTGATTTTATGTTCGGTACTGATGCTATCTTTACCCAAGCCTATGGCAACCCGGCGTTTGATCCCAATACTGGCAGGGCTTTGCCTGACCGGGGTAACTGGGATCTTGGGATATGCTGTAATTCTCTTCGCACATACGGCATCGCTATTCCACAAGCTTTTGCAGAAGTTTATGTGCCGGTTGGCAATGGGCTCAATGTGAAAGCGGGTCATTTTTATACGCCGATTGGCTATGAAACGGTTCCTGCGCCTAATAATTTCTTCTATACCCATGCTTACACGATGCAATACGGTGAGCCTTTTACCCATACCGGTGTATTGAGTAATTATACGGTGAATAGGAATTTCACCGCGATGGCTGGTGCAATCGGTGGTAGTGGAACCGGTGGCTGGGATGGTAATTTTGATAGGCAAATGGGAAATTGGGGCGGGATTGGCGGTGTTACCTGGACCAGTGATGATAAACAAAGCTCACTGAATATTGCAGGTACCGGTAGTACAGCTTCCACACGCAGCAATAATTTCTGGGGTATGTATAGCATCGTGGCGAAACATAAGTTTACAGAAAAGACCCATTTTATCTTGCAACATGACCATGGCTTCGCTGATGGTGTGTTGACAGCTAACGGGGTGACGAATGCTACGTGGTATGGTATTAACTCACATACATATTATGATCTGACACCGGATCTGTCGGTCGGTGTCCGCGCTGAGTGGTTTCGCGATACCGATGGCTTCCGTGTTTTCTCGCCAGGGCGGGTAAGCGCGGCAACGAATCATCTTGGAAACAGCTATGCGCTGGGTGGTGCAAGCTCACTGGCCACTAGTACTCCTGCAGATTATTATGCAGTAACCTTAGGTGCAAATTGGAAGGCAGCTAGAACATTAAAACTTGGCTGGCAGGGGTTAAGAAATTTGAATATTCGCCCCAATATTCGCTATGACAGAGCCGATGCACTTCATGCCGCTGCATATCGGCCATTTGGCGGTAATAAGGATCAAATTTTATTCTCACTGGATGCGATACTGCCTTTCTAAGTTTTTTACCAGTCTATGAGTTTGCTTGTGAAACATGAAAAAATGCGCCTGCGGGCGCATTTTTTTATTCCGTAATCTCTGATCTGCTGTGTTGCTGCAATAGCTGCAACAAATTATTCAGGTCTTCTGGCGCATCGGCTTCCCATTCGAGGATTTGTTCCGTTTGCGGGTGAGCCAATGCCAGTTTTTGAGCATGTAGGGCTTGCCTGGGAAAGCTAATCAATAACTGTCCGATTATTTGCCCTGTTTTTCCGGGTTTTCCGCCATAAACAGGATCACCGGCCAATGAATGTCCAATAGAACTCAAATGCACCCGAATTTGATGTGTACGCCCTGTTTCAAGGCTACATTGCAGTAATGTGCAGCCCGTAAAGTTTTCAATAACCTGATAGTGCGTGCGTGCTGACTTGCCGTGTGTTGTAACGGCCATTTTCGTGCGGTGTATTGGATGACGGCCTATTGGCGCATCGACACTGCCAGCTTTTGTAACCTCTCCCAGAACCAACGCCAGATAGTCGCGTTTTACAGTATGTTGCTGTAATTGGCGTACAAGGTTCGTTTGTGCTTCTAGTGTTTTTGCAACGACCAGTAAACCGCTGGTGTTTTTGTCCAAGCGATGAACTATGCCGGCACGGGGTACGCTCTCCAGTTGCGGCGCGTGATGCAGTAGGGCATTTAACAAAGTGCCCCGCCAGTTGCCATTCCCCGGGTGGGTGACCAAACCGGCCGGTTTATTGATAACAATGATTGCTTCATCTTCATGAATGATGTTCAGATCGATATCTTCAGCCGCATGCGTTGATTCAGCCAGTATATTTTGAGGAGAGACCTGAACATGCTCATTTCCCCATACCTTCTGCTTTATTGTGGTGACCTGACCATCCAGCATGACTCGATTCTCAGTGATCCAAGTTTGCAAGCGGCTGCGTGACCAGTTGGGTAAAAGCTTCGCCAAAGCTTGATCGAGGCGAAGTCCTGCATAATCCGCAGGAATCGTTAAGTCAATGATGCTGTACGCCGTTTCGTTGCGTACTAGCGGAAGTGGCTTTACGCTATAATCGCCAGATGTATCTTTGTTTTTTATGGAATTCGTCATGTTACGTAGTTTAGCTTTATTTCTGGTGTTATGGTTATCAGCGTGCGGTTTGTTACCGGATCGCACAGAAGATCAACAGGACTGGTCTGCCAATAAGTTCTACAGTGAAGCAAAAGATAAATTGAATGATGGTAATTATGCTGCGGCCATCAAACTGTATGAATCACTGGAAGCGCGCTATCCTTATGGCCGGATAGCCCAGCAGGCGCAGCTTGAAATTGCCTATGCGCATTATAAAAATGAAGAACCGGCTTCTGCAATCGCAGCGACAGATCGGTTTATTAAATTGCATCCGAATCATGTGAATGTTGATTATGCTTATTATATCAAGGGATTATCAAGTTTTAACGACAATTGGGGAATGATGGGTTTCTTGATGAAAGGCCCGCTCAAACAGGATATGAGCGAGCGTGATTCAAAAGCATCGCGTGAGTCATTTGAAGATTTTAAAGAATTGGTGACACGATTCCCCGAGAGCAAATATGCGGTCGATGCAAGACAACGCATGGCCTATCTGCTCAACGCGGTTGCTATGAGTGAGATTCATATTGCGCGCTATTATATGAAGCGAAAAGCCTATGTTGCCGCAGCGAACCGGGCGCAAAATGCAGTCAAGGAGTACCCGCGCACACCTGCTACCGAGGAGGCATTATATATTATGATTAAGGCCTATGAAGCACTGGAAATGTATGATTTGCGGGATGATGCGGAACGCGTGATGCGAATCAATTTTCCTGACAGCCAATTCCTTGCGGAATTGCCAGAGGTAGGTGCTAAGGCTTGGTGGCAGTTCTGGAGATGATCTGATCACCTCGGTTTATTCTTGATGGTCTCTCAGGTGAATAGCCAGTACATCACATTCTGCATGATATAAAACGCCTTTGGCCGTTGAACCCATCAGTACGGCAAGTCCATGACGCCCATGTGAACCCACAACAATCAGATCTATTTGTTCTTGTGCAGCAAGCTGGGTGATTTCCTGTTGCGGCTCACCCCAGATCATCCAGCGGCATTCTGGTGGAATATCCAGTTGCTTGCTGATTTTTATTAATTTATTTTTTTCTGCTTCCAGTAGATCATACGATGAATCTTCATTCAATGGAATCACCAAGCCATATGGTGTGTCAGGCATAGGAATATTATCCAGGACATGGATGATATGGAGACGTGCATTAAATTGATTTGCCAGAGATTTTGCTCTTTGCGCCACAAAATGGCCATAATCGGAGAAATCGATAGCGAGTAGAATATTCTGGTAGTTATTCATATTGGGTTCCTTCTTGCACAAGCAGAGATATGGATTTTAAGATAGGCCAAACAATAAGAGTGACTTTATCACATCCGCATTCCAGTGGCTGGGCAATGATTCCTGACCGATATGTTGAGCGCTATCAGTTAACATTTTGGCGCAGATACTGCGATAAGAAATCGCCAATACGGTGTTCGTATTCTCTACCGGCATAAGTATGCATGTTGAAATGTCTCGCACCAGGAACAATCCATAGCTCCTTTGGGACGCTGGCGGCAGCATAGAGCCGTTCGGTTTCCAGTTGCGTTGTGTGCGCATCTTCTGTCCCGGAGATAATCAATAGTGGTGCGTTAAGATTATTGATGCGAGTGATAGGACTTAATGCTTCAGTAGAAGTCTCCAGGTAAAAAGTTAGTTGCGATAGCATGAGCGGTAAAAGTACCGATCCATAGCTTCCAAAATGAAGCTTCAAGCGATTATCAACTGCTTCTTCAATAGTGGGATGTAATGATTCTAAGATGACGGCATTCAGTTTTAAATTGTGTTTGGCAAGTACAATGGCCGCAGCGCCCAGAGAAACACCGATTGCGCCTATCCGCTCCGTAGGGAAGGTGTTTCTCAGAAAAGCGATTGCTGCCTCAATATTTTCAGATTCCCTCAAACCAAAAGTAATTTTCTCTCCGGCAGTTTCGCCATGCGCCTGTAAATCAATCAATAGAACACTATAGCCCTGATCTCTCAGGAATCTTGCCCGGCTCAGCATCTCGAGTCGATTACTGCGCATCGAATGGGCTAGCAATACAGCGCCGTCACCGGGTTGTCCATGAACTAGCCAGCCATGTACGGGGGATTCATTGGGAGCGGGAATCTGCACTGATTGAACCGGAAAATCTGCAGAGAGTGTTCCTACTGCCGTGGGTGCCGGTGCGGTCAAGAGTGCGCCGATGGCAAAGATGCCGAGCGTGATTGCGATGATGAAAGCCAGAATCTGGACAGCTATTTTATATAACATGCCTACTGATGAATAATTTAAAAGGTAAAATGATTAAGTAACCGGGTTTTAGGTGTTAGATCGATGGATTGAGTTCCAGCTCCTTTAATTAGAATGAACGGGTAATTGTACTGATTGTATCCAGTTCGTCGAACAGATAAAGTTTATTGCTGTTTGGGCTGGTAGTGAAGATCCAGGGTGGTAGAATACTTCGCATCTTATATTGGCGGATGTCATGATGTCAGATAGGATGGTATAACAACACGGATCACTTATGGAAAATTCCACAGGCTGATGAGATGTTCCTGTTATATTGATGATTGCCTGGGTGCAATTGAATTGAGTTACGCATACCATGAATCTGGATACATTGACTGTTTTCTCAGAACCATTTGATCCTATGCAGCAAATCACTGAAATAAAACAACATTTGGCGCCATATTATGGAAAATAGAGTACACAACGAATTTCAAGAAAAAATGTGCTTGCTGGTTACCTCGTTTGCAGAGGAATTGCCTGACAGAATTAATGAAATAGAAGTGATATGGAATAGACTGCGGATTGGATGGGATGCAAGTGTTTTACAGGAGCTTCATCGCGCAGTTCACAATTTGGTTGGCACTGGGAAGACATTTGGATTTCCACAACTGAGTGTTGAAGCGCATGCGCTGGAACAAATCCTCAAGAATTTAATGCAGAAATCGGCTTCAGCGGATGACCTGCAGTTAAACCGAATTTTGCAGCAGATTCTTGAACTGAAGAAGATTTCGGCTGAGAAGGAATCCAGCACTGTAAGCGATATTTCTCAGACAATAGTGGATGAGGATTCATTTTTCTCAGACCCGAATCCATCCAATTTGATTTTTGTGGTGGACGATGATGCTGAAGCGGCGCAGGAGCTTGCCTTGCAATTGCGCTATTACGGCTATGAAGTGGAAGTGTTTAATCATTTAGATAAATTTCGGATTGCCATAAAAGATAAACCCAGTGCCATAATTCTCATGGAAACGGAGTTCCCTGAAGACGAAATGGGGGGTATTCATGTTATGGAAGAGATTCAACGGGAATTGACACAACCCGCACAAGTCATTTTTATTTCAGCACATGATAATATGGATTACCGGTTGGGGGCGGTTCGGGCTGGCAGTGTTGCGTATTTCACAAAGCCATTCAATCCTGTTGAGTTGATTGGTCAGCTTGATTTGATAACAGCGTCACAGATTCAGGATTCTTTTCGCATATTGATGGTAGATGACAGTCCGGCGGTACTTTCTTACCATGCCGCGATACTTGAACAAGCTGGAATGGTTGTGAAGGCAGTGACGGAATCCATGAACCTGATGGCGGTGTTGAGTGATTTTAATCCAGACCTGATCCTGATGGATCTGTATATGCCGGGCTGTAATGGTATTGAATTGGCAAAAGTTGTCCGGCAGATGGATGGTTTTGTGAGCACCCCAATTGTTTACCTTTCTTCTGAGAACGATTTCAACACGCAATTTGAAGCGCTGAGTCTGAGCGGTGACGATTTCCTAGTTAGACCCATTGATCCCAGACACCTGGTTTCGGCGATCACATCGCGCGTAATGCGTGCACGTTCTTTACGCTCTTTGATGGTACATGACGGTTTAACAAGCTTACTCAATCATACGGCGCTTAAGGAAGAGTTGGTGCGTGAGGCAGTGCGTTCCATTCGATTGGATACACCGATGTCATTTGCTTTGGTGGATATCGATTCCTTCACAAAAATCAATAATAAGTATGGACATGCTGCGGGTGATCGTGTGATTAAAAGCCTGTCTAGACTGTTAAAGCAACGGTTGCGTGGAACAGATATTATCGGGCGATACGGTGGCGAAGAATTCGCTGTCATTATGAATGATACCGATGCAGCATCGGCTGCAAAAGTGATTGATGAGATCCGCAATGTGTTTTCGCGCTTATTACATCTGAGTCAGGATGAGGAATTCTCAGTCAGTTTTAGTTGCGGTATAGCGGATCTTGCTCATTTTCCGGATGCTGCGAGTCTGAGCGAGGGCGCAGATAAAGCACTGTTTCAAGCCAAACAGAGAGGGCGCAATAAAGTTATTGTTAATACAAATGACTAAATGTGCTTATCCAGTCTGTTGAAGTTTGTTTGGATCGTTTACGGTTTGGGATCGTCGCTTCGGGTATATAGCAGAGGAGGTGGGTGAGCGCCTGTATTTGTTGCAAATTGTTGCTTGCTGAAAGCAGCGCGTGATTGCGGATCAGGATCGATCGCTTTGAGTGCCTCGATGATGGCAACACGCGGTGCCAGACCAGCAGCGTTGGCCACTTGAATGGAAAGCCCCGGGCGTGCATTGAGCTCAATAATCATGGGACCTTGGTCTCTGTCCAGCACAATATCCGCACCCAGGTATCCCAGGCCAGTCATTTCATAGCAAGCGGCAGCCAATTGTAAGAGTTTGTCCCAATGGGGAATGACTAATTCTGAAAAAGTCTTACGTGTATCCGGGTGGTGTAAGACCGGCTTACCATGCTGCACAGCATGTAACGCATGACCTGTACCCATATCGATTCCAACCCCCACCGCGCCTTGATGTAGATTGGCTTTGCCATCAGAAGCATGAGTTGTGAGCCGTAGCATGGCCATAATGGGATAACCGCAGAGTACAATAATGCGCAGATCAGGAATACCTTCATAACTATAGTCAGAAAAAATCGGATCAAGTTGTATTAGTGATTCGATCATGACGTTATCGGGCTTGCCACCCAAGCTATGGAGGCCGCTCAGAATATTCGATACATGCCGCTCGATATCTACCAGTTGTATCGCATCCCCGCTAGGTTTAAAGTAATGATTGTGATCATGTTGATTAATCACCAAGATGCCTTTCCCGCCACTGCCTTTCACTGGTTTTATGACGAACTGGGCATGCGGATGGAGTATTTCTTTCAGCAGTTTGACATCATGCTGGTATTCCACGGTGCCAAGTAATTTGGGCACTGTTATACCAGCTTTTTGTGCCAGCAGTTTGGTTTTTAGTTTGTCGTCAACAAGCGGGTATAAATGGCGCGGGTTGTAGCGGGAAATCAAACCAAAATTTCTCTGATTCATTCCGATGATGCCAAAACTCCTGAGTTTCCTAGCGCTTGCCAGTAACATCGCGTCTTTCCAGAGCATGAAAACGATATAGCTCGGATAACCGGTAGCCGGTATATTGTCCAAGAATCAGGATGAGCGCCAGATTGACCAGCATCAGCTCAGGGAAGTTAAAAGTTAGATATTCAATCGTCCGGTTCGTCATAAACAAATAAGCAATCACCGCTGTTAACAGGCTACCGCCACCTTGGATAAAGACTTCTCTAGGACCGTCCTCTTCCCACAGGACTGACATGCGTTCAATGGTCCATGACAAGATGATCATCGGGAAGAAAGTTACCGTCATGGCCTGATCAATTCCAAGTTTATTACTGATGATACTGATACTCGCCATAATTGCGATCACCACAATGATCACCGCCGAGATACGTGCTACAAACAGCAAGTTTAAGCGTGATAAGTAAGATCGGATCAGTAGTCCTGTGCCAACGACAGTCAGAAAGATGATGATGCCGGTTAGCAGGGTGGTTTGAATCAACGCCAATGCGATCAGAATCGGCATGAAGGTGCCGGAAGTCCGTATGCCGATCAACAAGCGCATAATGACAACAATCAATGCGCCGATCGGTAATAATAAAATCATTTTGAATGCATTTTGTTGTTCGATCGGTAAGCTGTAAATAGAGAAATCGATCAGCCCGGCTTGCTTACTGATACTGTCACGTACAGCGAGATTTCTGGTTGATTGGGTGCTTTTTATGATGGAGAAGGAAGTTTTTGAATTCTTCCCTCCAATGACATCCAATAGAGACTGATCGCCGCGTTGCCAAACCAAGAAATTCTTGGGTTTCCCGCTTTCTCCGGTATTCTGGTTAAACAAAAGCCATCGACCGCCTATGTAAACTTCCACAAAGTTGGCAAGCGATAGCCTTTTCCGGCCCTCATTCAGATAGAGTCCGCGAACAATATGCGCACTAATACCTTCTGATGCCAGTAGGTTAATGATTAAGTGGGTTTTATAATCTTCGCTGGATTGGTCATTAAGGAGTAAGCGTTGATTCTGATCAGGGGTATTGGAGTTTAAAGTTCTGATCAACTCTCGGGTAAAGATTTCAGTATTAGCGGATTTGCTGCGAACCTGGTCCAATAATGTGATGGCTGCGGTCTTAAGTACCCCATCGAACTCGGGTTTTTCCGGTTCTGCTGGAAGATCTGCTGCAATGGGTGGTTGAATGAACTGATCCGTTTCATACATGCTCAGGCGGTAATAAGTTGTTTGAGGACCTGATGCCGTTCTTTTGCTCCATTGCGCGCGCCGCCCTGCGGGAGAAGTTAATTCACTAAACCCATAACCGGGTGAAGCAAAATCTTCTTCCATAAAGACAACATTGGGTGTTTGCGGGGGGAGTGCGAACGAGACGATAACGGGATCACCGCGTGCGATGAAATCGATTTTGGCTTCAATGGTCCAAACTGATTTCTTGTCATCGGGCGATAATGGGAATCCCAGAGCAAAGTGCTTATATAAAATTAGACCTATGCCGAGCCCCATAATCAGAAAAACTAAAATATAAAGCCTAAGTTTGGGAGACATTACCTGAGATCAACCTGTTTTACTTTTTCATTCCTGACAGTCGTATATTTCTTGCTAACATCCACGATTGCGAGATCACGTAAAAAATTTCGTCCTATCAGGACTTGATGTTTGAGATTACTGCGATTCACCAGCGTAAAATTTATTTGTTCATCAATGTCGGCGATCACGACGCGCATTCTGACCACTGGGCGATTCTGTGATTCTTTGTTATTTAATTCCTTAACACGCGCATAGCGACGCAGGCGTCTTGTGATTTCAGTCTTTTCTCCGGTTTTTGGATTGATGACATTAAATCGCACGTGCGGTTTGCCATCCCGCTCGAATTCAACAATATCAATCGCATTCAGTGATGATGTTTGAGCACCGGTGTCAATCCGCGCGTTGAATTCCATACCGGGAGGATCCATATATACTTTCTCAATACGGCCTAATAATGTTCTGGAATCGGGGGCAAGATGAATTTTCTCAACACCGCCGGATACTGTCCGGGTATATTTCGCGGTTGACTTGTCTTTTTGGGTAATTGCAGTCGAGGTCAGATCGCCGGTCGAATCGCATAAACATTCGGCGGTTTTGGAAGGAGAAGCATTTTCTTCTTTGTTGGCTGTTTGATTATTTTCCAATGCTTTTTTTTGTTCCACCAACTCGGCAAATAATGTTACGAGTTCGGATTCTCTGGCGTTGATCGCAGCCTCGCGCTCTGAGAGGTCATTCGTTTTTGCATTGCAAGCTGATAGCAAGAAGAATGCGAGAACAAGAATGAAGCAGTTGCGAAATTTTTTTTTGATAGGAAGTTGTTCCATAAATATTCTTTTTTGTGCATGGAAGCATTAATAGGATTTGAAATACTGCCAACTGTAGCTCACTTATTTATCTTGTGTGAAATATCTCTACGGGTTATTTTAATTCCAAAGACAGTGTTTGATTTTTGTAGGTGCAAGCATACCGGTGAATTTCCAGGCAGTGTGAAGTAATCGTAATTTGATAAGTGCCAGGCACTTCATTTTTGCTATCAAACTTAAATTCAAAATGACCTTCCGCATTACTTGGATAGGATTGATCAACAGCCATCGTGCCATCGGGGCGGATCAGTTTGAAATTAAGCAAAACATCGGGGGCCGGCTGCGCATTGTAGTCTACCCGTCCATGCAGAATAACCATGTCTCCGACTTTAAATTGTGTTGGAGGATCGATCAGAACAGGTTCTGAGATATGCGTTGCAAATGAATTTTGTATCACACCACATAAAATAAATAGTAATGCGAAAGAAATACCGTAAGTTTTTTTTGTGGTTATCATGAAATTAATAAAAGTTGATTGTCATTGTTTTGTTTTCGGGAATCAGAAATCGGGAGGGTATTTTTCTGAATTTTCAGAGATATTCACGTCGCCTATTTCTTTGGTATATAAAGATCGGTGATAGTTCCTTCCGCCATTTCTGCGGCGAACAATATGGTTTCCGAGAGCGTGGGATGCGGGTGAATGGTCAGACTGATGTCTTGCATATCCGCACCCATTTCCAGCGCTAAAACCGTTTCCGCGATCAACTCGCCGGCATTGATGCCCACTATGCCGGCACCCAGTATGCGACGGGTATTTTTATCCCACAGCAGTTGCGTTAATCCTTCTTCGCGCGCCATGGATATGGCACGGCCGCTGGCAGCCCAGGGGAAGCTGGTTTTCTCATAATCGATACCCTGTTTGATGGCTTCTTTCTCAGTCAGTCCCATCCAGGCAATCTCAGGGTCGGTGTAAGCGACGGAAGGAATGGTGCGGGCATCAAAAATGGCTTTATGCCCGACAATAATCTCTGCAGCCAATTTGCCCTCATAAGTGGCTTTGTGCGCCAGCATCGGTTCACCTACGATATCGCCAATTGCAAAAATGTGTGGCAAGTTAGTGCGCATTTGCTGATCCACCGGGATAAAACCGCGTTCGTTGACTTGAATGCCGATTTCCGCGGCACTGATCGCACGCCCATTCGGATGGCGTCCGACGGCCATTAGAATACGGTCATAGGTTTGCTGTTCCGGCGCATTTTCTCCCTCAAAGGTCACGGTCAGCCCGGATTCACCGGCTACAATCTGAGTTACCCTGGTTTTTAGATAAATCGCCTCGTAGCGTTTCTTGATACGGCGATGCAGCGGTTTGATCAGATCGGGATCAGCGCCCGGGATCAATTGATCCATCCATTCCACCACAGTGATTTTGCTTCCCAATGCGGAATAGACTGTGGCCATTTCCAGGCCGATGATGCCGCCACCGATAACCAGCATGTGCTTCGGCACGTCTTTTAGTTCAAGTGCTCCGGTGGAATCGATCAAGCGCGGATCATCGTAAGGAAAACCAGGGATACGCGCGACGCTGGAACCGGCTGCGATGATGCAGTGCTCGAAAGAAACCGTTTTCTGTCCATCCGTAGTTTCAACTTGAATCAGATGTGGCGTAGTGAACTTCCCGGAGCCGTGGATGATTTCCACCTTGCGCTGTTTCGCTAGTGCTTTCAGGCCCTTGGTCAGTTTGCCGATCACCGATTCTTTCCACGTACGCAGCTTAGCGATATCAATTTTGGGTTTGCCAAAAACAATACCTTGCGCTTCGACATCCTCTGCTTCCGTGATTACTTTGGCCACATGCAGTAAAGCCTTGGAAGGGATGCAGCCAACATTCAGGCACACGCCACCGAGCGAGGCGTAGCGCTCGATTAAAACCACCTTTTTACCCAGATCGGCAGCGCGAAAAGCCGCGGTGTAACCACCGGGACCGGCGCCAAGCACTACCACGTCGGCGTGAATGTCTCCCGGTGGAATGGATTGCGGTGATGTTGGCGCAGGGGCTGGGGTAACAATGGGAGCAGCAATTGCTTTCTCGCTGGTTCCGGTTATGGTTTCTGAGCGCGTTGCGGTTGCGGATTGCTCAGTCACTGCCAAAGTCATAATAACCGAACCTTCTGACACTTTGTCGCCCACTTTGATTTTGATTTCTTGCACGACACCGGCGTATGGGGAAGGTACTTCCATTGAAGCTTTGTCCGTTTCCAGTGTGATCAGCGAAGTTTCCTTCTCAATCGTATCGCCGAGGGAGACGAATAGCTCAATGACTGTAGCATCCTTGAAATCACCGATATCGGGAATCTTTATTTCGACAACTTGTGTCATAACAACCTTTGAGGTGGATTGAGTGCTGGGCACTCGTTCTGTATGAATATGTTTAAAAGCAGGTTACTGTCTTAACTGGCCGTCGCCCAGCACGACAAATTTTTGACTGGTCAATCCTTCCAAGCCGACCGGACCGCGCGCGTGGATTTTGTCGGTCGAAATGCCGATCTCAGCACCCAAGCCATATTCAAATCCATCGGCAAAACGCGTCGTGGTATTGACCATCACCGAACTGGAATCCACTTCACGCAGAAAGCGGCGTGCATGTGTGTAATTTTCCGTGACAATCGCATCGGTATGCTGCGAGCCATAGCGCGTAATGTGATCAATCGCCTGATCCAATCCAGTGACAATGCGAATGCTCAAAATCGGTGCCAGATATTCTTCGTACCAATCCTGTTCAGTGGCCGCATGCATTTGTGGAATGATGCCACATGCGGTTGCATCACCGCGTAATTCAACACCTTTGTCAAAATATATTTTGCTCAGCGCAGGCAGTATTTTCTGTGCAATGCCTTCATGGATCAGCAATGTTTCCATCGTGTTACAGGTGCCATACCGCTGCGTTTTGGCATTGTCGGCAATGGTGATGGCTTTTTCAAAATCCGCCTGATCGTCAATGTACACATGGCATACGCCGTCCAGGTGCTTGATCACCGGGATACGTGCTTCATTGGAAACCCGCTCGATCAATCCCTTGCCGCCGCGCGGCACAATCACATCGACAAAATCTTTCATCGTGATCAATTCGCCCACTGCCGCGCGATCGGTGGTCTCAATTACTTGCACCGCCGATTCCGGTAAACCGGCCAGACGCAATCCTTCTTTGACGCACGCGGCAATCGCCTGATTGCTATGAATCGCCTCCGACCCGCCGCGCAAAATCGCTGCATTCCCCGCTTTCAGGCACAAACCTGCGGCATCAGCCGTCACATTCGGGCGTGCTTCATAAATAATGCCGATCACGCCCAAAGGCACGCGCATTTTCCCCACCTGTATGCCGGAAGGGCGGTAATTTAATCCACTGATTTCGCCTATCGGATCAGCCAGTGCCGCAATCTGCAACAGACCTTCCGCCATTGTCGCCACGCCTTTGGCCGACAAAGTCAAACGGTCGATCATAGAAGCTTCCAGGCCTTTGGTACGTGCATTGTCCAGATCTTTGGCATTGGCTGCTAATAATAGCTTTTCATCCCGGCGAATGGCATCCGCCATCGCAGTCAGTGCACGATTCTTCGCCGCCGTGTCCGCTTTTGCGACCAAGCGCGAAGCCATGCGTGCTTCCTGGCCGACGGATTGCATGTAACTTTTGATGTCAGTGGTATCCATAGATTAATTTTAATAGGGAATCGATATCAAACGGTAAGTAGTTCGGAATTATAGTACAAGATGATAGTTATATTGTTGGTGCCGAGTTTAAATTGACTAGGCATTATCGCGACATAGCGTACTACACCACTGTGGATAAGTCGATCAGACTGAAATGATTGTTCCTCTATTAATTCTGTTCAGATATAGATGAGTGGCAACAGCGAAGCACCCTCCAGTGTTAGGAGTGTGCTGAAGGATGAAATGAGAGAATAGATCTACTTTGGCCGCGGGCGTGACAGCTTCGCCTGCACCGCATGGAGCCGTCCGGCACGTAACTCAACGACGGCTTTCGCTACGGCAAGCGCGACATTGCGTGTTTCTACCTGCACTGCGGTATCCTTGTCCAGGACATCGTGACTGGTCGCATAGGGTTCGAAGTATCCGATGTAGCGATCCAGGCGTGCCTGAGCTCCGGCATCAATAAAACCCATCCAGTCGAGCCAGTCGGACAAAGAACGGCGCGAACCTTCAATACCGGCCACATCACCGTGGACAATCACTCCGTAGGCGCGTCCAGCCAGGTGCTGCGGGTAATCCCATCCGGTCATCTCAAGTTCTTTCGCTCTGCCCGCATTCTTGCCCGATGTCGATGTAGGATCAGGGTTGCCGCCATCGGCACAGACCATGCGGTCTATCATCAATTTCAAAGGGCTTGGGCTCTGGTACCAATATACTGGGGTTACGATGATCACGGCATGGGCAGCCGTCCAGCGCTCATAGATTTCGGCCATCCAATCATTGTTTTGATTGAGAGAGTGATTGGGGTAACAACTACACGGCCAGTGACACAAAGGCATTGCTGTCGACACACATCCCTTGCATGGGTGGATGTTGCGACCATATTCCGAGGTAATCAGACTCAGATCGAGTACATCAACCTGGATATCAGCCTGTTCCAATGTTTCGCGAACAATCTTCAACAGCCGGAAGGATTTGGACATCTCGCCTGGACAGGTTCCATCATTGCGTGCCGAGCCGCAGATCAGCAATACCCGAGATGGCGTTGAAGGGTCACTCCAGCGCCGTTGAGCTTCTTCTATACGCTGCTTTGTAGACAGCCATTCGACTGATAATTCGTAATCCGGATCAACATATCCCGGACCTGCTTTCTGTGTAAAGGGTGCCTTGCGGCCATTGGTGTAAGCTTGCCAAGCGACTTCTTCAAGCCGTGCGATGGATTCATCTTCGCATCGGAACGCGGGATCAATGAATGTGGCACGGAATCGAACGCTAAATTCAGCACGATCAAGCCGACCTGACGTCTGGCCCTTGCGAATCTCGATCACCTTTGATGTCACTGCTGAATTGTCCGGATAGGTGTTGTTGCCGGGATGGTTTTCCATAAATTACTCCTTTATGCATGAGAAGCGATGACAGATAGTTGGCAATGTGTATTGCCAACAAGATTTATCGAATGCAGAGTAATGGTCTGGTGAGTTTGCCGTCTGTGCGCTAACTAACTCAGAGCGAGTTTATGGCCGTTACCGAACAGCATGTGGCTTCCTAATCCTGTTAATCGGTGTGCGGAAGTTACCAGAAAATATTGCCGGGATTTATCTGTGATGGAAACGGCTTTGCCCAAGGGCGAAGCCGTTTATTTTTTGATGATTACTTTATTAAGGCCATTCTTTTTTATTGCCACGCTCATCGACCACCAGATGTTTAGTGCCTTCAGGCAGGATCTGGAGAGTTTTCAGGAATTCAATGACTGAATTCTGATTTGCCTCACTGAGAGCTGTCCACTTGACATAGGTGCCATAGGCTTCGCCGCGATGTGCTTCGATAGCTTGACGCATAGTGGTATATTGCCCATGATGAAAATACGGCGGCTCATTAGCCGTGCCCCAGAGTTTTCGCGTCATAAAACGAGAGTTTCCTGCAAAAAATTCGGCGGATCCTTCAGGTGCATTCTGATCAATGGGTTCTCGATTGGGATCGCCTGGCCCACTGGTAATATCATGTAGTTTTAGATCGGTAAAAGCGGGCACCCAAACTACTTCTTTTTCAACTTTCAATCTTGGTTGATCAAGTTTTTCTTCTGTCAAATCAATCCTATATTCCTGCGTATTGCCTTTTTGTAAGTTGCCCTTGGGATTAAAAGGATTCGGTTCACTATAGATCCATCCTTTTTTATCTAAGGGTAGTTTAGGCACATGGCAACCCGAACACCCAATGTTTTGGAAAATCTGCTCACCAACACGAACAGCCGCCTCAATTTCAGGATCATTAGGAATCACCCGGCCAGGTACTGCAAGTTGCGCTTGAAATAAAGTGACTGCAGTGATGTCCGCACGAGTAATTTCGTTAACGAACTCATCTCCATCCGCATCCAAATTGATACCGAACCGTTCAGTCGACTGGATGCCATGATGCTGATTAAATGCATTATTAGTAAATTGGCGCAATGATACTACGCCACCCGCCTGATGAAATGGCTTAATAATCAGGCTTGGCGGATTATCGGCGCCATCACTAACCAAGCTTGATGCAAGCAATCCGTTAACATCGCTGGTATTCCAACTGCCATTTTGATTCCTCGCTAAAGTTCCGAATGAAACCCCCTTGCTAATCAGTTCTGCATTCCTGCCGGAGGTAATGGAATCCCGGATTTTTTGCAAATCTGTTGTCATCTGACGGCTCAACATCTCGATATAACCAGAACCGAACAGACCCAGTGTATTACGGGAATTGGCAATGGTTTGCTGTTGTACAAATTTGCCTTCCTCATCTAGTGCGCCCCGCGTTGGCGTCGTGTCATTATGGTCAAAGGTTGCAAAATCAAAACGTTGCCCGGTAATAAATGCATTGGTAACAATTTCTCCTCCGCCACCGATACGGGGTTTGTTATGGCAGCCTGAACAGGAGTTCGTATCCGGTGCTGAAATACGATTAAAGTTACGTGGAAAAACTAATGGCGAGGATGAATCTGTCAGCGGAGAGCCGGTCCCCTTGGTTAATGGACGTCCACCGCCTTCTTGATTGGTCCAATTCGCACCGAATAATAGCTTGCCGTGACCAATAAGCTTTCGCACTTTCATGTTGAATTCATCGCCGTCCTTCAAATGGTTTTGCACAGAAACTTCCTTGCCAAGTTCTGTTGCAAATGCATGGGATCCTCCCATTGTAAGTAAGCCGATAACAAAGATTGGAATGACTGCTAATCGATATTGATTATTCATAAATTTCTCCTGTAACTAAATATTTTTAGCCTGAATGTTTTAATAACTGCTATGAGGCATAGCTTTGTATTAATTGTTGGCGTCGCGTGAAAATTGGCAAGGTATTATGGCTGTGTAGCGGTACTACACAATGATAGGTGAGACGACCAATCCGGGAGTTGTCCGGAAATTTAAAACAATGTATTTCAGCGCTTATTTTTATCATTACACGCTAGGCTGATGTACTCAGTTCGGTAACGTACATAAAATCAGGATAAAGTAGCTGTCGATCTACTTGTTGTTGATGCGGGAATTTGCGTTAGCGTTGCTAAAATAAAAAACAGCCCTCCGAGGAGGGCTGGCCGAAAAATAACACGAACACTGGCAAGAGGGCGGGCTAAAACTCTCGCAGTAAGAAGCGGAACGCATCAGTAATGATTACTCATGCAGTATCACAACGGAATCCATACCAATCCACCACCGGGAATTATTCTACTATTATTGATTAGCAGCCTGACTGTCCCCGAGAAGGATGTTCAGTCACGATAAAATATTAAACTTTGAGAGACAATCTATTTTCCTATTTTTATATCTTTAATAGTTATCGTTTCCAGAGCATCGAATTTTTTCGGATCCATCATTTCTTCCAATAATTTCTTTATGTCTGCAATACTGGTTTTATATAAATTGATGTCTAATTCAACCGTCACTTCAACTTTCATAAGTTGCGCTCTTTTATTTGCATTTGATAAATAGATTACGGGTGATTATTGAACCCGAAGATGTCAAATATCCGACTGATGCTGATGGTGTGTTTGCGCCAAACTCACGGATCGCTTGAGAGAAAGGAACAACCTCACCTTGCTGATTCAATAGGTGATACCCACTTGTACCACAGATTTCCCCCGCTTTCTCAAGACAGTTGCTATAGTTCATTCCGGAGCCACTGCAGTTGATGTTATGCCCTTTGGTCCCGTCAGCCAGAAACACTTCTCTGGATGAAGCACAACCTTGAAGCGTTATGACAAAGATGATAAGAATAAAAAGTGATTGAGACATATTGGTTCCTTATAATATTTGGCCACAATACTGCTATGTGGAGGTAGGGCATTTCTCAATTCGATTTTATACTACATTACAATAACGCTGTTAAGTTCGGATGCTATGCCAAATTGCCACATTCCAAAATATAACTTATTTAATAATTACATCTCATAAACAGGCGATCCCAACTAATTATTCCGCAACACAAATCAATTCATCCCAGTTTGTCGTGTAATTCGGGCTTCTATTGACTTGTTTCATTCGCCATGATTGCTTAAAACCTTCGGATGCCAGCCTAATCGTGCCTCTCCCCATGCGGGCATTGACTTGATCAATCGCATTCATCAGTTTGTTCGATCTACTATCACTGTCTATTGATGCCAGGCCAAATAGATCACCCTGCCGGTTTTTCCTGAATACCAGATCAGACAACATTACCCCCGCTTTTTGATAACGATACCCGCTTCGATAAATTTTCCGTAATCCCCACAAGGCGGCCTTGGTCAGAAGCACGGTATTGTCCGTTTGCATTGGAAGCTTGATCGTTAAACCGTTTTCATAGGATGGCTGCTTGTCTTTGAACGGACTGGTGCGGATAGTGACATAAACCGCTCCGGCATAAGATTGTTGTCGGCGTAGCTTTTCTGCAGCTCTGCTAATATAAAATGAAACCGCTTCCTCAAGACTGGCCAAATCAGTTACCTTAATCCCAAATGAACGTGAACTAATGATCTGCTTTTTCGGTGGAGTAATTTCTTCCAGTTCAATGCAAGATGTACCATTCAGTTCATGAACAGTCTTTTCCATTACCACTGAGAAGTAATCTCGCATGACAGACGGTGAAGATCGCTTTAAATCCAGGACAGATTTTATTTTCATTGCATTGAGCTTGGGCGCCAGTCGTCTCCCAATTCCCCACACTTCTCCTACTTCGATCTGACTCAACCAATCATCTTGTTGTTGAGGCATGGCATTCAGATCACACACGCCAGCGAACTCTGGATTCTTTTTTGCAATATGGTTAGCCAGTTTTGAAAGTGTTTTGGATGCACCAATTCCAACGCAAACCGGAAGCCCGGTCCATTGTTTAATACGTTGCCTGATATCCTGACCATAACTTGTCAGATTCGAGAAACCTGTAAGATCAAGAAAGCATTCATCAATGGAATAAACTTCTTGTTTCGGGCTGTATGCTGACAATATACGCATTACCCGATTGCTCATATCGGCGTACAGGGTGTAATTTGATGAATAAGCCACTATCCCATGCTTGCGTGCCAGATCCTTTAACAGGAACCATGGTTGACCCATTTTGACACCCAGCGCTTTTACTTCATTGCTTCTGGCTACCGCACAACCATCATTGTTGGATAGGACCACAACCGGCACACCCTCAAGCTTAGGATTAAATACCCGCTCGCAGCTGACATAGAAATTGTTAACATCAATGAGGGCGATGCTACGCATGACTATTTGAAGCGCCTGAATGATCCTGTTACTACACCAAAAATCTCAAACTGCATATCTGGACGAATGTAAATGGGTTTGTAAGCACCTGATGAGTTGGCTGGCATAAGCCTCGGCATTTTGTTTGCCCCGTAATCAAAAATTTTAATAGTGAATTCACGGTCAACCACTGCAAGCACAATGTCGCCGATGCCTGGTGTCTTTGATCTATCTACCACAACTTTATCGTCTGGCAGTAAACCGACATCCATCATCGAATCTCCCTTAATCGTAACGAAGAACGTCGATGCCGCATGATCGATCAGAAATTCACTGACATCAAGGCTTTTTTCGATATGATCATCCGCCGGACTGGGGAAACCTGCCGCCACTTTGGTGGAAAAAAGCGGTAACAAGGTCGGCTGATCGCTAATGGCGGGAATAAGAAACTCATCCACATTGGATTCTTCTTCACCGGAGCCTGTTCTTTTACGCTGGTATGCGTCAAGAAAATTTTTGATGGTAGCTCCCTGACTTTCCGGTATGCGTATTGAAACAGTCGGTTCGCCAAATTTTCCCTGGCCGCGCGGCCTTCCCGCATTTTCTCTTTTCCCGCCACGATTTGACATGTTCGAATGACTCCATAATTGATATTTGAACAGTATTCAAACATGCAATGTATCGCAATGTCAACTCTGTCTTTCACCCCTCATGTAGGCAATCAAAAGACTGGCCACCCTTCTCTACATATTCCATTCACAAGTTGTTGTTGTGGTGCAGCAAAAACAATATCTTGTTCAGTTTCTTCATTCAGTCCTGATTCAGATTGACCACTGTACAGTAATCCCATCAGGAACCCTCTCGGAATGAATAACTGAAAGGAGAAGCAAAATGGGCGCCCCAAAAAATAGACCATGCTTCTGCAAGATATGGAATATTTGTTCGAGATGCTACCAATGGCTCATGCTTTCTTCTTTTAATTCGCCTGGCAATAAAGGCTTCGTTTTCATCACCGCGCCAAAACTCCAGTGCAAGTAACATCGATTTGATGTCAGGAGATTACTTTGAATAGCTTTAAACATTCACTACTGATAGTACTGCTGTGGCTTACTTCGAGCACAGTTTCAGCGGCACGATTCGATCATGCCATTTGGGATGATTTGTTACGTCAACATGTTTATATGGTGAATCAAGGAAAAGCCAGTGTTGTGGATTACTTTAATTTTTCTGCACATCGCGGTCAGTTAAGCAGCTATTTGTCCCAGTTATCGCAAGTCAAAGAAAGCGAATTTTCAGATTGGGATAAATCCGAGCAGCTTGCTTTCTTAATTAATGCCTACAACGCGTTTACGATAGACATGATTCTGAGGACTCAATCAACATTACCCCAGGATCGATACTATAAGCCACGTAATCTTCGTGAGAAATTACAGCTCATTTCCATGATAAAGAATCAGCAAAAAATTAACTTTATTCCCCTATTGGGTAAAATTCTTTCATTAAGCGAGCTTGAAGTTGATTTTATTCGTAGGCCTGGAAATTACGATGAACCACGTATTCATTTCGCACTCAATCGCGCTTCCATCGATTACCCGGCATTACGCAATCGAGCGTATAGCGGCATCGACTTAGAACAGCAATTAGAATCAGCAACACGCGCTTTCTTGTCAGATCGATCACGCAATCGATTGGACGAAGTGACTGGGAAACTCGAAGTTTCTGAAATTTTTGATTGGTACGAGAGAGATTTTGAGCGCGGTTCGCAAGGCTGGCCTAACCTGTCGCAATTCTTTACCCAATATCGCGATAGCCTTGCTGATACCGTACACACAAAAGAATTGCTTGCTACAGACAATTTTTATATTCGGTTTCTTGAGTTTAATTGGATTCTCAATGAAAAGCTTAGAACCCGATAAATCCATAATCTGACCTTGAACATAATCAATTGAGTCAGAAATTGCTTAACAACCTATCCGGTTTTGTCAGATACCCACTGCCTTGTAATAGCGCAGAAAAAACAGCACCATAATCACGCCTCGCTTCATTCAGTCCTGATTCAGATTGATCGCTGTACAGTGATCCCATCAGCAACCCACCCGGAACTCATTACTGAAAGGAGAAGCAAAATGGACACCACAAAAACCAAGCTATTCTTCTGCGAGATAAGGGATATTTGTTCGAGATGCGATCAATGGTTCATGCTTTCTTCTTTTAATTTGTCTGGCAATAAAGGGCTGCTACTTTTTATAGCCATTTTGCTACTGGCGGGTTGTAAAACAGTGCCCATTCAGGATAGGAATTTTGCTGAAAGGGACGGTTTTTTGGAACAAAGTGAAAATACAGGTTTTCGTGTTCATCACAACGCCGGTACTGACAATGCTGTTATCGGTTCCATGTACGCATCGGGCAAAAGCGCTTTACTCAATGGCGCGCAAGTAAAGATTTCTGCGAAGGTAAAGAATCATTCGTTTGTGAGCACGGGTCCTCAAAGCAGCGCACGCGTTGAATTCAAAGCATTGGATTCATCCTGCGTGATACGCGTCGATCGGTTTAATGTGGGTAATGCTTACGCGGATACATCGGATTGCCAGCAAAACATTGAAACCCTGCATGCAAGGATACAAGCCAAGGACGCTATCCTGCATATCAGTGTGTCGCAGCATCAGACGGAAGTCACGGTACTCAGTGGCGTGATCAAGGTCATATTGCTGGAAGATGCCACGCAATCCATTGACGTCAGAGCGGATCACGGAATTATTATTACCCATGAGGTTATCAACCGTCCTTATCCGGTTACTCCGGACGAAGTCTGGCAGCGCATACGCTGGAGAGGGGATTTCCAGCTCTATAAAACAGTCATTGACTGGAGTAAAGTCATCGCAGTCGCTGTCACTGTTGCCATCGTCGCGGCTGCCATAGTACTCAGTAGAGGTCATGGGGGTGGCGGTCATGGTGGCGGGTTTCCTAGACATCATAGATAGCGATATCTGTCTCATGTTACCTATTCATTTTCTTTGTTCGCGACCTGCCGCTGGCGCTCCACTTGAGTGAGGGGTTAGGCATCACGGTGCGCTAGTCTTTGCTCGAGAAGTTTTGCGAGTGTCGTTCGTTCAGTAGGCGATAGTTCTTTGGATGAAATCTGTATCTTGAGATCGTCAGTGATTGGTTCTCCACGACCTACTAGCGCGCCCACCACGCTTGAGATTGGCCCGGCGATCATCACACCCGCGCCAATGACTGCACCAGTAGGCGAAGGCAACGGTCTATTAGGGACTGGCGAAACGGAGACGACATTGCGGAAGTCCAGCCATTGGTACTCAGCCAGAGAACTTGGCAGTGGTGTTCCATCAAGTAGCACCGGTGCTATATCGACCTTGTGCGACATCGCGTCTTGATACTCGTCGCGTACCGCCGCGGATATTGCAGCGTTTGCTGACCAGAATAGGAGCACGCAGTCTGCTCGCTGTAGATTATCGGCAAGCACAGCACGCCACTTCTTGCCTGGTCGGATGGCATCTTCGTCGCGGAACACTTCTGTACCGCTTATCCGTAGTAGTGCGCAGAGTTGCTTCACGATCTCTCTGTCATGTCGGCTGTAGGAAGCAAATAGAAGTCGGCGCTTCATGAGACGGGCGTTTGTGATGTCTAACGTGAAGTTGATGGATGGCGCGCTTTTGCGCCGTACTGCTCGAACATAGGGTTAGGCGAGCTCACTTTTTGCTTCTGGGCGATCCAACTCCTCTAGTGCCTTTTTGAGGATATTGACTAACAAGTTTCGCTCATACTCGCTTGAGTACCAGAATTTTATCCCTGGTGTGTCATCGTCTTTGCCGTCTGCGTTGTTAGAGTGAATCACTCTATTTCCAAGGAGAATTTGTACAGCAGCGTGTTTAAATCCTTGGACTACCGGCTCTCTAATAAGAGTTACACGGTCTCCGTATTCATCCGTGATTTCTCTCAGTTCTTCAGCGTAAACATTGACTCGCATTTGTGGACTCCGAAAATTTAGTTGGTGGGGATGCGCATATGGCGCCTAACTAAAATTAGACGTCCGAAATGACGTAATATATTACGTCAAAAATGAAATCTGTTGTGGTAAGTTGCATGCTATCCCCTTTTGTATTATGGAAATGGACCAATTTAGGGAAACACTGATTTATTCGATCACATCGACTTTGGTCAAAAAGGTTTGATAAACTGCATCATACTGATAAATATGGAATAGGGCGATGCAATCAAGCTTTTCTGACCTGGAATATGCGGCAAAGAAGAAACAAACACGACGGGATCGCTTTTTGTCCGA
>NZ_JAIEME010000062.1 GCF_019752415.1 Nitrosomonas sp.
CGAACATAGTGAGGAATCTTGCAATTAACACGAGGTCACTTCTAAAAATCCAAATTTCGTCACAACACTTTGTTACTCGAAAAAAATGTTTCCTTACATATCATGCATATGCTGCGTAACCATTTTTTTCTCGTGCCTCGTTTTGTTTAGAACTTTGAATTTTTAGAAGTGCCCTTGATAGCTTTGAATCTGCACTTTTCGCAATCTTGGCCATTACTGACATTGAACCCTGAGGAGATTGATCTATAAAACTTTTTGGATGAGCTCTGAATTCTTAGAGGCTCCTTATGAATCAGAAGAAAAACTTACTTTCTCCCAGCGATGGCTCACCAATGCAGGCGCCGCAACAGCGATATCTTCTTATTCTGATGGGATTGCATGCGATGCAGGATGTCGTCCAATGACTGGATTGCCTCGATAATATGTGATCCTTTGTTCAGCATAACGCATTCGGCACGCACACCCATCGCCGCATCGGTTATTTCAGCGCGACTGGGTTTGCCGCTCTTGGATAATCCCTCCAATACCTGCGTAGCCCATATCACCGGTAAACGCGCCGCCTCAGCCAACCAAAGAATTTCTTCCTGTAATTCCGCCAATCTTTCATAGCCGCATTCCACCGCCAGATCACCACGCGCAATCATTACACCGACATTTGATGATCGCAGCAAAGTCAACAACAGTTCCGGTAGATTCTCAAACGCAGCGCGCGTTTCGATTTTCAGCACGATCCCCAATTTTTCAGCTTTCAACCGTTTCAAATGCTTTTGTAATAACAGAATGTCAGCAGGCCTTCTGACAAATGAAAGTCCGACCATATCTGCATGTTTCACGACAAACTCCAGGTGCTCTATGTCTTGTTCCGTCAGACCATTCAACTCAAGTCGGCTATCCGGTAAGTTGATGCCTTTATTCGCGAGCAGTTTCTCTCCACCTTCGCGGGCTTGCGTGATTTCAACGACTAATTTATTTTTACAGACACTGCGAATTACGCCACCGATTCTGCCATCATCAATCAGGATACGTTCACCTGGCTGGACGTTTAGAAATACTTCCGGCAAGGAACAGGCAATACTGGCTGCATGCAGCAATCGTCCTCCCGCATCGAACTGGGCTGGCGTACCCGGCAAAGGTTCAGATGTGATATTCAGATTGTCTTCAATGTGTAATCGGATCAATTCAGGTACTGGCGATAGCGTTCCGACAATGCCGGTACAACCCGTACGACGTGGGTGCCCGGACACAGGTACCCGCAGGCGATTGAGTGCTATACCAGGCGTGATATAGGTGGTTTGATTGGATTCGCCCCAAAAGCCTGTTCCAATTTGACCAACCAATTGCACGCTACGGGAGGAACCCCGCGCGTCAGTAAACTCAATGATATCGCGCGATGTAAATTTTGCCAGCCAATCTCCCTGTACAGGCAGACAAGCATCTGCAGGAGCCGGGCTGGGAGAAGTATCGCTTTCGGGATGCAACCATATTCGCGCGGGTGCAATCACGTTGCCATAGAGATCTCGCTGTGGCTTCCATTTAAGTACAGCCGGACCTGGGGCAATTTCGCCAGTGCGCAACTTAGGACCACCCAAATCCATTAGGATACGGCAAGGCCTGCCGGTTTCACGACGCGCCAAATTGATATGCGCAATCATGCGGTTCCATATTTCAGGTGTATCATGCGCACAATTGATGCGGGCGCAATCCATACCATGGATAAGCATGTCTTTGATCAACGAATAATCGTCCGCCACTCCGCCTGGCATCGTGACCATGACCCGGGCTCGGCGATGCGAAGGAGGCTTGCCAAATAACTGATTGGTGTTGCTTTCAAGCTGCGTCGCGCCTCCCCCAGAGGCGGTAGGCGATATTTTGTCAGCTGATTTCTTCCCTAATGCGCAACACAAAAGATCAATGATCGCATTGAGATTGGCGAAGACATGCGATTCCATGCGGCCTAACGATGAGAGACCCACTGCCGCCAATCTTTCTTGCAGCGACCGTATATCCCGTCGCCTCAAGCCAAGATAGTGAATCAGATTAACGGCACTGAATAGATGGGAAGGATTTATATTCTGCAGTGTTGTCGAAGATGAGTACTCAAGTTCCAATAGTTCACTCCGCAACCCTTCCAGTTCATTCAGCAAGCTGGCATAGGGATGCAGTTCTTCAGATTTGCGCGAACCCGGTTTCTGTTTAATCATAATCCCAACAATTTTCAGGGATACGAGAAGTAATTTTATAAATTATAAAAAAATAATATTACATCTATATGACGAACCACCAGTTGCACATACCTATTTGAAAGTTAGCTCACGTTAAATTAACTCCGGCAGAGCCGGATACTTATCGCTGAAGCTCCTCAAAAAGGCAGTTTGCGAGCCGCTAAAGCGGCACCTATATTCTCAGTTTCAATTGATCATAATGCTCATCTTCCTTTTTTAATCTCGGATATACGCACTGACAATTTCCTCGTCCAGTCCAACCGTCGATACAAAATACCCACGAACCCGAAAACTCTATCCCGTGAAATTCCTTCCTCTACAACCCAATTGGCGCGCTATTGATATCGCACTTTTACCTTTAATAAAACTAAATATTGCTATTACTTGTGCTAATACATTATCCTGGCGTATAAATTAGGCCACTTTCTCCGTGATCGCAGAGGCACTCGTCCGAGCGATCATTTCGGCCAAGTGGCCTGCATCGATTGGTCGGCTGTAAAAATAACCCTGCATTTCAGTGCATCCATATCCCTGCAACAGCCGTGCCTGATGAGCATCTTCCACGCCCTCCGCAACAAGTCCGATGCCCAGACTGTGCGCAAGCGCTGAAATGGCCTCTACAATCGCAGCATCCTTGGTGTTGTTGGCAAGATCCGTGATGAAACTACGATCGATTTTGAGACAGTCGATTGGAAATCTCTTGAGATAACTGAGAGACGAGTAGCCGGTTCCAAAGTCATCGATTGACAGAGCGACACCGAGCCCCTTCAGAGCATGCATGAGCGAAATGGCATTCTCGGTGTTATCCACCAATAGGCTTTCTGTTAGCTCCATTTCAAGATAGGATGGATCGAGCCCGGTTTCCGCCAGGGCCATGCGTACGGTGTTTACCAGTGATTCGCTACGGAATTGCCGCGAAGAGAGGTTCACCGACACGCATATCGGCGAGAGTCCCATATCCTGCCACGATTTGTTCTGGCGGCACGCCTCCCTGATTACCCAGGCACCGACCGGTACGATAAGCCCAGATTCTTCGAGTTGAGAAATAAAGCGGCTCGGAGGTACGATGCCCCATTCAGGGTGTTTCCAGCGCAACAATGCTTCGACCCCGATTACCTGCTGCGTGCGAGCACACACCCGCGGCTGGTATTGGAGAAAGAACTCTGAATTCGCCACCGCGCGACGCAATGCCGTCTCCATCTGGAGTTGGTTTTCGACCCGTTCGTTCATCTCAAGCGAAAAAAAACTGAAGCAACTGCCACCCAGCTCTTTCGCGCGATACATAGCGGTGTCGGCACATTTCACGAGATAATCAGCAGATTCCCCGTCCCGAGGGTAAACGGCCATGCCGACACTTGCGGATATCGTGAACTCTTCTCCCTTCAACTCTATTGGCTTGCCAATTACGGCGAGTATGCGTTGTGCAACATCTGCCGCTTGTTCGGGAATTTTTACGTCTTCGAGAATCACCGTGAATTCGTCACCCCCCATACGAAACAGGATATCACTTTCACGTAATGCGTCCCGAATTCGCTGTGCAGTTAGGCAAAGCAACTGATCTCCAGCATCGTGACCGAGACTATCATTGATCAACTTGAAACGGTCGAGATCAAGAAACATTACCGCCATTGTCCAGCCTACGCGCTTTGCGCGGCGCACCGCTTCCTCAGTATGCTCAGTAAAACTCGCACGGTTAAGAAATCCAGTCAGGGGATCGTGATAGGCTAGATGGCGCATATGTTCTAAATCCTTTTCGCGTTGCAATTGCTGCTCATGGATTAGACGATCAGATCGTTTTGTGAACACCCACATAAGCATATAGATAAGCGACATAAGAAGAATTAACCAGCCGATAGAGCGGATCTGCTGTGTATACATGGCGCTTATTAAGTGCGTCGTATCGGAATCAATGGCAATGATGCCTTCAACTGGTGCAGCATCAAGAATCCGGATAGGTACGTAGCTAGTCACGATGTGACGCTCTTGCAACTCGCCGCGGTTTGTTTTATAGACGTCGTGGTATGCAAGCGTGCTTATCACCTTGCCATTGCGTGCACTACGATAGTGCGCATCTGCGAATTGAAGATCACCAATCTGCTCCGCGTTGGTGGAATAGACGACGAGACCGTTCATATCAAGAAGAGTTACATTGACTACGTTGACACCGCGCAACAACATGCGCAGATCGCGGTGAATATGGCGTATCTCATCGCTGCTTTGTAGCTCTTCACGGTTGAGGGATGCTGCGCTCTGTACGAAACCCGCATGGCTGGGCCACATGGAGTTTGCGTATGATTTTGTGAGCATCAAGCTTACCTGCCTCTGGCCATCAATTAGCGATTCCTCGGCAAACAAGTGATAGAAATAGCCTAGCATCATAGTCGCCAGTATCATTGTAAACAGAACGATTATCGAAGAGTAGCGTGCGAGTCGATTCATATTGATTTGATAAATGAATTAATTGGAATTGCATCGTGTTTGAAGTAGTCGTTAACGGGTCAGACACATAATCCTTTAGCGACATATAAGAGGTATTTGTATGAATAATAAGAAGAATTTATTGCAGAAATATTACAAATCAACAACTGCATCTATTAATTCTAAAATTAGCGAACTAGAGATTAATCATGGGTATATCGAATTACTTATTATTGTTGCTTATTTTAGCGTTAGAGGTTAAGTAAAAATTTCTATTCGAGATTACTTAATCAATACTCTCAAGTGTACAAATAAAACTCGCGATAAAATTTTGGATAATGCATTTCCATCAAATATATAATGAAAAAAATAGATTCCAGTTTTACGTTAGAATGGTTGCTAATATCGTGCCTAATTCACAATGGAATATCCGATGAAACTCAATACTCCTTTACGTTACCCAGGCGGAAAAAACAAATTATCAGGATTCATTAAGTTGATTTTTGAGCAAAATAATCTGTTCGATGGACATTATGTTGAGCCATACGCAGGCGGTGCGGGGATAGCAATAAATTTACTAACCCGCGGCTATGCATCCTGCATCCATTTGAACGATGCGAATCCTGCTATATACGCTTTCTGGCAAAGTGTTATCAATCAACCGGAAGCACTTTGCAGAGCGATTCACGATGTAGAAATAACAATGAAAGAATGGCAACGGCAGATTGCTATTCTAAATTTCCCTGCGGATCACAGTTCACTTGAAGTGGGATTCTCAATTTTTTTTCTAAATCGAATTAATCGCCTAGGAATCCTCTGGGGAGGATCTGCCGATGGAGTAAACCAAGATTGTCATTGGAAGCTTGATGCACGCTTTGACAAGGTTGACTTAATTCGCCGGATTGAATGGATTGCGCTGTACCGCTCACAGATTCACCTATATAACCAAAATGCGGCTGATTTTATTAAAACCGTATTACCAGTACTTCCCGTCAAAACACTTATTTATATTGACCTCCCTTCCTTTGTCAAAGGACGCCGGCTTTATGAAAACCACAATTTGCATAATGATCACATAAGTATTGCAGAACTGGTCAAGGAGCATATCACTCAGCACTGGATAGTTTCATGCGACAACAATCCGGAAATTATTGAGATGTACAAAGGTTATCCGACCACAATCTGTGATTTCAATCACAACGTACGACATCACAGCAAAGACTCTAAGGTTATGTTTTTCAGCAAAAAACTAATCATTCCTAGCTTAAAGAATCCGTTAAATCTAAAGTCTGCTTAACGGATGATCCCTCTCATCTATGTCTAGTAATCCAAGAAATTAAAGTAATACGCAAAACGGGAAGCATTATTAAATGCTAGGCATATATATTTTTTGCTAACTCTCGTTTTAGCTTTTTATTGGAAACTGACTTTAAATATTTTTTCAAACTTACCAGTTTACGCTTGCGGTCATGAATTTCCGGCCAGCACTTTAAAATACGCTTGACGTAGAGCAAAAAAACTGTTGTTTTGCGCTTGTGCTTGCCATTGGGGCTTTGCAGTAACACTTGCTCTCTGAAATGTTTATCAAGCTTACCGAGAATACCAGCCTCTTCAAACGCTTCCAGTGCCGCCACCTGCCTGTTATTGAGCTTCTTCTCCAATTTCCCTGTGGGTATAATCCACTTTCGTTCCTCACGACTGGTGACCAGATATACCTTAAGCCTAGTTTTTCTCATGACGACAGGGACTACTGCGATTCGCTTTTTCTTATGATGTTGCTTGCTAGCCATAATCCCGTTTACCTTCCTTGACTGGATGGGCACTCTGATAGCGTTTATTTTCAATCATCCCTAAAGCTGCAAACTCCGGCGGTGTAAAGGTAACAGCTTCCACTTTAGATTAAAACCCTACTTCTGATAATATCAAAGGTCTGTGTGATTCATTATAAATACCCTACTCAAGTCGATGACCATTCGGAATAAAACTATAACGTGATTTTTCCAGCTGCACTTCCTTGGTCAGGGATGATAGAAAATTCGATACTTCCTCATAAAAAACCCAGACTCTTTCCGGCGCAGGTCCGATTCTTTCTCAATTAAATAGAATTTTCATCCCATCTCAATTGCTCTAACTTATCCACACTTTCTCTCGGTTTCTGAAACTTCTTTCCAAAGTTTGATATAAGCGTAATTAGCTTGCTGGGATTTAGCAAAAACATCGACAGGTGCTTTGTGTACGCCCATTTTCTCGATATCTGATGAATATGGAATGGTTGTATTCAGAAACATTTTGTATCTTGCAGACATGGCTTCCATTGTTGCTTTGTGCAGTGACTTTTGTCCCTGAACCATTGAGAAAAAAGGCACGATCTTATTCTGCGGATAATCATTTTCCTCAAAAAATGCCATCAGCTGCTCAAAAGTCCGTTCTGAAAGCGGGGTAGGAATAACAGGCACCAGAACCAAATTAGATGCGATAAATATAGATTCCGACAGATAGCTAATGGATGGCGGACAGTCTAATATCACCAAGTCATATTCTTTATTGAAGCCTTTTAATACGCGCTTCAAACGATTTTTGCGTTTTTTGAAGCCTGCCAACAGTGTATCAAAGTTACGAAAACTCAAGTGTGCCGGAATAATATCCAGATTCTCAAAGTCACTCGCTTTAATGTGTTTTACCAAGTTTTCATACGCATTAAAAAAGCGCTTTGCCCATTTTTTTGAGGATGGCTTTATCCTGAAATAAAAGGACGAGGCACCTTGAGGGTCCAAGTCAATTAGTAATGTTTTTAACCCGGATTTAGCAGCCCAGTAGGCAAGATTGACCGCAGTAGCCGTTTTTCCGACACCTCCTTTCATGCTGTAGCAAGCAATCACTTTCATTTTGAATCTCCTGGCTCAGCTGCCCCAAATACCAAATCAAATTCAATGGCCATATTTTCTGTGAAAAAATCCGTTAATGCGACTTCAACTTTCGGACGTTCTTCTGTTTTCTTTTGATACAAAATTGCTATCAAACCACTTAAGGCTTTTGACATCTCAATCCGGGTATCATCAATATAACTGTTTAAAAACTCGATCTGGATACAATAATCATTGTAGTCACCCAATACTGTTTGTATCTTTTTAATTTCACTGACTATTTTACCTGTACGTTTCTTTGGCAGCAAATCAACAAAAAATTCGATCAAGTAGCGTAGCTTTTTAAATTCAATGCGTAATTCATGAATTTTTTCATCTGCTGACTGGCTATTAATAGCCGCGCCCATTGCTAACATTTTATGATAGCGTTTTAACAATAATTTTTTTACAGCTTGCAATACTGGTTTTGATGCCATGGGTGTTTGAAAAGCAGAGCTCTGAGATAATTCTGCTGCACAAGCAGTGACATCGTTCTTATACTCGGTAGAGGACAAATATCTAGCTAATTTATCTTTTTCTTGCTTGCGCTGTTTTTCAATTAAGCGATATAGCTCGTTTAAGCCACTTTCAAAATTTGCTGGCAACATCGCACGATAACTGTCTTGAGCCAGTATAAATACGTCTAGATCCCGAAGCTTATTCGTTTTACATGCAATTGAGGATAGTCTAGGTTTTAGCGTGTCAAGCATTGATGTCGGCAATGCTTGTTTTAACAAACTGATTAATGATCTTAGTTTTCGAACATTAACTCGAAATTGATGCAAAAACTCGGTGTCTGTATCTGCAATCACACCACCGACATAAAGCTTTGTCTGATCAAACATAGCAGTGGCCATTGCTCGTACCGCTTGCTCTGTCCGCATATCCTCCGTCAGAGATAGTAGAGTGCTTTGTTTTGGTTCGAGGGCCTGGATATTTTGACCCATTAACAGAAATCTCAATCCAAAATGATTAATTTCTGCCTTAATGAAGGGCCTGAGTAGCTGTGCAGCCCGGGTATAGTATTTTGTATAACCACGTAGCGCTTGTAGCGTGAGATAAAGGCCAATTTTGTTGCCAACCATCGTTTGTGTTAAACGACCTCTCACCACTATTTTTTGATCGTCATTGCGCAATGAAAAATCCGTCTCAAGCAAGTTTATGGATGCGATAGGTAATACCGCGCGCAAACCAACTAAACTTTGCAATTTGTCTTTAACTTGATTCCCTGAAAATTCCCACCAGAATCTGGCTCCACTTGATGCGCCAACTTCGCCCATACAGCCAGAAGGATCAATGAGTTGGAATTGCTGTTTATTCACTTGGCAAAGCAGATAATTCGCCTTCCACAGATGAGAATCAAAGTCATCGTAAAATTGTAGATTAGAGGTTGTGCCCGGATTAGCCTCAATATCAAACTCAGAGGATATTTCCGAGAGAATGTCGGTGTTCCTGGCCACCTCATTTAATTCCCAGGTATTTTCTGGCAATGAATTCATTTTTAAATTTGGTGTTATTGTTTAAATACTTAAGTATATTGCTTTCTAAGCGTAACAAGGAGTTTCTTTTCCTAATTTAAGAGAGTATAAAAAAGCAGGGGATTCTCTGTAGCGACAGAATCTTACGAACACATAACAGAATATGCCTCTATACCGCTTTCAGTTTAATTTGAGTACCAATCAACAAGTATTGAGTAGCCGGGGCGATAGTTCTACATCTCATGTTCGCCGATTTGACGATACGCTGCAATATTGCTCCCAATTAGAATGTCTTGGAGTTCACAGACGGCTATGTAAGCCATGACGGTGCGGCAGTAAGACTGGTATTCGCAAACTGCCTCATTCAGAAAATAGTGCTGAAATTCCGGCAGAAAACGTGGAAAGGCAAATCGTCCTACTTAAGTACGTCGATAGGGGGCAATCGGATAAGTATGCAGTATTCAATAAATGACTTACACGATACTGTAATAATTAATGACTAGTATTTTCATTTTATAAAACAAATTAGCTATTCATGCCGCGAAAGCAAAAGAAGATATATGTTCTTGATACCTCAGTTATTTTATACAACCACAACGCAATCTATAGCTTTGAAGAAAATAATGTAGCCATTCCAATCACCGTACTTGAAGAACTTGATCATTTTAAGAAGGGTAATGAGACAAAGAACTTTGAGACAAGGGAATTCATACGCATTATGGATAAACTGTCGGCAAATCACTCATTGCAAAATTGGATTCCCATTGGCCAACCGAATCACGGTCAATTTAAAGTGATTATGCAGGAACAGATAAATGGACTGGATGCTACAAAAATATTCGGACAAAACAATGCAGACCATCGCATTCTGAATGCGGTCATTTCTTTGAGTGCAGAATATCCAAAAAACAAAATAATCTTGGTAACCAAGGATATTAACTTACGACTTAAGGCAAAATCTCTTAATATTGCTGCTGAAGATTTTAAAACTGGGAAAATCAAAGACCTGGAGTCCTTGTATACCGGTAAGACGGTTATAGAGGGGTTGCCTAAAGAGATTATTGACAGCATCTACACGAATGATTTTTGTATGCCGGGAGATGTTGGCATCAAAGATCCTGTTCCCAATCACTACTTTATCCTGAAGAACAGTAAAACTTCTGTTTTAGTATTTTATAACCCTATATCGCAAAGAATCGAGCGCATTGAAAAAAAATCCGCCTACCGGATTGCACCGAGAAATGCAGAACAAGTTTTTGCTTTGCATGCGATCATTAATCCGAATATAAAACTGGTCACTTTGCAGGGCGTCGCAGGGACGGGAAAAACGTTGTTGGCATTGGCTGGTGCGCTTGACCAGAAAAGGCATTTCAAGCAGATATATTTGGCACGACCTATCGTACCACTAAGCAATAAAGACATTGGTTTTTTACCGGGTGACATCATATCAAAGCTCAATCCGTATATGGAGCCGCTGTGGGATAACCTTAAATTCATTAAAAGTCAGTTTAATGAGAAAGACAAAGAATATAAAAAGATTACTGATGCAGTCGATCAGGAAAAGTTAAAAATCACCCCTTTGGCTTATATCAGGGGCAGGAGCATTTCAAATGTCTTTTTTATTGTGGATGAAGCGCAGAATCTGACCCCCCACGAAGTAAAAACCATTATTACTCGCGCAGGTGAAAACACCAAAATTATATTTACCGGGGATATTTATCAGATAGATACCCCTTATCTTGATTCCCAGAGTAATGGATTGTCTTATCTCATTGATAAAATTAAGCATCATGAAATCTATGCACATGTGCGGTTAGAAAAGGGGGAACGGTCAAATCTGGCTAACTTGGCTAACCAATTGCTATAAAATTTGGGGCTTGTTTATGTTGGAATCTCACTCGGCTAATAACCCGAGCGGGTTAAATCAAAGAGCTACAGATGACGAGTGGAATATCAGAAACTAAAGTCTTTAAGTTTGCAAAAGAGCCAGCTTAATTTGCAAGAGAGCCAGCTTAAATGAGCTGAGCTCATTTGACCAGCTCTTTTGAAAAGACAGTGATTATTTAAGATTCATGCAATTAGCATAGTAAGTGACGGTTGCTGGCCAGTCAGAAAATATTCCTAATATACGAACATCTTTTGCCAATACATGTAAGGCATTAAACATATCCCCATCATTATTGATCACGCTGTTCTCAATATGGCTTGGATTTTGGTTCTCACCGTTAAGTGTTTGATAGTAGAAGCCACCCCCCGTTGCCAGCGGGCCAGATCGTTCAAATGTCCAAGCGATAATATCCAGTCCTGCTTTCTTAGCTCGGTTTGCATACAGTGAAGGAACAATTTCGCCCTCTTCAAGCTCCAGCAACATCCACATCGGCGGCGCGATAATCTTTACACCATTAGATGCCAATTGCTCCATAGAAGGTGACCAGGTTGCAGGGTTACGGTGGTCGAAGGCAGGATCTTCATAACGGCCATCCAAATAAACAGCCTGTTTCCCAAATTCAGGCTCGCTCTGTATCCAGTATAAAATATCATTGATATCAAATGACTGTGCCCACACTTTAGAAGCTGGAATACCAGCCTCTTTATACTCATTAATCATTTTCTGCGCATAATCTCTTTGCGAAAATCCATTGAATGGCATAGGCACACTGGGAGACTTAAGCTCCGGAGTCATTTTTACTCCCAGTTTCCGGAATAGCGCAATGCTTTCCTTATGAGTTAACAAGGTTCCGCGACTGGCATAAAGATCGGTTCGCCAATTTGGCGTCCCTGCCATAAAGTCACTCACCGTAGTTGCTAATGGATCAAAACCATCCATTTTGCCTTTCAAAGATTTAAATTCAGCTAAAGTGATGTCGCTGGTACAGCACTGCGCGGTGGCGGCACTGACCAGATTGCCGTTGTTATCAAAAACTGCAGGTTGAAATGGTACGGAGCAACGTTCAGCTAAGGCAGTTTCAAGAATATTGGTTGTGGTATGCAGATCACATTGAGAATGGCGGCATACTAATTCTTTATCCTGGGTAAAGGTGACATCACATTCCATAATGCCCGCGCCCATTTTCGCTGCTGCTTGATAGGATTCTTGAGTATGTTCTGGAAATTGTAGTGCCGCTCCGCGATGTCCAATAGAAAAATCAGTTCGTTTGAATGGACCTGTTTCGCAACTTTCCAGTTTTTTCTTAAGTGGGCCATCGTCCATATCATTGATTAAAAAAAAGGGGCGTGGACCTAACTGAATGCTGTGATTCTTACCTTGATGGTAATTTCTTCCGGATTCATCTTCATTGCCAGCCCAACTTGCTGTGGATAGTGAAAAAGCAATTGCAGCTGAGCCAATCATGGTTGTACCAATCAACATTATTTTACTCATACATACCTCCTGTGAGTTATTCGTATACTCATAGACTCTCTTTCATTGGATATCGCATCGGTATCCATGCTCTATGTTATTGAACAAACATTTCAGGCATATGATTATTTGATGAAGTTTAAGTAAATTTAGGATGAATTGATCTTGTGAGCAGATTTGAAAGCCTCTTTGTCAAGACCTTCATTATAAAACTGGTTGCCACCGGTTTTTATGGCTGAAGCAAACAGCTTCTTGTTGGCTGGAGGCGCCGGAACCGAAAAAATTATCTTCCAACTGAGGAAATTAGGCTGAAAGATATTGCCCGGAACATGAACGTCATCCTTCTCGGGTGAGCGAAATACTTCCATTATCGCAATTCCAGTGTCTTATTGGGGAAGGTAAAAACGCACGCAGAAGAGCGCGCGCATACACCTGATGAAGCGCCACAAGGTAAAGGATCGCGGGATAGGCCTTGGCCGTTTCCCGAGCCAATGGTTTTATACGCGCTATGGTCTATATAAGTTTCCGACAACGGCAGGCTGGAAATCTGCGCATGCCTAGCGTGAAGAACATCGGAAAGCCGTGTGCGGGAAAACCACACGCACGGCTTGATGAAGGAAGGCCGTTGAGAGCCTGGTCTGGTCTCTACCCTACGGTTGAATGCCCGCAATTTCAAGTCCCAACTGCTTTCCGCTTCTACTGCGACAATCGCATATTCCTGCGCTACAGCCTAAGGTAGTGGGAAGGATAAAGTTCTGCAAAACTTAATGAACTTGATTGGCCACTCGCTTGACCAGTCCCTCCAATTCCTCCAGAAACTTGGTAAGACTTTCCAGAACTTGATGAAGTTGATTGCTGCTTAATCATATCAATTAATTTCTGGATAATTAAATTCAGCAGTTACATGATTACTAATTATGCCGGATTGCATAAATAGCGTAGTAATCGGGCCGAAGCCGCAAATCGCCCCGAAGAAGCACAAAAATATCGTAAAATTTCATCATTTTTTATCAAAATGTTATATGGTGTTTCTTAAGAGGATAGAGAGAACCCTACCGTTCTAGCCAAATTTGCCAGTAATATAATCCTCTGTAGCTTTCTGTTTGGGTTTCGTAAAGATTGTATCGGTATCCGCAAACTCGATCAATTCGCCCAGGTACATGTACGCCGTATAGTCTGAAACGCGCGCTGCTTGTTGCATATTGTGAGTAACTATAACAATGGTGTAATCCTCCTTGAGCGTAAAGATCAAGTCTTCTATCCGCGCGGTAGAAATCGGATCAAGCGCCGAGGTCGGCTCATCCAGCAGCACCACTTCGGGTTTCACCGCAATCGTGCGTGCAATACACAGGCGTTGTTGCTGGCCGCCGGAGAGACTGATGCCGCTTTGATTCAGTTTATCTTTGACCTCTTCCCATAAAGCAGCTTTCTGTAGTGCCCATTCCACCCGCTCTTCCAGTTCGTTGCGATTTAAAGATTCATACAGTTTTACGCCAAACGCCACATTATCGAAAATCGACATCGGAAATGGGGTAGGTTTCTGAAAAACCATACCGACTTTGGCGCGCAGCATATTGATATCCTGCTTCTTGTCGAGAATGTTCATGCCATCCATCATGATTTCACCATGAGCTTCCTGGCTGGGATAGAGTTGATACATGCGGTTGAAAGTGCGCAGTAGTGTGGATTTCCCACATCCGGAAGGGCCGATGAAAGCAGTTATCTTATTCTCCCAGATATTCATGTTAATAGACCTCAGTGCCTGACATCCATTGTAGAAAAAGTTTAAGTCGTTGATGGATACTTTGGGTGCAATCGATTGCGAAGGGATTATATTCATCTCAGTTTTTAATTTTGGTTCGTTTATCGTTGATTGTTGGTAATCATGCGATCCCATGAATTTGCTGTAAAAAAGCATTTGTTGGTTTTTCATATTAATGATCCTCTTATAAACGTTAACCTGGAATTATTTACAGTGACTCATAAGTTTAATGGCGGAAGCACTCTAATTTGCCAAAGCTTGTTTACGTAAAAAGAATCGTGCTGCGATATTCAGCCCCAAAACACTCAGTGTGATCAGCAAAGCCCCAGTCCAGGCCAGCTCCTGCCAGTTCTCGTATGGACTCATAGCAAACTGAAATATAACGACGGGCAGATTGGCCATAGGTTGGTTCATATCCGCATTCCAGAATTGGTTGTTAAGTGAAGTGAAAAGCAACGGTGCGGTTTCTCCGCTGATGCGCGCAATGGCCAACAGCACACCGGTCATTATGCCGACTTTGGAAGCGCGCCAAGTGACCAGCGTCACTATTTTCCATTGTGGAGCGCCCAAAGCGGCGGCTGCTTCGCGCAAACTATCCGGAATCAGCCGCAGCATATCCTCAGTGGTACGCACGACGACCGGAATGACAATCAGCGACAGTGCCAGCGCCCCGGCCCAGCCGGAGAAATGCCCCATCTTCGCAACATAGACGGTATAAACAAAAAGACCAATCACGATTGACGGCGCAGACAGCAGGATGTCGTTAATGAAACGCGTGACGGGAGCAAGCCAGCCGCGCTGGCCATATTCAGCCAAATAGGTGCCCGCCATGATACCGACCGGCGTGCCGATCAAGGTGGCGAGTGTTACCATCGCCAGGCTGCCGGCGATCGCATTGAGCAGACCACCTGTGCTCCCCGGCGCTGGTGTCATCTGGGTAAATGTGGCGATGCTGATTCCGCCCAGCCCTTTCTCAAATAAGGTAAACAATATCCAGAATAGCCAGAACAAACCGAAAGCCATGGCCAGAATGGAGAAAGTAAGGTTAATGGCATTCACGATGCGCCGTCGCGTGTAAATTGAGATCATGATGCGCCTTTAGGTGGCCGTGCCTTCACGTTTCTTGAGTTGCACCAGCAGAATCTTGGAAAAAGCCAGCACAACAAAAGTAATAAAAAACAAAATCAACCCCAGCTCAATCAGCGCCGAGGTATAAAGTTCGCCGTCAGCCTCAGTGAATTCATTGGCCAGCGCTGAAGCGATACTGTTTCCCGGCATGAATAGTGAGGTATGTAACTGGTGCGCGTTGCCGATCACGAAAGTAACCGCCATGGTTTCACCCAAGGCACGGCCAAGGCCGAGCATGATAGCGCCGACTACGCCGATCTTGGTATAGGGGAGGACCACGTGCCAGATCACTTCCCAAGTAGTGGCACCAAAGGCATAGGCTGACTCCTTGAGCATGGGCGGCACAATCTCGAACACGTCACGCATGACTGCAGCAATGAAAGGAATCACCATAATCGCCAAAATAATACCGGCACTCAGCATACCGATACCCATAAAAGAGCCTTCGAAAAGAAAGCCGATTCCTGGCACTTGCCCTAGTGTATCCTGCAACCAAGGCTGAATATATTGAGCAAAAAGCGGTGCAAATACGAACAATCCCCACATGCCATAAATGATGCTGGGAATTCCTGCCAGCAACTCAATCGCCGTCCCGAGCGGACGGCGTAACCATGGCGGCGATAATTCCGTAAGAAACAATGCAATGCCAAAGCTGACTGGAATACCGATCGACAGCGCAATCATTGAGGTAATCAACGTACCCACGATAGGCACCAATGCGCCAAATTTCTCAGTAACCGGATTCCAGTCGGCACTAACAAGGAAATCGAAACCAAAAGCTTTGATGGTTGGAATACTGCCAATTATTAGTGAACCAATAAGTGCAGCCAGCAATGCGAAAACGACAAATGTAAAGAACCAAGTGACTTTATGAAATATCCGGTCAAATAGAAGCTGCCTTTTTAGCTTTGCTGCAAAGTGTATTTTTGACATTGTTTTGTTTCACCTAGCTGAAAATGCACTAGAACTAATTTCTTGTAGCTACACCTGGCGATCACCAGGCGTGGCACTGAATATATCTCACGCTACGATTTCTGGCCTTTTACTTTTATCAGTGCTTAACTGAGAAAATGGCTTTACCATCTTTACCTTTGATATTAGCTTCCCAGGAACTCTCAATCAGCTGCACCACACTATCCGGCAGCGGAATGTAATCCAGTTCCAGTGCCATTTCATCACCGCTGGCATACGCCCATTCAAAGAATTTCAGAACCGCTAAAGCCTGAGCAGGATTCACTTGAGACTTATGCATGAGGACAAAGGTAGCGCCGGTAATCGGCCAACTGTTTTGGCCAGGTTTGTTGGTAAGAATTTCGTAAAACCCGGGAGCCTTATCCCACTGCGTGTTGGCAGCCGCAGCTTTGAAACTATCCTCAGTAGGTATCACGTATGCACCATCGTGGTTCTGCAATTGAACATAGTTCATCTTGCTTTGCTTCACGTAAGCTGCCTCGACGTAACCAATCGAATTCTTGATCTGCTTTGCGAAATTAGCCACGCCTTCGTTACCTTTACCGCCGGTACCAACAGGCCAGGCTACGGAAACATCCGCACCGACTTTTTCTTTCCACTCCGGACTGACCTTGCTTAAGTAGTCGGTAAACAAGAAAGTCGTACCTGAGCCATCCGCACGATGCACCACGGTAATGTTACTGGCTGGCAAATCAATACCGGCATTTAGACCAGCAATCGCAGGATCATTCCAGCGCTTGATTTTACCGAGAAAAATATCAGCCAGAACTGTTCCGGTTAATCGGATCTGTCCTTGTTTGACGCCATCAATATTAATCACTGGAACCACGCCCCCCAGTACTGTCGGGAATTGGGTCAGTCCGTTAATTTCTAGCTCTTCCAATGTTAAGGGTTTGTCAGATGCCCCGAAATCAACGGTCTTGGCTTTGATTTGTTTGATGCCGCCACCGGAACCAATGGATTGGTAATTCATACGAACACCGGTTTGTTTTTTATAGGCATCAGCCCATTTAGCATAAACCGGATAAGGAAAGGTTGCGCCAGCACCGGTAATATCGGCGGCATAAATACCAGGAGTAACGATCAATGCTGCAGTGGTAGCAAGCAGCGCAAGAAAAAATTGCAGCTTCATCTAGAAATCTCCTATCGGAAGAAATGGAACTTGAGTGAGATGAGATCATAATCAGATGATGTTGCAGAATTATGACAGGTAGGTTAATCCTCCCAACGACTGTCAGCAGTTAGCTGACTGGGAGGTGCGGTTTGAGATAATGAAACAAAGCAAACATAGAACCCAATTCAAAACGCCCCCGATCTCCTGGATCGTTGTGACACTCCTAGCTACAGAATGCTTGGGTTAAGCGGTTTTTCTACCTAGGAGGCTGTCCGAGAATAGAGCGATCTACTGCAGAAAAGCTATTTTGGCCATATTTTCCGATTATTCTCGTTAAATAGAATTACTATTCGCCCCAAATAATCGAAAAATCTGTCTCAAAATAGCTTTTCCTCGCTACGATCACTATTCTTGGACAGCCTCCTAGCTAGAGGGGAGGGTAGAATGACTATCGGGTGGCCAGAGGCCTATAAGATTCCTTGGATACCATTACGGAAGCCTTTCCTTGTGAAGATTGCTTCTGATTGCTGGGGTTGTTCCAGACAATTCTGAGCAAGAGGTAAGCCTGATAGAGATAAATTCCTAGAATGACGCGTGAAATACTATCCCAATCTAACGCCATGCCATAAATTACAATGCCGCAGGTAATACTTAATATAACAAAGCAAACACCCACTGACACGATCATAAAAATATTGTCGCTCATGGCTTTATACTCCTCAAAAAATATTCATCTTTCCGTATCAACACAAATCGTTAGTCATGCTTAAAGACGATCCGATGGAATAAGCCGCACTAACCGCTGTCACTTTATAACCCCAACATTAACCGCTGATGTCAGCAGAATGAATTTTTGATGACTATTTTATGTCGATGATTTCGTGTTTATCCCGGAATACTGCTCTTTCAGTCCGGAATCTTAGAAGAACAGTGAACAAAGTATTTCAATGCAGAAATACTGGAAACAGAGTAAAGATAGAATTTTCAAAACGAATCTGTACGGCTTTTAAAAGAAAGAATCGCTGGGCTGATAAAACCAAACCCAGCGATTCTTATATTCAACAGAAGGAGATTAGTTGAATTGATCAAAAGCTTTGCTACTTAATGCATAAGCAACATACTTTTTTAATAACAGTTTAGTTAAATGGAAAAGTCCATTCTTCGGTCCAGTTGTCATTCGCATCCTTGAACGCGCCAACGTAATCCACGACAGTAAAGAAAGAATCGGGAACAGCAGCACCACCCAGTATCAGCGGCGATCCGGTAGCCGGCAAATAGCCACTCAAGAGAGGATCTTCTGCCTTGTTCCCGGATTGAGACGTAAACCAGTCGGCTACTGTAAATGTCGCATCTGTGCCATCTTTGTAGTTACTAGCACATTGCACAAAAGAATTTACCATAGTTAATTCGCCCGTCAAACTACCCGGTGAGCCGGCATTCTCGAAGGTCGAAGCGCTATCGATCATTAAACAAGCTGGAGAGCCAGTAACGACTGTGTTAAAGAAATTTGCACCAGTTCCGCGACGTAACAAAATGCCTTGGGTAGCTGTATCCCCTGCGCGACCAATAATTGTGATATTGGACAGAATCGGTTGAGCACGCGGACTGCTATCTTGATTCTTTTCGTTATTATCAGCTTCGATACCACGATCACCAATTGCTGCAGTCTGTTTAATTAAAATAAATTGCGCACGTCCTTGCCAGCCATTGGTCCAGTCCAAAGAGTCATCCTGAATGTTAGTCAACACCAGATGCTTCATCTGTACCGTGCCGCCAAAGACTTCGATACCATCATCTAAACCTTCGTGAACTTGTACATAATCAATAACTGTTCCTGAACCAACACCATTCAGTGTCAAGCCATTGAGTTCTTCATCCTGGCGCACAGCACTTCCAGCAAACCGGATTTGTGTATACTTGAGTACACCACTATTATCGGTTGGATTATTTCCGCCATAAAACTCACTAACAACGGCCTCAAAAGGAACTTCACAAACAGGCACACCCTCATTACAGCCATTTACCGGTGCATTGCCAGAAATAAGCAAGCCACCCCATTCTCCAGCTGATGCTTCACTGGGACCGGTCATGACAATCGGGTTATCCGGCGTGCCTTCCGCCATAATTTTTGAACCACGCCTGATCCATAAATAAGCTGCTTGATCTCCCTGACCACCTACACCAATGATTCTGGTACCTGGATTAATGGTCAGAGTAGCACTTTGTGTATTATCACCACCCACATAGACAGGACCATCTAAAACCCACACAATGTCTTTTGTCAAGGTGGCATTTGTCGTAATCGTACCACTTAAGACGCAAGAATTTGATGTGGCTCCAGGTTGTGCAAAATCCGGGCATCTTTGGAACGCATTATTTGCCAATTGATCGACTTCAAAACGCAATGGATTAGACCCAGGCACTAATTTCAATTTAGCGTAATATTCATCTGCACCGACTCCAACTGAAGCAACATGAACTGCACCCGTGTCAGAATCAAAAACATTACGCTGTCCTGTCGTTGCGGATATAGGACTGGCAGAAACCAACTGCAACTCATTTCCACTGAGTTGTAATTGAGCACTGTAGAATGCAGATGACCCACCACTCAGCACTTCAACGACCGGGAGATCGACAACCCCCGCTGACGGATCGAAGGTCGCTGTTGCTGCATAGCCATTTAATGTGACGGTGCTCAATAGAACTGCTGACGCAGCCATTAATCTTTCTTTTATACAATTTGATTTAAACATAAATTGCCCACCTCCAAGTTTTATTAGGGTAGGGCCAATCTAACAGGCGAACATGACAGGCATATTACATTAGTATGTAAAACACCTGTCATGGAGTGAATTGAAATAAAAAAATGTTTCCCCTGGAAGCACATCCAGAGTGATGCCGATCCGCTAAAACCTTGTCCACTGATCTGCGGAAATTGGTCTGCTTTCGATGATGAAACGATGGCTGTACCGATCTTTATAGATCCAGGCTCCTGTTTAATCTAGGGCTGAACAAGCCCGGGGGTTTATCTACAACAAGGTGTATTGACGACATTCAAGTATCGACAGGAATCGGGGGCGGACGTTCGCATATAACCCGGTGAATGCAGGGGATGAGCACTGCCAATGAAACAGGAAATAGCGTTGATACAATATCAATAGGCTAAACGAACACTCAGATTAAAAAATCGCCCACGGCGGAATTGACGACTAATTTCATCGCCTTGCATAACGCGCACATCATCATCCAGCAAATTTTGCATACTAGCTTGCATCGATAATCCTCTATACAAATTCTGGCTAAATACAAAATCTAGTTGATGAAAGGGTTTCTCATATTTATCTGGCGCAGTCAATTGTCCAGCAGCTACGATACGTTCACTGGAGACGTTGTATAGCAGGGTGGCTTGTGTTTTCCAAATAGGATTGTCATACCCAATCTGAAAATTTACAATGTGTTCGGAATGCCCTTGCAATTGCCGATTATTCGTCGTTTGGGCTGTAAGGTTTTGAGCGTTCAATTGAACATTGGATTGAGACCACGTATAGTTTCCGCCAACATAAAAATTCTGCAACAGCGGATGCACTACATCCAATTTCTTTAGCAGCTCCCACTCGAATCCGTAGACCGTTGCTTTATCAGCATTCTGAAAAGTATTCAAGGCACCGGTTCCTGGCTGAGCAACCAATTCAATGGGATTAGTTAAATCTTTCCAGAAAAAACCAGCAAATATATTTTCGGTCGGCGATAAGTAATATTCCCAACGTAAATCCCAGTTAGTAATGGCCGTTTGTCTCAATAATGGATTACCCACGGTTTCCTGGTTGGTATTAATATCAATAAAAGGAGCTGACGATAATTCCCTGAAATCCGGCCGCGACAACGTTTGACTGAATCCTGCACGCAGTTGTTGATTGTCGGTAAGAAATAATGTTGCCGTCGCCGATGGCAACATATCAACTCGATTTAGCCGTGCTGTTGATGGCTGGTTTCTCAGAAATGTATTTACTTTCTGATCATTATCCTCCCAACGCAACCCCCCGCTAATATTAAGCCTGTCATAAGACAACAGATCAAGCTTTCCATAGTAAGCCAGTAAGTTCTGAGAAGCGGTATATTGATCGCTTTTACGTGACACATCGCGAAGTTGAAATCCATTAGGACCAATATATTGAGGCTGTAAAATACCTTCTAGCGATTGTTGTCCAAGAACATCTTGCCTAGATGCATCAGGACCAAATCTAAAGTAACTAAAGCGCTGCGCATTGGCGTCCCTAGTTTTGCTCTGCGTAATAAATCCACTACTGAAAGTCACCTTATGACTCGGTGTTAACTGCATAGGTAATTTTCCATCTACCCGCCAACTTTGGTCTTTATCGATCAGATCTGAATACGTAAGCAAATTACTATCCGCTCGCTGAGATAAATTATAATTGCCAGTCTGTGGACTCACATCATAGCGGTAATCCCTTGTTTTAGGCTCATCCCTGTTAGCAGTCGCGTCGGTATATAACCAGTTGATGGAAAAATCTTTCAACCAGTCAAATCGATGTTCACCACCAAATTGATTCATTAATAATTGATTAGAAAAGAATCTCATCCGCGTTCTGCGAATATCGGTCGTTTCCGCATCGGCAAAGCCTTGAGAAATCCTGGCTTCGTCAAATGACTGACGGAGAAACATGGTCTTGGCAAATAAACGGTGTTTATCCTTGTATTCCAGTTCCGTCGCGGCATAACCGGTCACTTGCACTTCACTCAGCGATCTTTGTACATCTAAATCCTGGATTTGCTTAATGCCGGAAGTAGTTGCACTAAATTCACGGTTGACTTCATTTTGGTTTCTGAATTCCCGTTTCCAGCCTGCTGCGGCAATATATCCCAACCTAAAGTCTCCAAACGAGAAGCTATCTCCCATTGATGCTTGAAAGCCAGTATCTGGCCCACGTTTCTTCTTATTCACATCCCACACGCCTGATAAGCCTTCACCCAATTTCTCAAGTTGCGCAGGTGTCACACCATTTGGATTAAAAACAGATGCTGGTTGCAGATTCCCATTCTTGGTCGCATCTGCCAGTGCATCAGGCAATGCGCGTGCCCCATCGTCATAACTGGTAAAGTCAGTTCCTCCTCCTTTATAAGCCAAACCATCCTGAAAAGTCGTATTATCGTTCATACCCGTTTGCAAATTTAAATTGAAGAAAAATGCATCGGGAATGCCGCGTGTGCGCAACTCCACTGTACCGCCTGCAAATTCAGCCGGTCGATCTGCTGAATAAGTCTTTTGCACCATCACACTCTCAAGAATATTAGTCGGAAAAAGATCCATAGGGACAACGCGTCGCGTCGGATCTGGGCTAGGGACTGCTGCGCCATTTACCAGCGTGGTTGAAAATCGCTCGCCCAGTCCACGGATAAAAATAAATTGCCCCCCTACCAGCGTGAGTCCGGATGCCCTTCTTAGCGCACTGGCGGCATCCCCATCACCCGCCCGGCTAAATTGTTCAGCACCTATCACAGTTGCTACAGCCGTTGATTTTCTTTGTTCTTCGATAATGGAAGCAACCGTTCCGGCGAGATGGGGCTCCAACACCACATATTCAGCCAATTCAACACCTGCGGGCGTCAATTTAAAACTTAAATCAGTATTTTTCCCATTCTCAATTTTCACATCATCCTGCGCTTGACTGCTATAAGCGCTGTGTAATAACGACACGCTGTAACTGCCTGCGGGTACCGTCGCAGCGATTCGCCCCTGCTCATCGGTTCTTAATTTCTGTTTCGATCCACTCAGAAAAACTTGCACATCTTTGACTGGTTTTTGCGTTTCTGCAGAGATTACTTGTACATTGACTGTGCCCTCGCCTTGATCTCGCGGCTTTTCCGCAGCGATATCTGGCCCGATAATGCCAGACAATGAACTTTCAATATTCAGTAATGGTTTCTTTTTATTCGGATAGAAAGTGATCAGGACTTGCGTGTTCTCTGCCGGACGCAGTGGCAGATCAAAATTAAACACCTGATCTTTCGTCTTGATCGTCATATGATAAAAGCCGGGAGGTAATCTCCCAGCCACACTGCCATTCGCATTGGTCTTAATGGAAGAATCCCCATCTGCTCGCCAACTAAACGTTGATGGAATGACCTCAAAGATCATTTTAGGATTCGATCTCTCATATACTTCGCTGCTAATGGACAACTCAGCATCTTCAATCGGCAGTCCATCCTGGAATAGGTGGATTGAGAATTCGGCTTTTTCCGTGTCTCCCCAAGCAGAAGGACTTACCAAGCCTACTGCAATAAAAACGAGCAAAAATAGTAAATAGTGCGTCAGGATATTTCGACGGTTCCCGCTTTGAGAATTAGAAGCAGATTGATAGTCAACAATTGTTCGCAAAACACAAGACCGGAAAAATTTGTAAAATTGAGTGTTCATTTGGCGTAAAAAGCCCTCTCTTCACCTGCAATCTGATTGCTCATGAAGATAAATTAGAGTTAGTCAATTAAGGGTATAAGTTAGATAGGCGCTAAGGCGGTATAAACAAAAATACAACAGACGATGATGTCTTCCGCTCGGGGTTTTCAGCCGGCTGATTGGTTACAGACCGTGATAGTAAATACCCGCTGCACGATGCTTGAATTGTAAGTAACGGTATTACGTACATTGCCAAGGCTCTGCTTTACATACTTCCATCAAACGACGAAGCTCTGTTCCTTTTCTAAATAGCTCAGCATTTTTTAAATGATCCAAGTGCTTGTTCGCTTCGGGAAAGCGCCCGCTTGAAAATAAGGCATAGGCCAGCGCATAGCGCACATCTTGATCTTCCAATAACCCAGTGCGATACAAACTGGATTCCATATTGGCCGCACGCTCGAACTGCTTCAATGCCAGAAGAATAGATAACCGCTGCTTCAGCTTAATTTTTTGATCGCCGATACTTTCATTCAACGTTAATGCCTTATGAAAACGACCCGCACGCCGATAAATCTCTGCTGCCTCCGCCTGCAAGGCTGGATTCAGTAACGCGGCTTGTTCAAGAATGAATGCCGCTGAATTAAATTTTCCTTGATCCAAATAGGTATGTGCGAGCAATTTTGCAATCATTTCATCCTGCGGAAACTGCAATCGGGCAATTTCCAGAATACTCAATGCTTCTGAGTATTCTCTACTGAGTCTCAGCGCATTTCCGAGAGCGATATAATCGGCCGCCGCCGCTTTAGATCGCTTAAGGTATTCTCTGCCGAGATTCGTGGCTTCCTGGTATAGCCCCAGTTCAACAAAATAGAAAACTTTGCGCTTCAGAAAGCGAAAATCTCCTGGGAAAATTTTCTGCCCCTCATTTAAAGCATTAATGGCCGCATCGGTTTCTTTCAAGTGCCAATAGGACTCCGCTTTTAAACTGATTAAAGCAGCATCTTTATTGGCCTGATCACCCGCTTTGACAATGGCCTGAATCGTTTGCTTATAATCTTTCAATCCAAAATAAACTTGCGCCAAATAGATAAAAATCGCTGGGTCTTTCTGTCCATTTTTAACAGCCTGCTGCAAACTATCCTTGGCTGCCTCTAGGTCATTTAGATTCATATAAGCAAGACCTTGCAGCGTATAGAATCTTACCAAGTCTGTTTTCTTATTTTCCAGATCAACACTTTGCAATGCCAATAACGCACGATCGCTATGGCCATCTTTCAGCATGACCGCAGCCAGCTCAATAAAATCTGTAGGTTGTACTTTCTTCTCGGTTGCCCATGCAGCGCTACTGCAATATCCAAGGATAAAAACAACAATGAGGTATTGAATTGGCTTGGCTATCCGGATCTGGTATTTCATTTTATTTCGCCGTGATTAAACATTAAGCGAGAACATTAGGAAAGATCAAAACGAATCTTTTGTTTTGCCCATACTTTGACCGTATCTCCCTTATATTTTGCCGGTTCGAAATGCCAAGCACGGATACCTTGCACAGCAGCCGCATCAAAGATTCCAGACGGATTCGACTCTAACACTTGTACTTGATTGACTGAACCATCAATCTCGACAAGTACCGACAAGAGGACATAGCCTTTCACACCATTCTTCTTGGCTGCGGGCGGATATCTGAAAGCCCCTCTGGTGACGGGTTTCGGTGGAACATCCACTAAGTCTGCCGTCATCACGGCATTACCTGTTTTGCCGATCAGACCATCATCCAGCCCTCTGCCTTGCCCATCATCCAAACCCAACGATCCCAAGTCAATGCCAGAAAGAGCCGTGTCAAGCCCTTTGAAAGGCGCAGGTGCCTGAGGTCGAGTAACTTTCTTGGGCTCTACTTTTTTAATTTCCTTCTTGGGTTCTTGTTTTATCTCTCTGGTCATACTGATTTCTGTCACTTCTTGTGCAGGCGCTCTCTCGATCTTTCCCATGTAATGATTCATCGTTATTATCAGACCGAAAACTAAAATCAGTCCCAATAACATCGACACAGCCCCTGCCGCGTGTTGATTTAATTGTTTCGTTTCCATATCGTTTACCCCGCTTCTTTTTTAGTTGCAACACCTACACTCTCTGCCCCCGACAAGCGTGCTTGATCGATTACTTCAATCAATTTCCCCGCAGGAACACCTTCATCCGTAACTACTAAAATTACTTTGCTGGAAGCAGTACTCAATAAATCGCGCAATTTACTTTGTATCAGCCACAAACGAACCGGCTCACCATCCAGATAAGTGTCGCCATGCCGGTCAATAAACAAACGAATGGCTTTGCTCGATGCGGCCGTCGAACTGCTTGCCTTGGGGCGTTCTAGCTCCAATTTCATATCTTTTACGAAGGTCGTCGTAACCATAAAGAAAATCAGCAAAATAAACACGATGTCAATCAATGGCGCCATATCGATTGTAGCTTCCACCTCATTGGACTCATTGGGTCTCATAATTAATTACTTCACGTTAGATTTAGTTGTTTGATGGCACAATAGGTCTTTCACCTGTGAAAGATCTTGCTCTATCTGGCGCTGCTTCCTAATGAGGATGCTATGCGCCAATAATCCGGGAATCGCAACCGTTAGCCCCATTTGCGTAGTAAACAAGGCTTGTGAAATCCCGCCGGCAATTCCACCCGATTGAGAGTGCAATGTCATGGTCGCCAGCGAATCAAATGTCTCGATCATTCCAATGACAGTTCCCAACAATCCCAGCAACGGAGAAATAAGGATGACTACATGAATAAGCACAGAGAATTTACCAATCTCTCTTTCATACTCATAAAAAGCCGCATCCAGGTGGCGCCGCAGATTTTTGACACCTTTATTTTTAAACGCTAATCCCTGCTTGACCGCACGCGCTACAATATTTTTGGCTGGCTTTTCATTGTGCTCCTGATAGTATTTCAACATATCGCGCACTCCCATCGATCTGGGCTCTTTCATGACCCAGAATCGATAACCCAATCCGTACCAAAGTAACAAAATACAAAGCACCAACGGCGGCATGACTATCCCGCCTGCAACAAACAACGCTTTGGTCAATATAATGAGTTCTGTAGGATCCATTTCGTGCGCTATACAACAGCGAAATTTTCTTCAACAGCCGCTACATTCGATTCATCCAACTCAAGCCCGCCACCCAGAAAAACATTAATGATCCTAAGTGCCGAATGCTCCATGTCGCGCTTAATGTTTCTTGCCCAGGTAGACAATATAGATCCCAACAACAAAGTCGGGATTGCAACAATCAATCCCAATTCGGTGGTGACCAGTGCGATCGATATGCCTTCAGAAAGTAATTTGGGATCGCCGGTACCAAACTCAGTAATCATGTCGAAAGTTTCAATCATCCCTGTCACCGTTCCCAATAAACCAAGGAGCGGGGCAATCGAGGCAATCACCAGAATGGCTGGCCCAAACCGGTCTAACGGGCCGGATTCTTGCAGGATAGCCTCGTATACAATGCCTTCCATGTGATCTCTGTCATCTTTCAAATGACGCAAGGTATAGTGCAGAACCCGCCCAATAGCGGATGAATCGTCTTCACAGCTTTTTTTAGCGACATCCAGCTCCCCTGTAGCAAGCTGCTGAATGATCTGATCTGTCAGCTTATTTGTGTTAGCGCCATTCGAGCGCAGCAAAAAAGCCCGGATGAGAATAAGAAACAGTGCAACGCCGCCAAGTATTACGATGACCCAGCCAATAGGCCCTCCTGAGTCAATAATACTTAGGATTGTTTTTTCGCGGGTTTCATCAATTGCGTTAGTGCGCGACTCAAATAGAAATAGCTTTAATAGGTCAGGTTGCTCATTCTTACTCAGTGCGACAGCATTCTCAGCACCGGAATCTTTCCATACTTTGAAATTGCCGCCGCCTGCGGGTACTAATCCACCGCTTCCCTCATCGCTAACACCATAGGCAGCGATATTGCCTAAATGAATAATTGTCCCTTGCGTTTGTTTGCCACTCTCTAAAAAGAAATTCCCCGGTTTTGACTGAATCGCTCCAAGCCCCTGAATTAAAGATAGCGCTTGCCTAAACAAATACCCTACTTTGACGAGATCATTACCTTGCGTCTCTTTAATCGATGCCGGTATCTCAATCCCATGATTTTCAAGGGTCGCTTCTGCCTGCAGGTAGGTCGTCTCCAAGGCATCACTGCGCTCAGTTACAGAGGCTTCTTTACGCTCAACCTCTGTCAGTTGTGCATTCAGTTGATCAATTCTGGCTGAACGTTCAACTGAAGTCCTCTCAAGGCCATTAATCTTACTGCTCAGTGCTTGCTCCTCACGACTGGCGCTGGATTGATAGTTTTTTAGCCGGTCAACCAATTCCCGCTTCTGCGCTTCCAGGAAAGCATATTCACGTTTGTAAGCAGTTTCCAGATTAACTGTTTCCTGCTTAGGTGAATTCTGCTTCTTGGGGGGCGCAGCCACACTGGGTTTTTCTTCGGGTGCTGATACGGAGACAGCTTCTGAAGCAGCTGTAGATTCATTTTCTTTGGCATAAACTGTATCTGCAATCGCAAACAACAGTAACGATATCAATAATACTTTATTCATTTTCTCAACGGATTAGGTAATTCAAAATAACCTTGGCGTATTTGTTTCTTCAACGAATCAAATAAATTCTTGATACGCTCAATATCGTTCGTGTCATCAACTGTTTCATATTTCCAGCCACCATCAGACAATCGTTTAGCCATCCCGAATCTGCTATCTCTGGTTTGGAAGAAAAGAAAAACGGTGCCTAATTTTGCAATATCAACCAGCACATTTTCTCCATCTAGAAATATAACTTGTTGATAGATCCCATTTTCCTTACTTAAACGAATTTCATCCTCTATGAGCGACCATGCCTGATTAACTGCCTTATTAGGATCAATCAGCTGATTAACAACATTACTCTCCAGGTCTCCCAGTGCCCTGATGCGATCTTCCGGCTTGAATGGAAAACCTGTCTGAATATGCTGCCGGTAATCTGCTAGCATCGCTAATAACACGGGTTTCAGACTCTCTCCCGATTGTTCCGCTTTCTTGGCGTTAACAGTCATTTTTTCTATCGAGTGCTGTAGTTTCTCGATACTCATTTTTTGCCTTCTTTCCTCAACACTCAAATCTGCCAATTGCGAAGTCAGCGCAGACATTCTGCTGCCATGCTTATCCTTCTCGGTATCCAGTTGTGTTTGCAATGTCTCGACCTCACCTCGGATCTTCGCCAGCGCTTTTGCCAGATTCTCCAGGCTATTCCCCTTCGCCACAGAGGTAACAAGGAGTAGCAATACCATCCCGGTGAATGAAATTATTTTTTTAGAAAAATACTTATGCATAGATCCCATTGAATTAAGTAATTTGAGTGCAATAAACAGCATCCAATCTGATAGCAATCCCTCATCAGTAATGCCTGTGCATACTACAAGCTGAATATTTCAATTTCATGACATTTAGATGTCATTTGGATTTAATCAAAATGGATAAAGTACTGAAATGAGCGCTTGGAATATTTACTGACTTGTTGTGAATGTCATAAATATTTTAAAATTCATGAAGGTGCGCCTTCAATAGAGGTGATATAAACCGAATATGCTATTGAACGTTTATATTGCACCACTAAGATGAGATTCCCTGTTACGCGGCGACTGGAGGATGAAGATGATCAATCAAACAATAGCTAAAAAAGCACATTCCTGTTAACCGATACAGATCGGCACACGCGCACCGTACAATTACATTTCGGTAGTTGCCGTACTGACATTACCCGTATGGCTTCCCTTTTTTTCACCTGATGCAATCGACTGACTCAACGGAAAAATTATGTTCGGTTGAGTCATATCCGCTCTTCAGCATCGAATTCACAGGTTTTGGCTGATTATTCAAGGCAATTAATCACACATTTATTGCAGAAAGCACAATATTCATCATACTGTCATAAATTTGTAACGCTTTATTTATATTATCTCAATATCTTTTAGCTACATTTATATAATTGGAGTAGTGCATGGCTGTAACAATACTAATCGTTGAAGATGAGCTTGCAATCCAGGAATTAATTGCACTCAATCTGAAAAGAGCGGGGCATATGGTCTTATGTGCTGCTAGCGCTGAGCAAGCAAATAAAATGGTTAGCAACGTTTTGCCTGATCTCGTATTATTGGATTGGATGCTCCCCGACATGAGTGGAATTGAATTTGCACGCAAGCTCCGGCGAGAAGATCGTACTAAAGCGATTCCAATTATCATGCTCACCGCTCGCATTCAGGAAAGTGACAAAATTGCCGGACTGGAAGCCGGCGCGGATGACTACATTACCAAACCTTTTTCACCGCGTGAACTACTTGCCCGGATTAAAGCGGTACTTCGCCGCCGCTTACCTGAAATGTCGGATGAGATTATTGAGATGGGTGGACTAAGACTTGATCCAACAACGCACCGAGTGCATGTTTATCCCATCAATGAGCCAGAGAAACTCTCTGAAATTGCATTGGGCCCCACAGAATTTCGTTTGTTGCATTTTTTGATGGCATATAAAGAACGTGTTCATACACGTTCACAACTGCTTGATCGCGTTTGGGGCGATCACGTCTTTATCGAGGACAGAACAGTGGATGTCCATATTCGCAGGCTGCGAAAAATTCTTGAAGCGGTAGATAAAGAGAATTTGGTACAAACAGTGCGGGGAACTGGTTACCGGTTTTCGGTGGAGTGCGACAAAGAAAGTATCGAGTAGCAGTGCTTACCCAAAACCTATCCAGTCATCTACTTTATATTTTCCAGCCAATTAGTTTTGCCTTACCCAGGTGCTAAAAACGATGAACTTGTTCAGAAATATTTTCCACGATATCACGCTTCGTTTTGCAAGTTAGGTGAAAACTTATTGTGCCAATTAGGCCTGAATCGGGCCGTAGCACTTTTCGCTAAAGGGACAGCAGTGTAATGTCCCGTTTCATGGCGGGCGAACTTGGGTTTTGTGTTTCTCACTAAGAATCTGGCATTCAGAAACTAATAATTCACTCACCAAACGCATTCTTAATCCATTCAATCTCTTGTCCATTCATACCCGATAACAGTAACGCATCAAAACGGCAGGGCGGCTCGTTGTTCAATCCAGATAAATAATGCCGTGCCGTGCGCAGTAGTTTGGCCTGTTTTGCCGGTGTGATACTGGCCGCAGCGCCGCCGAACATTTCATTGGCTCGCATGCGGACTTCGATAAAAACCAAAGTGGTGCCGTCACGCATAATCAGATCAATTTCTCCAAAACGGCAACGATAGTTTTTTGTAATCAGCAGCAGATGTTGCCGTTGCAGATACGATACGGCTACTTGCTCGGCATCACTGCCCTTCATTTTCAATGGAATTTTTTTGTACATCCAGAAGTTGGATTTTTCCTTGCTCAAATTGAGCAGAAACGGCTTCGCGGACAAATTGATTGGGTGGTGCAAAATGAATATACCCGGTTACACCGTCAAAAGAAATTTCTTCAACGGATTGTGGCTGCAGTAGGTAGGTCATCAAGCGGAACGCATCAATACCCAAGGCATAAAGCCTTTCCATATCGGGACTCTGGGCTTTGTCGGTGTGGCGGTAGGCCATGACAGCAGGATGATCGGGTTGTATTAACCAAGGCATATCGAGAAACTGTATGCCATTCAGGTCATTATTGAGCAGGAAGTTGTTGGCGCCGGTAAAAATCTGCGATGTGGCATACACTGGCACATCCGGGTCAAGGTATGTCCGCAGCACTCGTGATTTGGCGGAATCCAGAGCCAGGAAAACCAAATGATTGTTGCCTGCTGTCAAGTTGCGAAATTGCTGCAGTCTGGCTGGGTCCTCGGAATAGCGGAATGATTCAGCGGTTTTTCCTTCCTCACTTTGCCATCGTTGTATGAAAGCATTCTGCAAGCGTTTGGATAACGGGCCGTCATCGCTGATGACGATGGCATGGTTTCTGTCACTATTCTGCGCCCATTTCGCGATTTGACTGGCTTCTGTTTCCATTTGCAGGCCAAACAAATAAAATTTTGGTGGCAATGTTGCAGTATTATCGACTGTATTCAATGCTAAAGTTGGTACTTTCAACTGGCTGCTGGAAGCCGTGGCCGAAACACCATCGCGGGTAAGTGGCCCCACAACGAATACAGCGCCAGCAGTTACTGCTTCATAATAAGTAACGAGAGTATCGAGCGGGTCGTCCGTGGTGGAATATATCCGGATGATCAATGGTAGTGGTTGTCCGCGCATTGTGGCAGCCACAAAGCCGTCTTTTACGATGTTGGCAGCCACTCCAAATGCTGGCGACTCTAGCGGTAGTAGCAGTGCAATATGCGGCACTAGTGGCGGTTCGGATGCGCTGTACGGCTCAGAATGTTCTTCCGGATGAGTGGCCATTGCCATCTGGCTGCCGTATAGTGCAAAGATTAGCGCCAGAACAATTGTCAGAAAACGTTGCATAGTGAGGATTATGCTGGAAAAAAGTGCATTATATGTGGTTGCTACACCAATAGGAAATTTAAGCGATATCAGCTTGCGTGCGTTGGATGTGCTGGCAAAAGTGGATGTGGTAGCGGCTGAGCATATACAAAATTCCAGACATTTGTTGACAGCGCATTCCATCACGGCAAAGCTGGTCAGCTTGCACCAACACAATGAAACGGCAGTTACTGACAAAATATTGACACTATTGAAATCCGGAAAAAGTGTTGCTTTGGTGACAGACGCAGGTACTCCCGGTATTTCCGATCCCGGTGCGATTCTGGTGAAACAGGTGCGGGAGCAGGGTTATCCGGTTATTCCGATTCCTGGTGCTAATGCTGCTGTTTGTGCAATGTCAGCAGCCGGTATTACGAATCCTCATTTTCTGTTTTATGGTTTTTTGCCCGCTAAAACCGGATTGCGTAAACGTGAATTGACTGCATTAAAATCGCAGTGTTGCACGTTGATATTTTATGAAGCACCTCATCGTATTCTGGAATGCGTGGCTGATATGATGGATACCTTTGGGGCACAACGCCAACTGACCATCGCCCGGGAATTAACCAAGCTATTTGAAACGATCCACACGGGCACGCTGGAAGAAACACTTGCCTGGCTCCAGGCAGATACCAATCAGCAAAAAGGCGAGTTTGTTTTGTTGTTATCCGGTGCAGAAATCTTGGATAAATCCGAGATCAGCGAACACGCCCGGCATACATTAGAATGTTTGCTCGCTGAATTGCCATTAAAGCAGGCAGTTAAGCTGGCCACAGTGATTACTGGCGAAAACAAAAATACACTTTATCAATTGGCGCTGGATTTGAAGGCGAAAGGATATCGTGAATAGCCGAAATGGCTGCGTTATAATTCAATCAATCAAAATAACACCTGATAAAACGTGACCAGCATAACCATTACTCGCCCTGATGACTGGCATTTGCATTTGCGCGACGGCGAGCAGCTGCGCGCCGTGCTACCTTATACGGCAAAACAATTTGCGCGCGCCATCATCATGCCGAACCTTAAACCAGCGGTTGTAACGACCGATATGGCGCTGGCGTATCGCGCACGAATACTGGCAGCATTGCCGGCAACCCTGCAATCCGGTTTTGAGCCATTGATGACGCTCTATCTAACGGACAATACGCCGCCAGCAGAAATCATCCGGGCAAAAGCAAGCGGGGTAGTGCAGGGTGTGAAATTGTATCCGGCGGGTGCTACGACGAATTCGGCTGCCGGCGTGACCGATCTCGCCAAATGCTATGCCGCCCTGGAAGCAATGGAGAAGAACAATCTGCCATTGTTGGTGCACGGTGAAGTGACGGATTCCGATGTGGATGTGTTTGATAGAGAGAAAGTTTTTATCGACCGGATACTTGCGCCGCTGACGCAGCGTTTCCCGGATTTACGCATTGTGTTTGAGCATGTCACCACCCGTGATGCCGTGGCATTTGTAAGCGAAGCATCCCGGCGGGTCGCGGCCACCATTACCGCACATCATCTATTGCTGAATCGCAATGCAATCTTTCAAGGGGGCATCCGTCCACACTACTTTTGCTTGCCGGTATTGAAACGTGAAATTCATCGACAAGCTCTTCTGGAAGCAGCGGTTAGCGGTAATCCAAAATTTTTTCTTGGCACGGATAGTGCGCCCCACTCGCAAGCAAATAAGGAAAATGCCTGTGGTTGTGCAGGGATTTTTACAGCGCATGCAGCCATTGAGTTATATGCGACAGCATTTGAGCAAGCCGATGCGCTGGATAAGCTGGAAGCATTCGCCAGCTTTTATGGCGCAGATTTTTATCAATTGCCGCGCAACGCTGGCTATATCACACTCAGAAAAGAAGAATGGTTTGTTCCGGGGCAATTTGAGTTTGCAGGCGAGAAATTGATACCGCTCTATGCCGAGGCCAATCTGGGCTGGAAAATGGTGTAATGTCAGAATATTCTTGAATAAACAGGGTTGAGAAGGGGCTACCAGTGCTTTAATGCCCGATTCCAGCGATAAAGCAGCCAGGCAAAGCCGTTATAGGCTACTCGTGCGAGTGACCGGATGACGGGCAATTGAAACAATCTGGCTAGCAAGCGCTGATTCGGTGTTTGCTGCCAAAGCTGGATAAATGCATCAATACCAATATTAAGCTGGCCCTTGTCATCTTTGACATACAATCGTTCGCGCACTTGCTCCAGCGAACTCTCCACCTCTGAAACCGCATCCGGGTTGTTATGCACATCGACCCATTCAATATTGTTAACCCCACAGTCCTGCATGCGTTTGCGCTGATCTTTGATTCCTGCATTGCAAACGGGGCAAGCGCTGTTGTAATACACTTTACTGGGCATTTTGATTTTGAAGTTTATTTTCCAGGAAACGAACCAGGAGTATAAACCGTTTAGGTTCAAATTCTAACCCGGATATTGCATGAATTCGCACGATGATCGCGCATGATAGTGGTTTCATAAGGGATTTTTCGAGGAAGCGGTGTAGTTATTCATACACCTGACTGTGTGTGCAATTTATGCAATATCCGGGCTAAATGCTTTTGGATTATGAAATATTCGATACATTTTTGTCGTGTAGTTTTGGGTTCTGATTCGTGGTTGCATTAATGTCTTTCTGCTTATCCACGTATTTTCCATATCCCAGTAATTTGTAGGACCATTAGGCACCTAAGCCAAATGCGATAGTTGCTAAAATAACTGGGGAAGGTGAGGATATCTCCAGATTCCAGAGCCACCACTCCAAGCCTGCAAGGACAATAAAAATAACGGGCGCAATGACTAAGGGTAATGCATCGTTATCCAAAATTGTGTCAAATTTCTCTTGAATTAGACGGCCAGAGTTGCGAAGAAAATCACTGGTATGAGACGGGTGACTCTTTACTTTTTGTTTAATGATCTTTAAGCGTAATTTAAACATTTATTCAATTATGACGAGTGGAGTTTGTAATGGGTTTTTAGGATGATTCAGATCAAAACCTTGATCCGAAGTTTTTAATATTTAACGGTGAGTGGCCAGAAAAGTTTATAGCTTCAACAAGTTTGGATCTGATGTGGATTCCAATGTGGGCGGGAATGCGAGAGCACTGGCTAATCTAAATGCTGGTCGGTTTGTAGTATTTTTTATCCTGATAAAAAAATGATGCCGATGGTTGCGGATGTGTTAGCGCTCCGGCAAGCGGCGCTGCTGATGGCATCAACTTCCCGGTTGCCTATTCCAGAACCAGAAGCTTATGCCATGCTATTGGACGGATTGGGATTGCTGGGTTTTGTTTTTTTGTGAGAAAGGTTTGGTGTGGCATAGCGCAATTTATGTCAATAGAATTGATGAGAAATCAGGCGGCTCATGCTTGAGAGAATCTTTATCAGTAGCCAAAAATTTTTTCTTTCTATGTTAGCGCGGAAAATAATGTGAAGTGATTGTCGTATTTCATCGGCGCGATGCGCTAATATTTGATCCCATTTTTCTGCAATTAAATTCAAAATCTATTTCTTGACAATTCAAATGATCCACAGATTTAATAAGTTATAGAGATTACTTTGAGTGGTTTCATATTAGGGTGATAGGATGTAATTAACTATTTGATAGATATAACATAATTAAAATGTTAAATAATTAATCAATCTAAGGAAATCTTTGAAGATTTATCAGTTAATTGTTTAAACCAGGTAGTTATTCACAAACTTATCCACAGGAATTGTGGATAATCAATGAAACCCTATAACAAATAAGGCAATAGTTCGAAAAATCGCAATTAATCTCTGCGGACTTAATTCACCGTTACTTGTGGCGGAGCGGTCTATTTTTTTGCAAAGCAATGAACAATCCAGCAAAATTGTTGCGTTGAAACAACTGTTGAAATTGACTTATGCGCATCGGTATTGATTTAGGGGGTACGAAAATAGAAGGCGTGGTGCTGGATCATGATGGCCATGAATTGCTGAGAAAACGTGAGGATACACGGCAATCTGAAGGTTATCAGGCTATTTTGCACACAGTGAAGCAACTTGTCGGCGAGCTTGAAGCTGAGATGGGCAAGAAATGTTCGATTGGAATCGGTACCCCTGGCGCTATTTCGGCGGTAACGGGCACCATGAAGAATTCTAATACCGTCTGCTTGAATGGGCGGCCATTGCTTGAGGATTTGCAAACACTGCTGCATCGGCCGCTACGCATTGCCAATGATGCCAATTGCTTTACTTTGAGCGAAGCTCTGGATGGCGCGGGGAAAGGGAATGGCGTAGTGTTCGGCGTGATTATGGGTACCGGTGTGGGTGGAGGCATCGTGTTCAACGGACAATTGCATCAAGGCCAGCAACATCTTGGTGGCGAGTGGGGTCATAATATCCTGGAGCTGGATGGGCCGGATTGCTATTGTGGTCATAAAGGCTGTGTTGAAACGCTGATTTCCGGTCCTGGATTGGCCGCTGATTTTCAACGTCACGGCGGGGACAGTGTATTGCTAGCCAGAGATATCGTGGCGCTGGCAGCACAAGGCGATGCTTTAGCAGAGGCTGCACTGCAACGTTTTTTTGATCATTTTGGCCGCGCCATGGCCATGGTGGTGAATATCCTTGATCCAGATGTCATCGTGCTGGGTGGCGGACTTTCCAACGTAGAGAGATTTTATTCTGAAGGACGTGCGCGGGTAGCGCATTATGTCTTTAATGATGAGTTTATTACCCCGATTTTGAAAAACGTTCATGGCGACAGCTCCGGCGTACGGGGTGCCGCGCAGTTGTGGCGTAGTGATGAAATCTAATGGAATTCTTATTAAGTTGATTGCATTCATGGTTCGACAAGCTCACCACGAACGTAATCAATACATTACCGTTCGTCCATTGCCGTTCGTCCTGAGCTTGTCGAAGGACTTAATCAGAGCTTCCCTAAAGGAAAGTCACGCTGCTTATAGTGCCCACCTCACTCTCTGGTACACCATTGCATTATTTATCCCTGATAGATCCACTCATTTAACAATAACCGCGCAGTAACTATAACCTCCGACGCAACCATTCCCAATGGCCCATGATTCTGCAGCAACAAATGATCCGCTGCGGCACCGTGCAAGTAGACCGCCAGTAATAGTGCCTGATCTGGATTCAAATCTTGTGCAATCAGCGCGCCGATCATGCCCGCTAACACATCACCGGTGCCTGCGGTGCTGAGTCCGGGATTGCCGCTGGTGTTCAGGTAACGTTTTCCATCCGGGAAACAACAAATGCTGCCAGCGCCTTTCAATACTACGTAGCAATTGAACTGTTGCGCAATTTGATGCACGGCATTCATGCGGTTGCTTTGCACGGCGGCAGTATCAGTGTTCAAAAGGCGGGCGGCTTCGGCGGGGTGCGGTGTCAAAATGCTGTGAGCGTTACGCTGGCAAAGTTTTATGCCCAAATGAGGGTGCTGTGCAATCAGGTTGAGCGCATCGGCATCGAGTACCAGCGTCACTTCGCTATTCAGTGCACTCTCCAGCCAGGACAATGCTTCCGCTGTATTGCCGAGACCGGGGCCAACCACCAGACAATTCAAGGGTTTTAACGTGAACAGCTCAGACGCGGAGCGCAGCATGAGTTCCGGTTGCGAGAAATCGACCGGCGGCACAGCCTGTGCCAATAAGCCCAAATAGACGCGCCCTGCGCCCAGATGCAAGGCTGCTCTCCCTGCCAGCAACGCTGCGCCGACCATGCCGGTAGAACCGCCGAGGATTGCAACGCTGCCGAAAGAACCTTTGTGGCTATTGGCGGAACGGGGTGGTGGCAGTAGCGATTGCGCGAGTTTCTGATTGAGCAACCAGGTGTGTGGTGCGGATGGTGAATTGAGTTGAATATCCAGTTCGCGCAGCAGAACAGTGCCGCAATATTCGGGACCGAAATTGGTGAATAAACCGGGTTTGAGGCCAATAAATGTCACGGTAGTGGTGGCGCGGATTGCTGTGCCATAAATGCAGCCATCGTCGCTGCCCAGGCCGGATGGGATGTCTAGCGCCACGATCGGAACATTCAGTTGATTGACGGTCTCCACCCATTTCCGGTATGTGCCCGCAATCGGCCGGTTCTGGGATTGATCCAGACCAATGCCAAACAGCCCGTCGATCACCGCATCCCAGTTTTGATCGCCGTCGGGGATGTCGGCAGAAATTTCTCCGCCGATGTCGAACCAGGCTTGGATTGCCTGTTTGGCATCCGGCGGAACACGATTAGGGGCGCCGATGAATACTACGGTGACCGCGTTGCCCCATTCTTTCAGATAACGCGCTACAACAAAGGCATCGCCGCCGTTATTGCCCGGGCCGGCGAGCACCAGGACGTGATGGTTTGGGTTTTTGTGCAATTGATCACGGACGATTTGCGCCGCGGCCAAACCTGCTTTTTCCATCAAGCGCGGCGGTTTGGGAAGCATCGCGGTCTGATGTTCAATGTCGCGTATTTCGGCGGTTAAAAATACCGGATCGGCAATGGTCATAATTTTCAGTATCGCTGGATGATCCACGATAAGTACCTCTTCTCGTGTAAAATTGCAATCTTTAAATAATCGCTTATTTCCTCTGATGCTCCAATTTTGTGGTGGACGTGCGCTTTCTCCGTTTCGTCTGGAAAAATTACTTAAAGAAATTAAGATACTGAATTTGCCAGTATCCGCGATCCATACGGAATACTGGCATTTTTGTCCGGTAACACGAAACCTGCAGGATGATGAGCTCGGTGCGCTGAGAAAGTTACTCAACAATGATCCGGCGCAGGAGAATACTCCGTATCCCGGCGAGTTCTTTTTAGTATTGCCACGCCCTGGAACCATTTCTCCCTGGTCGAGTAAAGCGACGGATATTGCGCTCCACTGCGGATTAACAGCCATTGAGCGCATTGAACGGGGTATCGCGTTTTATATTCAGTGTCATACAAAACTTTCTGCAGCGGATAAGGCACGTCTCGCGCCACTCATTCATGACCGGATGACGGAAGCCGTATTTGGTTCATTCGATGATGCGGCCAAGTTATTTCAACATTTTGCGCCGAAGCCCCTTAACACCATTGACGTGATGAACGGTGGTGTCGAGGCGTTGCGGCAGGCGAACCAAGCCATGGGATTGGCGCTGTCGGCGGATGAAATTGAGTATCTGGCGTATCATTTCACCACGCGAGCTGCGCGCAATCCCACGGATGTGGAATTGATGATGTTCGCCCAGGCGAACTCTGAGCATTGCCGCCATAAAATTTTTAATGCGGATTGGATTGTGGATGGCAAATCGCAAGACAAATCGCTGTTTGCGATGATCCGCAACACGCATCAAACGCATCCGCAAGGCACGATTGTGGCGTATGCCGATAATTCCAGCGTTATCGAAGGGGCGGAGATAACGCGTTTTTATCCGGGTAACCAGCAGGTTTATGGTTACGCCCAAGAAAAAACACACCTATTGATGAAAGTCGAAACGCATAACCACCCAACCGCTATTTCACCTTTTCCCGGCGCTGCTACCGGTGTCGGCGGAGAAATTCGCGATGAAGGTGCAACCGGCCGTGGCGCCAAACCGAAAGCCGGTCTGTCCGGTTTCTCGGTGTCCAATTTGAATATTCCCGGTTATGCGCAACCGTGGGAATACGATCGTTCCAATCCCGATGGCCAGTCAACGTATGGCAAACCCGGGCGCATTGCTTCTGCGTTGCAGATCATGCTGGAAGGACCGGTCGGCGGTGCGGCGTTTAATAACGAGTTCGGGCGGCCTAATCTGGCGGGCTATTTCCGCACCTTCGAGGAGCGGGTTGCTGGCGAGATGCGCGGTTATCACAAACCAATCATGCTGGCCGGCGGTATCGGGCAGATTTCGGACCGGCATGTGCTCAAAGAAAAATTTCCGCCCGGTACCTTGCTGATTCAACTGGGCGGGCCAGGTATGCTGATTGGATTGGGCGGTGGCGCGGCTTCCAGCATGGATACCGGTACCAATCGGGAAGCACTGGATTTTGACTCGGTGCAACGCGGCAATCCGGAAATGGAACGGCGCGCCCAGGAAGTCATTGACCGTTGCTGGCAGTTGGAAAGAACCGGTGCAGGCAATCCGATTTTATTCATCCATGATGTTGGCGCGGGTGGTTTATCCAATGCATTTCCGGAATTGGTGCACGACTCCGGCAGAGGCGGGCGTTTTAAATTACGGGATATTCCCTCCGAGGAATCCAGCATGTCACCGATGCAGATCTGGAGTAACGAAGCGCAGGAACGTTATGTGCTGGCCATCAAACCGGAATCGCTCCCGCTGTTTCAAAGCATCTGCGCGCGCGAGCGTTGCCCATTTTCAGTCGTGGGCGAGGCAACCGCTGATGAACAATTGCTGGTGATTGATCAGGAGTCTGCAATACCGCCTGTCGATATGGCGTTGTCGGTATTGCTGGGAAAACCGCCCAAAATGACCCGCACTGTTGTTCACGGCGGCAGAATACATCCGGCACTCGATTGGTCTGGTACGGATTTGACCGAAGCCGCCTACCGGGTTTTGCGTCTGCCTGCGGTGGCCGATAAAACTTTTCTAATCACGATTGGTGATCGCAGTGTCGGCGGCATGACGGCTCGCGATCAAATGGTCGGCCCGTGGCAGATTCCGGTCGCCGACGTCGCGGTGACCAGCATGGGGTATCAGACTGATCTCGGCGAGGCATTTGCCATCGGCGAGCGCACGCCGCTGGCGTTGATTGATCCCGCAGCGGCAGCGCGGATGGCAGTTGGCGAAGCGATCACCAATATCGCTGCTGCGGCGATTGCTGAGATCGGCAATATCAAGCTTTCAGCCAATTGGATGGCGGCGACCGGTCATCCGGGTGAAGATGCCGGGTTATATGATGCGGTGTATACCGTCGGCATGGAATTGTGCCCGCAACTGGGAATCAGCATCCCGGTAGGGAAAGATTCGATGTCGATGAAGACCGCCTGGGAAGAGACTGATCAAAAGACGCATACGAAGATCCGCAAAGAAGTGACCGCACCCTTATCACTGATCATTTCCGCATTTTCTAGTGTCACCGATGTGCGCAAAACTTTGACGCCGCAATTACGCACCGATTGCAGTGACAGCGAATTGATTCTGATAGACCTGGGTCACGGGCAGAATCGTCTGGGCGGTTCAGCGCTGGCGCAAGTGTATAAACAAGTCGGTAATGCCGCGCCGAATATCGACGGTGAAGCCGGTGCCGCCAAACTCAAGGCGCTGTTTGCCGCGATCCAACAGCTTAATCTGGAACACAAGCTATTGGCTTACCATGACCGTTCCGACGGCGGTCTGTTTGTGACGTTGTGCGAAATGGCGTTTGCCGGGCATACCGGAGTGACGGTGAATCTGGATCAGTTGTGTTTTGACGCGCAGTGTAGTGATATCGACGGATCTGAATTGCGGCCCGAGCAATTGGGCGGTCGCTTCCTGGAACGTTTGTTTGCTGTGCTGTTCAATGAGGAATTGGGCGTTGTTTTGCAGATTAAAACCGCGCAGCGTCAGGAAGTCATGCAGGTGTTAACCGAAGCCGGGTTACGCGATGCCAGTTTTGTCATCGGACAACTGAATGCAACCGATGAAATCCGCCTGATGCGCAATAACAAACCGGTGCTGGCAGAAAAACGGATCGATTTGCAGCGTGCCTGGTCAGAAACCACGTATCAGATGCAAAAACTGCGCGACAATCCGGTTTGTGCGCAACAGGAATATGATCGCATTCTGGATGCCGCTGATCCCGGTCTGCAGGTTGCACTGTGTTTTGATGCGAATGAAGATATTGCCGCGCCGTACATTCAGACCGGAGTGCGTCCCCGCATGGCGATCTTGCGCGAGCAAGGTGTGAATGGCCATGTGGAAATGGCGGCGGCTTTTGACCGGGCAGGTTTTACTGCGATCGATGTGCACATGAGCGATATCATCGCAGGGCGTGTGTCGCTAAAAGACTTCAAAGGATTCGTCGCGTGCGGCGGATTTTCCTATGGTGATGTACTCGGTGCAGGCGAAGGCTGGGCCAAGTCGATTTTATTTAATTCCCGCGCACGTCATGAATTTGAGGCGTTTTTCCAGCGTACCGATACGTTTGCGCTGGGAGTTTGCAATGGCTGTCAGATGATGAGCAATTTGCATGAAATCATTCCCGGTGCTGAAGCTTGGCCGCGCTTTAAGCGCAATGTGTCGGAGCAATTTGAGGCGCGCTTTGTGATGGTGGAAATACAGCAAAGCCCGTCGTTGTTTTTTGATGGCATGGCAGGCAGCCGGATGCCGATTACCGTGGCGCATGGTGAAGGCAGGGTTGAATTTTCTTCCGCGCAACCGGAGAATGCTGCGTCGTTAGTGACGGTGCGTTTTGTGGATAATCACGGGCAAGTTACCGAGAATTATCCTTATAACCCGAATGGATCGTTACAGGGAATAACCGGGTTAACCACGTCCGATGGACGTTTTAATGTGCTGATGCCGCATCCGGAGCGGGTGTTCCGGGTATCGCAACATTCCTGGCACCCCAACGCGCGATTTGGCTCGACTGAAGATGGCCCGTGGATGCGCCTGTTCAGAAATGCGCGTAAGTGGGTAGGGTAACAACAGCTCAAAGCGAACGGCAATGTGTTCATTCCGTTCGTGATAGGCTTGTCGAACTTTGGACGAAATCAACGGTGTTTTCTTAGGAATTGATCTGTTAACAGGATGATCAGAAATGACAAATTTTAGTATAAGCCGCCGCAACAGAATTTTGAGCTTGACCGCATTGCTATTGAGTTTGTGCTGGAGTAATAGTTGGGCTGCCATTACACCGGCAAAAAAGCCCGCGCCGAAAGATTGCGTACCATTGGGGAATTGGGTGATTCCAGGCTCCGGTCCGACCACGCAGCAGGATGTCATCTCGCGCGCGGCGAAAGCCTCAGTGGTGCTGCTGGGTGAGACGCATGTCAATGCGGATCATCACCGCTGGCAATTACAAACGCTGGTTGCCTTACATGCGGTGCGTCCGAATATGGTGATCGGGTTTGAAATGTTTCCGCGCCGGGTGCAGGCGGTATTGGACAAGTGGGTCGCGGGTGAGTTAACAGAAAAAGAATTTCTGCGGGCGGCGGAATGGGACCGGGTTTGGAATACCGATGCCAATTTGTATCTGCCCTTATTTCATTTTGCGCGCATGAATCATATCCCAATGAGGGCTTTGAATATTGAAGCCAGTTTGCGACGTCTGGTGTCGGAAAAGGGTTTTTATGGTGTTTCAATAGAACAACGTGAAGGATTGACACGGCCTGCCGAACCAAGCCAAGCCTATTTGGATTATTTGTTTCCGATTTATAAGCAGCATGATCGCAAAGATAAGCAGAAAGGGGAAATGAAGCAGGATGATCCGGATTTCAGACGCTTTATTTCCGGACAGCAATTGTGGGATCGCGCCATGGCGCAGGTTTTGCACCGCGCTTTAGCGGAATCTACCGGTTCAGAAAAACCGTTGGTTGTCGGTGTCATGGGTGCAGGCCATGTGCTGCATGGTTTTGGTGTTACCCATCAGTTGCATGACTTGGGCGTGCAGAATGTTACTGCGTTGTTGCCGTGGGACCGCGATAAATCCTGTAAAAATCTGGTGAAAGGTGTGGCAGATGCCGTGTTTGGCGTTCTGCCCAACGTTTCCGAATCTTTTCAGCCGCAATTCCAGCGGCTGGGTATCCGCTTTGAAATGGGCAGAGGCGGGGCTGTGGTGCTGCAAGTTGAGAAAAATAGCATAGCCGAGGCTGCCAAGTTGCAGGATTCGGACGTGATTCTTGAAATGGCCGGGCTACCGCTTAAAAATACCGAGGATGTTGTCACCATCGTGAAACGTCAGGCGCCGGGAACCTGGATGCCACTCAAAATAAAAAGAGATGATCAAGAAATGCAAATCATCGCCAAGTTTCCATTACTCAAACATTAATCAACATTCCATTATCTTATGACAGGCCGTACATTCATCAGAAATTTCCTCATTTTTTTATTCATCGGCAGCGTTGCACAGACTGCTTTTGCGGCCCCTGTCCAATATAACGAGACTGATTACGATATAACAGTACGGATCGACCCCACCGCCCGTACCATCGAAGGCAAAAGCATCATCACGGTTAAAAATCCCAGGGAAATTAACCTGGTGCTGGGGCAGGCATTTGAAGTCACCGAAGCGCTATTTAATGGCAGTTTACTGGGCATCGGACGTGAACAGGCCAATCAGCCGCATGTTTGGAAGATCCCTTTTAATTTCAGTCAACAGCATCAGTTTGAGATTCATTGGCGGGGGAAATTGGCGCAACTGGACGACTCACTCGATCACCAGCAGACTTTGGGTAGACCGGTTGCAGTCAGCGGTGAAGCCGGTACCTTTTTACCCGATGCATCCGGTTGGTATCCACGCGTTGCGGACGGATTGGCGCGCTATAAAGTCACACTGGAATTGCCTGCCGGGCAGCGTGGCCTCGTGGCAGGGCGGTTAATTGAAGAGAGCGAGTCGGCACAAGGCTATCGTGCCGCTTTTGAATTTTCTCATCCCGCCGAAGGAATTGATTTGATGGCCGGGCCGTATGGAATTGAAACGCAGACGTACCCAAATATCAACAACCGGCCGATTCAACTGCGCACCTACTTCCATCCGCAAATCAGCAATTTGTCGCGCGACTATCTGGAATCCGTCAAACGCTATCTGATCCTGTATGAAAAATGGATAGGCGAGTACCCGTACACCGAGTTCAGCATTGTCTCGAGTCCCACGCCGACCGGTTTTGGCATGCCGACATTGACCTACCTCGGCATCAATGTGCTGCAACTGCCGTTTATCCGCGACACCTCGCTTGGCCACGAAGTGCTGCACAACTGGTGGGGCAATGGGGTTTATCCGGATTACAGGAGCGGCAACTGGTCGGAAGGACTGACTACTTTCATGGCCGATTATGCGTATAAAGAACAGGAAAGCAGCGAAGCCGCGCGTGAAATGCGCCTGGGCTGGTTGCGTGACTTTGCCGCATTGCAGCCGGGACAGGATGCAGCACTGACTGCATTTACCTCACGCACGCATAGCGCATCGAAGATTGTCGGGTATAACAAAGCGGCGATGTTTTTCTTTATGCTACGGGATGAATTGGGTGAAACGGTATTTAATCTCGGCATACAAGGATTGTGGGCTGTTCAGCGCTTCAAAGTCACTTCTTGGCAACATCTGCAGAAAATGTTTGAAATGATTTCAGGGAAAAATCTGCAACCGTTCTTCACGCAATGGCTGGAACGTACCGGCGCACCGGAAATCACTATCAGCGAAGCGAAAAACACTCCGGCGGATTCAGGCTATGGGCTATCAATCACACTGAAACAATCCGAACCGGCGTATCAACTTCGGGTTTCGATTGCGATCCAGAGTCAGGAAAAAACAGAAATTCAATGGCTCGATTTAAACCAAGAGCAGCAGACATTCACACTGACATTGCCGGATAAACCGTTATCCGTCTCACTCGATCCGGATTTACGCTTGTTTCGCCAATTAGCGCCTAATGAGGCGCCACCCATCCTGCGCGAAGTGATGGTTAATCCCACCACCGAAACTATTGTTTTAACTGACAAAGGAGAAATCCGCAAAATCGCAGAGACCCTCGCCAGCAAACTGCAACAGCGCGTACCCAAACTCATCGCAGCCAATCAGCGACTCTCCGCAGCGCCCACACTCGTCATCGGCCTGCAACCTGAAATCGATGCCTGGCTTGCCGCCAAACAATTGCCAGCCAGACCGGATGAAATCAACAAAAAAGGCACCGCGCAAGCCTGGACACTGGCTCGCGCCGACGGCGCATCACTGGCCATCGTGTCCGCAAAAGATGCCGCGTCACTCGAAACGCTAATACGTCCGCTACCGCATTATGGGCGGCAGAGTTATATTGCGTTCGATGGCCGGGAAGCGATTGAGAAAGGGATTTGGCCGATGCGGGTGCAGCAGGTGATGGCTGCGTGCCAGATTGTGAAGGGGTTGTGTTATTACGTTATTACGATTAGCTATTCTTGATTCTGGACCTGACCGCAGATTTTTTTGTGACCCCGGATTTTTGCAATGACCGAACCGACGCAAAAGAATAAGCTCGAACATACGTGTTTCCCACAGCCAGCAGACGGCTCCGTACGGACGTGGAGATACCTTGATCTCGCTAAGTTCATTTGGTTGCTGGATAACCAAAGATTATATTTGGCGAGTTTAGATTCGCTGAGCGACCCGCACGAAGGCTCTACGCCAAGAGTTCAGGCAACATATGAGGATCAGCGATTACTTGCCATGCATCGGTATCAGCTAGTCCGAGAGTTTGGCGACGACTTGGGTACTAAGAAGTTCCAAGCGGCAATGCCTTTGTTCATTGAGCAAAATCGCCAAATGCGAATCAAGAATCAGAAGGAGCGCAGGCAACTCTATGTCAATTGTTGGTACCTTGGAGACCTAGAGTCCGAAGCTATGTGGCGCTTGTATTGCCCCGACAATAACGGTGTTGCGATTCAAACGAGCTATAGCAAACTCGTCGAATCGGTTGCGCAAGATTCCGAACTCTATATCGGGCGCGTTACATACATTGACTACGATGCGCAGGTGATTCCGTCAGGCAATCTTTTCTACCCTGTCATGCACAAGCGAGTTAGTTTCGCTCATGAGCAGGAAGTGCGGCTTGTAAAAATCAGGGTTCCTGACAATTGGGGATTGCCGCACGAGTTTTGTCCACCGGGCATTCCCGTTGATTGGCCATTGGAGCCAATCGTCGATGCAATCTACGTCGATCCATATGCGCCGGAGTACTTTTACGATGTTGTGCGTTCTGTTGTTCGAAGAATCGCTCCAGATCTTGAGGATCGAGTGCTTTGGTCGCCAATGAAAGCATCACCTGTATTTTGAAAGCAAGGTAGGAGGATAAGCGCAGCCCCATCCGCAATGCAGCAAAGCAACAGAACTGCAGGGGTCAGGTCGCGAATTAATACGTGCATTTTTAATTTATCAAGACCCTTAATGCCGTAAGAACAATAATTCTTGGTTATAGACCTGACACCGTTTTTTGTTTGTTCTCTACAATGCATCAACCTGCAATTGAATCAGTCAATGCTATGTGGTAGGCTTACATTCACTTGGATCGAAATATCGGGTGGGTCACAGTGGGCCGGGAAAGCGGCTCCGAATACAACGCAGGAGATGGGTGGACAGTCATGAGCAAGCGCTTCCTAAGGTGGGTCGAGACCTGGATCGAGGAAAACATTCCTCCAGGCACCAATCCCGACATCGAGAGTCACGAGACGCGGGCAGAGCGGCTGACGGATAAACTGTTCGCCGAGGCGGCCGCGGCCGGCTTCTCAAAGTTTGAGACCGAGGAGGAACGGGAGCGCATCCCGCCCCTAGTCCAGACTGCGGTTGCGGACAGTACCGACTTCGACGTCGATGCCTATATACTCAAGTCGCAACTGGCGAGGGAGAATGAAGACGGCGACTGAGCTCCGCCGTCCGGCGGAGCAGAAAGGGCAGAAAGGGGTCAGGTCGCGAACAAAGAAAGTAGATGTATACTGCATCCATGACAAGACCACTCCGTTTAGAATTCCCGAATGCGCTGTATCACGTCACATCGCGTGGAGATCGCCGCGAAGCCATTTTTGAAGATGATGATGACCGGGTAAGGTTTTTAGAAATTCTTGGAACGGTTGTATCTGATTTTAACTGGCTGTGCCATGGTTATTGTTTGATGGATAACCATTATCATCTCATCATTGAAACGCTTGACGGCAATTTGTCAAAAGGTATGCGCCAGCTCAATGGTGTTTATACCCAGGCATCGAATCGCCGGCATGGACGTGGCGGTCATCTTTTTCAAGGACGTTACAAAGCAATCCTAGTGGATAAAGATTGCTATTTGCTTGAGCTTTCCCGTTATGTTGTTCTGAATCCGTTAAGAGCCAAAGGCATGGTCAAACGGCTTGAAGATTGGCCGTGGAGCAGTTATCCGGCGATGGCGGGTGATGCTCCTAAACCTGAATGGCTGACAACTGACTGGATTTTGTCTTTGTTTGGGAAGCAAAGGAGAATTGCAATGGAGCGGTATCGGCAATTTGTCCTGAAAGGCGTGCAACATCAACCTGAAATCTGGTCGAATTTGAAGGGACAAATTTATTTAGGGGATGCCGCTTTCGTCACTGAAATGCAAAAAAGAATCGGCAAGGAAAAAGACGATTTAAATATACCCCAGCAGCAAAAGCGGCCGATTGCAAAGCCTCTGTCTGAGATTGCAGCGCAACATGAAGACCGCACAGCAGCGATCATTGCCGCTTACAAAACCGGCGCATACAGCCAACGAGAAATCGGCGAATTCTATCAATTGCACCCGACGACGATTGGAGTTATTGTTCGTAAGTATAAGGATTCTTGATTCTGGAACCATTTTTCCTAGTAATTTACCCAACACCCAAGATGATTGCTGCGAAAAGCCAGATAATCCCTCTAATTTAAGATCAACTCGCCGTTGGCAGCCGCTGGAAACCTAACGTAGAAAAAGGTTTAAAACGCTTCCGCATTGCGGCGCACGATTCTGGACACTATTCAATGGAAATCAAAGTTAATTTTCTCGACAATCTCAGACTTGAAGCTAAGTTTGATGATTTCACTGTCATCACTGATCAGCCTATTCGCTACAAAGGGGATGGCTCAGCACCCAGTCCGTTTGATTATTTCTTGGCTTCATCGGCCCTTTGTGCGGGCTATTTTGTGCGGGTGTATTGTTTGTCCCGTGACATTCCTACTGAAAACATCAGGCTGTCGCAGAACAATATTGTTGATCCTGAAAATCGTTATAACCAAATCTTTCAAATCCAAGTGGAGCTGCCAGAAAATATTTCTGATAAAGATCGCCAAGGTATCTTAAGATCGATTGACCGCTGTACAGTGAAAAAAGTAGTGGAAACTGGCCCTAAGTTTAAAATCGAACCGATTAAGAGCCTCGACGAAGACACACAAATCCTGCTGATGGGTCGATCAGAAGGCGATTCCAGCACTTACATTTTAGGGAAAGACCTGTCACTGGAACAAACCATCTCGAACATGACGGGTATTTTGGCCGGCCTTGGCATGAAGATCGAGATTGCCTCTTGGCGCAATATCGTGCCCAATGTGTAGATCGGAAGAGC